>NZ_JBIAIL010000001.1:0-515840 GCF_042871425.1 Micromonospora sp. NPDC005806 | reverse complement strand
ACCGGTTCAAAGTCATGGACGTCTCCCGTAGCGCGGTGCTGACCGGTCACGTCATCGCCAGTGTGCTGACCAACCTGGTCGCCATCGCCGCGCTCGTCGGGGTGGCCTTCCTGCTCGGCTTCCACCCGGCGGCAAGCTTCCTCGACTGGCTCGGCGTGGCCGGCATCATCGTGCTGCTCGGGGTCGCCGCCGGCTGGCTCACCGTCGCCCTCGGACTGTCGGCGAAATCCCCCGAAACCGCGGGCCTGGCCGCCGTGCCACTGGTCATGCTGCCGTTCTTCAGCAGCGCCATCGTGCCCGCCCAGAAAATGGGACCCGGACTCCGAGAATTCGCGGAATACCAGCCCTTCACCCCGATCATCGAAACCCTCCGCGGACTCCTCAACGGCGCACCGGCCACCAGCGACGTGATCCCCGCCCTCGCCTGGTGCGTCGCCATCGCCCTCATCGGATACCTGTGGGCACGGTCCACCTTCAAGAAGCGAGCGTGACCACCACCAACTCACGCCAACCCACCTGAACACCCTCCCGCGCCGCCTCGGCAAACCCTGTATCGCCGAGGCGGCGCCGCGCTGACTGCTGGAAGGCTGTTGGACCCTCAGCTTCCCGACCTCCCGCTACCCGTCGACGAGCCTTCCGTCGGCTTTCGGCACCTTCCGCCGTTACGCACGCTCAGTTGTGCCGGATCGGTGCCACATGATCATGACGAACTAGCCAGCTCCCGCAGCCGGTCGACGTCGAGCAGCGCCACCGGGCCGACCTGCAGGGAACCGCAAATCCGTCGGGCCAACAGGTAGGCGTTCACCGCACGGTGGCTCCCCCTTCCTCCGTCATCGTTCATTCCTGGATCCGGCCGCAAGCCGCAAGGTCGGCCGGTAGTTTGAGCCCCATGCCAGCACAGATCAGCAGTCTTCTCGTCGTCCAGGATCTCGAGGACACCAGCAAGACGAGAGGTCTCGCGGACAGCGATCTCAATGCGCTGCGCGTCGTCGCAGACTGGATCAGGACCTTCGTTGCCATGCCCAACAATGATCTCGGCCGGGGCGGGCCGGTATGCCCCTTCGTGGGCAGGGCGATGGAGCGCAACACGCTTTGGCTGGCTCCAGAGCGGATCGCCAATCGCGGCGTGGCGGATGTCGTCCAGCTCGTGAACGACTACAAAGGAAGACTCCTGCGCGCTGAACCTGTGCAAGGTGATGACATCGCCTTCAAAGCGATCGTCGTCGTTTTCACGGATGTGTCGGCGGATCGGGCAAACGATATTTTGAGCGACGCTCAGATAGCACAGCTGCTGAAACCCTCTTACGCCCAGGACGGCGTGGTGATAGGGCAATTTCACGAACGGAACGAATTGGCGTCGGTTCACAACCCTGACTTCCACCCGTTCAGGTCGCCCGTGCCGTTCGTGCTGCTGCGGCACGCCAACATCAGCGACTGGAAGCTCTACGTGGACAACGAAGACTTCCTCGGCATGTGGGCGGGCCGTTTTCCCGAGTCCGCGGTCCCCGCTCTGGCCGAGGAGCTACGCCGCACCAACTGGCAGCATCTCGAACCGTGACGCCGCGGCCGGGCTGGGTGCCCGGCCGCTGTGTGCGGTACGTCTGCCTTTCAGCAGCCCTGGTCGGTGTGCCGCAATCTGGCCCGCGTTCGCCCGTTCCGGCCGCCTGGCTGGCCGGCTGCTGTCTAGTATCGGGTAAAGCGGACATCCCGGGCGCGGAGCTGCCGCATCCGCTATTGCGACATTTCGGTGGCGCTGCCGTACCGGCCGGTCCGGCCGGCATGCCGACCGTGACGAATCGGAAGGACAGCGGCATGAGCTACATCACCACCAAGGACGGCACCGAGATCTATTACAAGGACTGGGGTGCCGGCCCGGTTGTCACCTTCTCCCATGGTTGGCCGCTGAGCGCGGATGCGTGGGACGGGCAGATGCTCTTCCTCGTCCAGAACGGTTTCCGGGTCGTCGCGCACGACCGCCGCGGCCACGGCCGGTCGAGCCAGGCCTTCGGCGGCAACGACATGGACGGCTACGCCGACGACCTCGCGGCGGTCATCGAGGCGCTCGACCTCACTGGCGCCACACTGATCGGGCACTCAACCGGCGGTGGTGAGGTCGCGCGCTACATCGGCCGCCACGGGACGGGACGGGTCGCCAAAGCCGTCCTCATCTCCGCCGTGCCGCCGATCATGGTGCAGACGCCGGACAACCCCGAGGGCCTGCCGCTCAACGTCTTCGACGAGATGCGCGCCAACCTGATGAAGGACCGGTCGCAGTTCTACCAGGACCTGGCGCAGATGTTCTACGGCGCCAATCGGCAGGGCGCGAAGGTCTCGAAGGGGATCCTCGATCAGTTCTGGCTGTGGAGCATGCAGGCCGGCCTGTGGAACGCGTACGAGAGCATCAAGGCCTTCTCCGAGACCGACTTCCGCGACGATCTCGCCAAGTTCGACATCCCGACCCTGGTGCTGCACGGCGAGGACGACCAGATCGTCCCGGTCAAGGACTCGGCGCGGAAGACGGCTCAGCTCATCGCGAATGCCAAGGACATCTACTACCCCGGCGCGCCGCACGGCATCACCTCCACGCTCCAGGACCAGGTCAACAAAGATCTGCTCGCGTTCCTGAGGAGTTGACCGAGGCGACATGGCCTTACAGATCGGTCTCGGGACCTCCGTGACAGGTGCGGCTGAACGATCAGGTAGCCGGCGCGGAGCAGGCGATCAGGGCGGTGGCCAGCACGAGCGCGACGATGCCGGTGACCCAACCAACGAGCAGGCCCAGTCCGAGGCCGCGATCGCCGCGCCTGACCAACACACTGCCCGTCACGGCGCAGCAGGCGAACAGGGCCAACTGGAGGAGTATTACCAGGCAGTCCACCATGAACAGCGAGTCCGGGCTCGCGTAGTAGACGAACGTGTAGAACGAGAGAAGCCACAGGCCGCTTGCGGGCAGGTGGCCGGCGAGGGCGATGCCGATACCGGCGGCGATCCGCCCACGCTTGGCCGACGGCGGGCGTGGCGGCAGCGCAGCCGGCAATGGTGACATCTGCTGCGGTCCTGTCCGCTCCGGGTCGGGCGAAGACGGTGGCGGAGTGGCCGTCACACGTACCGGCCTCGGCCGAGTCTCGCCAGCCGGGCTCTGCCGCCGCATGGGGAGGGACGGAGCATGCCCGGAGCCTACGGTGAACCGATCAGGGCGTCTGCCCCTCCGCCATGCTGGTCGGCCCAACCGCCTGGCGGACGGACCCTTAGCTGCGTCGCGGATCCCAGGTTCCGTGGAGCGTCACGCAGGTCCTGATACCGATTTATCACGGAAGTCCGTCAACACGCCGGCCCCGGAGCCGGTCGACGTCCTGCCCACTTGGAGCTGTAGAGCTCGCCGGGACAGCCGGTCTCGTTAGGGCGGTGTAACAAGAGCCCGCATTCGCTGCGCTTGTGCTGCTGGCAGGGATGGAATTCAGGCCGGCGACGGAGCCGGGGCCATACCTGAAAGGCCCGGGCCGCATCGTCATCACGCGTTGAGGCGGCAGGTGACGGCAAGTCTGGGTGGAAGGGAGTCACTGTGCCTGATCTTTCCTCGATCGCACGTGAGCGGGAGGTGCTGTCGGCCGTCGCCGATTCGATCGTGGCTGCGGCGGCCGGCAGGGGTCTGCGAGTGGCGGTCACCTGTCCCGACTCGCTTCTTCCCTTCGTCGGTCAGCTTGTGCGGGCGCTGCACGCTCGCGGTCTGGCATGCCGCTGCCTGGTCTCGAGGCCCAACCCGTCTGCCGCCGGCGCACCGTCCGAGCACGGGGAGTCGGCGCTTGCGGTAATCACCAGCGAACCGTTCGCTCAGACCGGCGACGACGTGCGGCGCGTTGATATCGACGTGACCGCTGGCGACCCGGCGGGGCCCGGTGGCGCGGTCAGTCACCAGCAGGCCGACGAGGGAGCCCCGGACGCCGACGATCAACCTGACATTGTTCTCGAATATCACGACCGGGACGGGCTGGTTATCCGCCGGATGGCGCCCGACCTGTCCCCGTGCCGCAGCTGACGCGCAGGCTGCATTGCTATTGGCTCTCCACTGCGCGCTCCGCGGCGGTCTTACCTACTCTCCACCCCTGATGCGATCGGGGGAGGATTGGCACAGGTGGCTCAAGGGCCGGGAAACCGGTCAACCCCCCTCGTCTCTGGCCTATCGGTAGGTGTTTGGCCTTCGGGCGACCACCTGGGGTCCGTCACCTGGCCGGGTACCGGTGTGTTCTGGCTGGGACGCTTGGGTAGGAAGGTGGGCCACGGGTAGGTTGGCCGACGCCGGCCCCGGTCGGGCGGCGCACTTTTTCAGGGCGGGGCAGCGTGTTGGACGATGAGGACCGGCTGGCCTCGGTTCGGGCGACTGCGCTGGTTGCTGCACCGGACGAGGCGTTGGATCGGTTCGCACGCATGGTGGCGAAGGTCATCGGCGTCCCGATTGCCCTGGTATCGCTTGTCGACGAGGTCCGTCAGTACTTCCCCGGCGCGACCGGGCTGGGCCAGCCGTGGGCTACCACCCGGCAGACACCGCTGAGCCACTCCTTCTGCCAACGGGTGGTGACGTCGGCCAAGCCTCTCGTGATCAGCGATGCTCGTGGCGATGATCGGGTGTGCGACAACCCGGCTATCGAGGATCTCGGGGTCGTGGGCTACGCCGGGATGCCGCTGTTCGACGAAGAGGAGAATATTCTCGGTTCCCTGTGCGCGATCGACACCTCGCCCCGGAGCTGGACCGACGCCGAGCTTGCGCTGCTGGCTGATCTGGCCGCCGCCTGTTCGGCGAAGTTGCGGCTACGCATCGTTGCCAACCGAGCCCAGCGTGAGTTGGAGGCGAGGGTCGCCGCCCAGACCATGGCCGAGCGGCTGTCCGCCCGGTTGGCGCTCGCCCTCGACCGTAGCCAGGTCCTGCTCGCCGCCAGCACCACATTGGCCGACGCGGATACGCGTGACGGCGTCGTTGCCGCCGTGGGCAACCTGGTCAGCGGCACACTCGGCCCGTCCTATGTCGGGCTGCTGATCCGGGATGAGCAGAAGATCGGTCTGATCGGTCCCACCGATCTGCCGCCGGCGGTTGCCAGGTGGCTACCGATCTCGGTCAGCGACCCGCTGCCGGCGGCCGACGCCGTACGCGCCGGCATGCCCGTCTTCCTCGATGACAGGGCATCGATTCTTGCCCGCTACCCGCATCTCGCCGACGCAATCGGAGCGGTGGGCTGGCATGCCATTGCCGCCGCGCCGCTGCCGGGCAGCAGTCAGGCCATGGGTGCCCTGTTCTTCGCCTGGCCGCAACCCCATCCCCTTGAGGTCGACGAACAGGCCGTCATCACCTCACTCGCCGGCTACGTCGCCCACGCCCTGCAACGGGCCAGCCACCTCCAGGACCGCGTCGATGCGGCCAGGACCTTGCAACGGGCAATGCTCAGCCAACTCCCGCCATTCGAACCCTTGGAGCTGACGGCCCGCTACCAGCCGGCACACCACCGCGACCAGGTAGGCGGCGACTGGTACGACGGGGTGAAGATCGATAAGGCAGCCCTTGCCGTCGCTATCGGGGACGTTGCCGGACACGACATCAATGCCGCCGCGCAGATGGGGCAGCTGCGTTCCATCCTGCGCGGCTACCTTGTCGACCGGCACGAACCGCCGTCGGCCCTGCTCCGGCGCCTCGACAACGCCAACCACCTGCTCGGCAACCACTCGATCGCCTCAGTGTTCCTGGCCTACGTCGAAGCCACGCCGGACGGCTCCCACCTGCTGCGATGGTCCAACGCCGGCCACCCGCCGCCGGTGATCGTCGACCCCGACGGCAGCGTACGGACGCTGCCCGGCCGCGATCTGCTGCTCGGCGCAAATCCCCGTGTTCGCCGCACGAACCACCAGCAGCCGCTGTCCCCCGGATCGACACTGCTTCTCTACACCGACGGGCTGATCGAGCGCCGCTCCGAGACCTTCGAAGAAGGCACCGCACGACTGCACTCGTGCCTCGCCGACCACGCGCACCTTCCCCTGGACGAGCTGGCCGACACGGTCATCGCAACCGTCTCCGGCCCAGCAAACGAAGACGACATCGCCGTCATCGCCCTCCGCCTACCCAGCCACGCACCACTTCCCTCCGACGTGGGTGGGAACGACCTGAGGCAGGGTCGGCAGGCAACATGACAGTTCACAATCGTCCCCCGCCCCGGTATGGGCCGGTGCGACAGGCAGCGCTGCTCTCCGTCTCCTTCACGGGCGACAACTTCATCGCCCTCCGCCACGTGATCGCCGCTCGGGCAGCGGCTGCCGGCCTGTCCGGGGACCGGCTCGACGACTTCGTCGTGGCCGTCAACGAGCTCATCATCAACGCCGTCCGACACGGCGGCGGCCACGGCAGCGTCGTGCTACGACCCCGGGGGCAGGTCGCCATCACTTGCGAAGTGCAGGACCACGGCGGCCCCACCCAACTCCCACGCATCCCCGACACCCCGCCCACCGGCATCGGCGGCCGAGGGCTCTGGATGGCCCGCCGCCTCACCGACGCGCTCACCCTGCAACCGACCGACAGCGGGCTCACCGCCACCGTGACCATGGCTCGGTAAGGGTTGCCGTTCCACGAGGCGGGCAGGATCGTCCGGCCTCGGACGATTGCCGGTCGAGGTTCAGCCGGCGCCGGGGTCGTGGACCAGGTTGCTCGGGTCGGTGTTCGCCCCGCAGAGGACGACGACGATCTTCTCGCCGCCCCTCGGCTGGTAGCCGCGGCTCGGCGTGAGCGGCGGGACCGGTAGGTCCTGGCGTGACGCAATCCGGGGCGCGGCGGTCAGCGCCGCGAGGGCGGTGGCGGCGCCGTGCTCGACCGCCACCCTGCGGTGGTCCCACAGGGCCTGGCGGGTACGAACGATCTCGTTGTCCGACACCAGGACAGACTGCACGCCGTCCTGCTGGGCCGCGTGCAGAGCCATCGCGGAGGCACGGCGAGCGCCAAGGGAGTCAGCGGCGATCGAGTCCACGCTCACGTCGACCGGATGACCGGCCTCGATCGCGGCATTCAGCGCCCGGCAGTTCTCCGGCTCGACCGCGACGGTCCGGATGCCGTGGTGCCGGGCGGCAGTGGCCACGCCGGCGAACAGTCCGCCGCCGCCGACGGCGACCACCACGGTGTCCAGATCAGGGACACGGGCGTGGATCTCCTCCAGCAGGGTGCCCGCCCCGGCGGCGATCAGCGGGTGGTCGTAGGCGTGGGAGGCGAGCGCTCCGGTCGCGGCGGCGAAGTCCTCGCATGCGGCCAGGGCCTCGGCGTACTCGGCGCCGACCAGGCGGACGTCGGCGCCGTAGGAGCGCAGCCTGGCCACCTTCACCGCCGGGGCGGTCGCCGGGAGGAAGACGGTTGCGGTGATGCCCTGCTGCTGGGCGGCCCACGCGCACGCCAGCCCGGCGTTACCGCCGGAGGCGATGGTCACGCCAGCCTCGGGGAGAGTGCCGGCGTCGCGGTGGGCCTGGATGAAGTTCTGCGCGCCGCGGGCCTTGAACGAGCCCGTGTGCTGCATGTACTCCAGCGCCAGCCACACCTCGCACGGCTCCGGCTCGCGGTCGTCCGAGGGGCTGCGAACCGTACGGATCGTTCCGGGGTCGAGCGGGGCAAGGGTGACAGGGCGTACGCGCCCGTCGATCCGGTCACGGGCGGCCTTGACCTCGCCGTAGCTGAGCTGGTGCATGTCGTTGCTCCTTGAGTCGTGACTACCCGAGAAGCTACCGACTGCTCACCGGCGCGCTGCTCGCCTCCGGCGGCCGAGATCAATACCGCTGGAATTGGGCGCGGCGCAGCCCCCGGCACCGATAATCCTGGGGGGTGCGGCGTCACGGGCGGCGGGAGGCCGGGCATGACGACCGGAGGCAGCAGCGAGCTGGTCCGCCGGCCGAGCGGGTCGACCCGGGCGACCCTGCTGGAGCTGCTCTTCGACGTGGTCTTCGTGGCCGCCCTGGCGTTGATCTCGATGCAGATCGCCGAGCGGAGCTCGTGGGGCGGCGTCGGGCGGGTCGTGCTGATCCTCATGGCGGTCTGGTGGACCTGGTCGATCACCTCGACCACCACCGACTTCTACGACCCCGACCAACGGCCCATCCAGGGGATCCTGATGGTGACCATGCTCGGCGCCGTGGTGACGGCGGGGGCGCTGGCCGCTGACGCGCACGCGCTGTTCTTCGCCGTCGGGTACGTGACCCCGCACCTGGTCCGTGGTGTAGTGCTGGTGAGCGTGCTGCATCAGCACAAGCGCCGGCACCGGCACCGGGCCGAGGAGCGGGCCGCACGCTTCCTCTTCTGGTTCCTGGTCTCCGGCGTGTTCTGGATCGGCGGGGCGCTGCTGCCGGACGGGTGGCGCGGGACGCTCTGGGCCGTCGCGGTGACGATCGACTACGTCTCGGCTGCGGTCCGCTATCCCACGCCCCGGCTCGGCCGGGTCCCGACCTGGCAGTACGAGAAGACGACCGAGCACCTGGGTGAGCGGTACCAGCAGTTCGTCATCCTGGCGCTCGGCGACATCATCCTGGTGCCGACCCTGGAGATCAGCACCGCCGACTTCACCCGCGCCCGGTCGGCCGCTTTCCTGGCCGCCTTCGCCGCCATGCTGCTGCTCTGGCAGATCTACGTCCTGGGCGCCGGTTCCATCGTGCGGACCTCCGCCCCGCGGGTGCTCCGGCGGGCGACCCGGCTGGCGCCGTACACCCATCTGGTCATGCTGAGCGGCGTGGTCTGCACTGCCGCCGGGTTCGACCTGGTCGTCGAGCGGCCCACCGGCGACACCCCGGCGCGTTGGATCGCGTTGATCCTCGGCGGGCCGGCGCTGTTCCTGCTCGGGCGCACCGTGTTCACGTACCGGATCATCGGCACGGTCCCCTGGCACCGGCTGCTCTGGCTGCTGGTCCTCGCGGCCGCGATGCCGTGGCTGGGCGGCTGGCCCCCGGTGCTGGTCACCGCCCTCGTCGTGCTGGTGCTGGCCGGGGTGGTGTTCGGCGACGCGGTGGGCGGGCGGTCGCCCCGGCGCATGCCGCGGGGACGGCCCGGCTGAGGGCGGACGGGTCGGCGGCCGCCCCCAGCCTGGAGCGTCAGCCCGTCCTGCGGACCCGGTAGGCGAGGTGGGTGACGCCGTTGCCCTGGACGACCTCCGTGGGCCCCTCCAGTTGGACGGGGGCGATCTTCAGGTCGGCGAAGAGCGGGATGCCGTCGCCGAGCAGGACCGGGACGAGATCGATGTGGACCTCGTCCAGCAGGCCCGCCTGCATCACCTGAGTCGCGATGGTGCCGCCGTTGACGCCGATCTGCTTGTCGCCCGCGAGGGCCTTCGCCCGGTCGATCGCGCTCTCGATGCCGTCGGTGACGAACACGAACGAATCGCTCTCGCGGTCCCAGCCCTCCGGCACGCGGTGCGTGACGACGACCACGGGCACATCCATCGGGTGCCGGCCGCCCCAGCCGTTGGTCATGTCGAACAGCCGCCGGCCGACGACGAGCGCGCCGGTCCGCTCGTTCAGCGCACGCAGGTGTGCCGCGCTCGCCGCCGAGGTGCGCAGCGTCATGCCGGGGGTGGCCGTCGGCGTCTCGACGTCGCCGTTGGCGTACCACTGGAAGAGGTGTTCGAACCCACCGTGCGACGCGTCCGCGATGTAGCCGTCCAACGACATGGTCGCTCCGGTCGTAACCTTCGTCATCGATCTGCTCCTCGGTTCCGGTCCTGCCCTTCACCCAGGAGTAGAAGCTGCCGCCGTCTCCTCGACATCCGTCCCCAAGATTTTTTCGAACACTGGCTCTCTCCCCCGCGATCTTGCAGTTGTGGTTGTCCCTTTGCGAACTTTCACCCTTTTGTTTGGTGCCAAAAGTGCAAGATCGCGGGGGAGGGCGTTGGCCGGGGAGGCGGGTCAAAAGGTGTAGGTCTTGGCGACCGCCAGCATCTCGGAGCTGTGGGAGCCGACGACGCCGACGTCGGGCGGGCGGGGGCGGAAGCCGGAGAGTTGGTCCAGGCCGTCGCTGGCGTCCATCGCCCGCAGCCGCAGCTTGTTCCCGCTGGCGTCGAAGGTCAGGTCGAACTCGACCCCTTCCGGCGGTGGCGCGTGGAAGATGAACCCCAAGGCCGCTACGCCGTCCAGGTCGACCGGTTGCCCGGCGACCGTCGCCGCGCTCATCCCACCACTGCCCAGCGCGTCGGCGTTGAGGTGCAGCGAGAGCAGGCGGACCGGGCGTTGCGGCACCACCCGGACGCGGATCCGCCGGTTGCCGTTGGATGTTTCGGTGTCCGAGAGCATCTCCACCTTCGGGGCAGGCAGGTTGGCCGCCGGTGCCGGCCCGGCCCGCAACTCGCCGTCGCCGAGCCCGGGGAAGTCGTCGGAGACATCCACCCTGCCGCCCACGTAGCCGTCGGTCCAGGGCTGGGGGTCGTCCTCGTGGCTGAGCCACTGCGCCTCACCGGTGTCCGCGTCCAAGGCGTACATCAGGTGGGTCGGCACGGGGTGCGTGGCGTCGAAGCGGTCCACGGCCAAGCCGATCCCGGCGAACACCACCGCGGCGAGCGCGGCGGCGCCGGCCGGCAGCGCGCCCAGCCGGCGGGCCCGCAGCGCCATCAGGCCGCGCTGGCCGCCGGCCTGCGGGTGCAGCAGGTCGACCACCGGCAGCGCGGCCAGGCCGAGCAGCACCGCGAAGAGCGCCGCCACCCCACCCATGGCCAGGCCGAGCGCGGGGAAGAGCAGCACCACGGTCGGCAGCAGGATCACCACGGCCACCGCGCCGGCCACGGTCACCGCGACCACCGGCCAGGGGCCGTCCAACCGGGTGCCCAGGGCCGCCAGGCCGGCGAGCGCGCCGGCCAGGGCGGGCAGGGTGGTCAGGTACGCCCCACCCGGCACCTCGGCGGCCAGCAGCACCCCGAACAGGGCCAGCCAGGCCAGCCCGCCGAACGCCAGCGCGGCCGGGCCGACCCGGCGGCGGGTCAGCGCGTACCAGGTGAACAGGACCGCGGCGGCGAGCGCCACCACGGCGAGCCGGTACCAGACCGGCCGGTACGGGTCGAGCAGTTCGGCGTACCCGGGGCGGATGGTGGTGATCGCGGTCCAGAGCAGCCACGCGCCCAGCGGGGCGACCACGATCGGCAACAGGGTCAGCCAGAACCCCGTCACGAGGGTCCAGACGGTGGCGACCCGGCCGCGCCGGATCAGCAGGAAGCCGAGCGCCCCGACGGCCAGCAGGGCGAGCAGGGCCACCGGCAGGGTGAGCCAGCCGGGGTAGCGGACCAGACCGCCCGGCACCGGGAAGTAGGTGGCGTCGTGACCGGAGCGCAGGTGCCGCAGGTCGGTCCGGCCGAACTCGCGGGCCAGGCCGAGTGCGTTGTCGCCGTGCATCTGGAGGCTGCCCCGGTCCATCACCGCCGGGGTGTCCAGCGGTGTGTGGTAGACCGCGCCGCCGTCGATGTACGCCGAGTTCAGCCCGACGAAACCGTGGTCCAGGAACGCGGTGAAGTCGGTGTCGTTGGGCAGCGCCCGGTAGATCTCCACCGCGAACGAGGTGCCCACCGGGTGCGGCGCCGCCCGGCCGAAGACGTCCACCAGCTTCGCGTTGTTCCGGGACGTCTCGAACATGATCACCGGGCCGGTCGACCCGCGCGCCTCCAGGTTGAGCACCACCCCGCCGTCCCGGGCCAGCGGGTGGCTCGCGGCGAACCCGGAGGCGCCGCAGAGGCAGGCCTCCTCCGCGTCGGTGAGCACGAAGACGACGTCGTTGCGGGGGCGCGGGCCCGCGGTCAAGGCCCGGGCCACCTCGAGGATGCTGGACGTACCGGCGGCGTCGTCGTTGCCGCCCGGCCCGGACTGCACCGAGTCGTAGTGGGCCACCAGGAAGACCCGCCCGGTCGGGTCGGTGCCGGGCAGCCGGGCCACCACGTTGCGGACCCGGGCCAGCGTCGCCCCGCCGGCGGCCCCGCTGAGCTGCCCGGCCTCCGGGGCGACCGTGTCCTGCACCTCGGTCTCCAGGCCCAGCCCGCGCAGCACGCCCACGAGGTGCTCCCGGACCTGGTCGTTGGCGGCGCTGCCGGCCACGTGCGGCCGGGCCGCGATGACCTTGACGTTCTGGTACGCCCGCTCGGCGCTGAAGTCGCTCGCGGGCGCGTCGGCCGAGCGCGGTGCCGGGGTGGACAGATCGACCAGAACGCTCGCGCCGACGGCGAGCAGCGCGACGAGCGCCGCGACCGCGGCGAGTGGTCGCCGGCGGGGCCGGGCCAGCGTCCGGTCGGCGGGGCGGGTGGGGGGTACGCCCACGGGAACTCCTCGGGGATGGTCGGGGTGGCATCATCCTGCACCCCCGCGACCTCGGACGACACTCCCCGCCCGGCCGGTGCGCTCCGTGCCCGGACCGGGTCGCGGCGTAACATCCGTGGTCTGCCCAGACGCTTCCCACACGGTGGGCCGTGCCCACCCCGCGCGCGCCGACTTCCGTCGTGTTGTGTGCGACCGTTGTCTGATACAGGATCAGCAGGGCACTCGGAAGGAGCCCGACATCACCAGCGAACTCCCGCGTCTCGCGGCGGTGACCCGGCCGCACCGGGGGCCCGGTCTGCCCGGGTCGTCCGTTGTGCCGCAGGCCGGCGCCGGGCACCACGCCAGCCTGCCGCCGGGGGAGCGCCTGCGGGTCCTGCTGGTCGAGGACGACGAGGGTGACGCCTTCCTGGTCGGCGAGCTGCTGGCCGAGACCAATTCCATGATCGACCTGCTGGTCGCCACCAGCCTCAGCGAGGCCCGGCAGCGGATGATGGGGGTCGACTGCGTCCTGCTCGACCTCGGTCTGCCCGACGCGCAGGGGCTGGACGGGTTGCGCCGGGTGCTGGACGTGGCCAGCGGCGCCGCGGTCTGCGTGCTCACCGGTCGTTCCGACGAGCACCTGGGCATCGTCGCGGTCGCCGAGGGCGCCCAGGACTACCTCGTCAAGGGCCAGGTCGACGGGGTGCTGCTGACCCGGGCCCTGCGCTACGCCGTGGAGCGCAAGCGGGCCGACGAGAACGCCCGCCGGCTGCGCGAGGTGGAGCTGCGCCAGGCCGAGTCCGCCCGCCTGGAGCGGGGCCTGCTGCCGCAGCCGCTGATGACCACCGACCAGGTGTCGGTGCACACCTTCTACCGCCCCGGCCGGCACGCCGCGCTGATCGGCGGCGACTTCTACGACGTGGTGCAGACCCGGCCGGACCGGATCGAGATGATCGTCGGCGACGTCTGCGGCCACGGCGTGGACGAGGCCGCCCTCGGCGTCGAGCTCCGGGTGGCCTGGCGGGCCCTGATCCTCGCGGGCGTGCCGGACGACGAGGTGCTGCCCGCGCTGGAGCAGGTGCTGATGAGCGAGCGCCGGCTCCAGGAGATCTTCGCCACGGTCGCCACCACCCGGCTCGACCTGGCGGCCAACCGTGCCACGGTGAGACTCGCCGGCCATCCACCGCCGCTGCTGCTCAGCGGGGGGAAGGTCGCCCCGGTGCCGGCTCGGGGCGGCCGGCTGCTCGGCGTACGACCGCGCCGGCCCGTGGCCTTCGACCTGGAGTTCGACACCGATGACTGGTCCCTGCTGATGTACACCGACGGCCTCATCGAGGGTCGGGTGGGCACCGGTGACGACCGGCTGGACGTGTCCGGGCTCACGGACCTGCTCGCCGACCCCGCCAACCAGGCGGTGTCCCTGGCCGGGCTGCCCGCGTGGCTGGTCGGCCGGGCCGAGCAGCTCAACGGCGGCCCGCTCGCCGACGACGTGGCCATGCTGCTGGTCACCAGGGGCGGTGGCCGGTGAAGGCGTACCGGCAGGGGTGGACCCTGCGCCGTCGCGTCATCGCGTTGCTCAGCGTGGTGCTCGTCCTGCTGCTCGGGCTGGCCGCGGCCGAGGCAGCGGTGGCGGCGAAGAACCGGCAGAACATCGAGGACGTCCTGACCAAGACCGGTCCGCTCCGGGTCCAGGCGCAGGAGCTGATGAGCGCCCTGCTCGACCAGGAGACCGCCGTCCGCGGGTACGCGGTGAACGGCGACCGCAAGGACCTCGCCCCGTACGGGGCGGGCCTGGCGCGGGAGCGCGAGATCGTCGCCTCGACGGAGACGTTGGCCGCCGAATACCCGGACATCCGGCGGGCGCTGGCGGTGGTGGAGCAGCGGGCGGACCAGTGGCGCCGGATCGTCGCCGAGCCGGTGATCACCACGACGGAGCGCAGCGGTCCGGCCGCCGGCCAGGCGCTGATCACCGATCAGACCCGGCAGGAGTTCGACGGCATCCGGACCTCGGTCGACAAGCTCCAGGGCGAGATCCTCGTCGTCCGGCAGAAGGCCGTCGACGACATGAACCGGACCAGCAACGTGCTGGTGGTGCTGCTGATCATCGCCGCCCTGGTGGTGGCGGTGGCCGGCGCGGTGATGCTGCTCTCGCTGGACCGCATCCTGATCCGGCCGCTGGCCGCTCTGGTCGGCCAGGTGCGGGAGGTCGCCGCCGGCGACTACCGGCATCACATCGAGGGGTCCGGCCCGCCGGAGTTCCGCCGGCTCGCCGACGACATCGACGCCATGCGGCAGAAGATCGCCCGGGAGCTGGACGAGGTCCGCGAGGCCCGGGAGCGGATCGAGTGGGTCAACAGCCAGCTCCAGAAGCAGGCCGAGGAGCTCACCCGGTCCAACCGTGACCTGGAGCAGTTCGCGTACGTCGCCTCGCACGACCTGCAGGAGCCGCTGCGCAAGGTGGCCAGCTTCTGCCAGCTCCTGCAGCGGCGCTACGCGGGCCAGCTCGACGAGCGGGCCGACCAGTACATCGCGTTCGCCGTGGACGGCGCGCAGCGGATGCAGCGGCTGATCAACGACCTGCTCGCGTTCTCCCGGATCGGCCGGCTCACCACCGGCTTCACCGAGGTCGACCTGAACAAGGTGATGGGCGACGTGGCGGCCCAGACCGAGGCCGCCCGCCAGTACTCCGACGCCGAGCTGACCTGGGACGAGCTGCCGGTGATCCGCGGCGAGGAGCCGCTGCTCACCAACCTGCTGGCCAACCTGGTCAGCAACTCGATCAAGTTCCGCCGCCCGGACGTGCCGCCGAAGGTGCACGTGTCGGCCCGGCTGGTCGGCGACGAGTGGGAGCTCGGCTGCCGGGACAACGGCATCGGGATCGAGCCGGAGTTCGCCGACAAGATCTTCGTCATCTTCCAGCGGCTGCACTCCAAGGACGCGTACCCGGGCACCGGGATCGGCCTGGCGATCGTCAAGAAGATCGTGGAGTACCACGGCGGCCGGGTCTGGGTGGACACCGACACCGAGGAGGGCACCGCGGTCCGGTTCACCCTCCCCGCGCTCCCGGAGGACGTCGAGGCGGCGCAGGCGGAGGCCGAGTCGACGGCCGTTGAGGAGTCGACCGGGGAGCCGGCGACGACCGCCGACGGTGCGGATGGCACCCTTGCGGCGGCACCCGTCGGTCGGCAGGCGGACGGCGCGGTACCGGGGGAGACGCCCGCCGGGGCGGCCGAAGACGGTACAACGGGTGGCATGAGGGAGACGGTGGGATGACCGTGCCGGCAGACGGCAAGAGCCCGATCGAGGTGCTGCTGGTCGAGGACGACCCGGGCGACGTGCTGATGACCCAGGAGGCGTTCGAGGAGCACAAGCTCCGCAACCGCCTCACGGTCGTCTCCGACGGCGCCGAGGCGCTCGCCTACCTGCGACGCGAGGGTGAGTACGCGGACGCGGTGACGCCCGACCTGATCCTGCTCGACCTGAACCTGCCCCGCCGGGACGGCCGGGAGGTGCTGGCGGAGATCAAGAAGGACGAGGAGCTCTGCCGGATCCCGGTCGTGGTGCTCACCACCTCACAGGCCGACGAGGACATCCTGCGCAGCTATCAGCTGCACGCCAACGCCTACGTGACCAAGCCGGTGGACTTCGAGCGCTTCATCTCGGTGGTCCGCCAGATCGACGAGTTCTTCGTCAGCGTGGTCAAGCTGCCCCCGCGTGGCTGACCGGCTGCGGGACGACGTCGGCGCGCTGCTGCGGGAGGCCGCAGCGGAGATCGTGGTGCCGATGTTCCGGCGGCTCGACGACGCGGACATCTCCGAGAAGGCACCCGGCGAACTGGTCACCGTCGCCGACCGCCGGGCCGAGGCGTTCATCTCCGACCGGCTACGGCGGCTGCGTCCTGGCTCGGTGGTGGTCGGCGAGGAGGCGGTCGCGGAAAACCGTGGCCTGCTGCGGCACCTGCGCGGCGCCGGTGACGTCTGGCTGGTCGACCCGGTCGACGGCACCGCCAACTTCGCCGCCGGCCGGCGGCCGTTCGCCCTGATGGTGGCGCTGCTGACCGACGGCGAGCCGGCCGCCTCCTGGGTGTACGACCCGCTGGACGGCACCCTGGCCACGGGCCGCGCCGACGCCGGGACCTGGCTGGACGGCGCACCGGTACGGACCACTCGCGCGCTGCCGGAGCTGGGCGCGCTGCGCGGCACCGCGATGACCCGGTTCCTCCCGCCGGACACCCGGCGGATCGTGGAGTCGGGCGGCGCGCGCCTCGGCGAGCTGCTGCCCGGCCAGCACTGCGCCGGCCGGGAGTACCTGGACATGCTCACCGGCGCGCAGCAGTTCGTCCTCTTCTGGCGCACCCTGCCCTGGGACCACGCCCCCGGCACCCTGCTGGTCCGGGCGGCCGGCGGGGTGGCCCGGCGCTTCGACGGCACCGACTACCACCCGGCCGACGACGGTCGGGGCCTGCTGGTCGCGGCCACCGAGGAGATCTGGGACGAGGTCCGGTCGGCGCTGCTCGGCGGCTGAGCGGACCGGGCAGGCCGCGTCGCACGGCGTGGACCGCCGGAACCCGTGACCGTCACGCCTCCGCGACGGCGTCGGCACGCTGCGTCGACAGTCGGCGCGGTCCGCGGTCAGGGGCCTGGCTTGGCGGGCACGGTCCGGTATCGTGACCGGCGGTTTCCGCCAGCAGGCCGCCGTCCGGGGCCGGCGGAGCCGCCGCCGCGCAGAGTTCGACCGGGGGCCGGCGGTCGACGGAAGGACGCCTTCGTGCCCAGGACCAGGCTCATCCGGCGGTGCGTCCGCCGGCCGTTGCTCGCCCTGCTCACCGCGACGGCCCTGCTGCTCGGCGCGGGTCTCGCCCCGGCCGGGCCGGCCGCCGCGGCGCCCAGCCCGAGCGCGCCCGACGAGGGCGGCAGCAAGCAGCTCCGGGCAGCCCTCGAAGCGGCGGCGAAGGGGCACATCGAGGCCAAGGCCCGCCTCGACAACTCCAAGCGCCGGCAGGTGGCGCTGACCGCGCAGCTCAAGCAGCTCGAGGTACGCCTGGTCGAGCTGACCTCGCAGGTGGGCGAGGTGGCCGCCCAGTCGTACCGGGTGGGTCGGCTGACCCCGGTGTCGATGCTGCTGGCCAGCTCCGACCCGAACTCCTTCCTCAAGCGGGCCGCCGAGCTGGACGTGATGGCCCAGCGGGACAGCAAGCGGCTGCACGACCTGAACGAGGCGAAGGCCGAGGCGGCCCGGGCCAAGCTGGCCATCGACGGCGAGGTCCGCGAGCAGCAGAAGCAGCTCGCCATCCTGGCGAAGAAGAAGCGGGACGCGGAGGTCGCGCTGGCGAAGGTGAGCTCCGGCAGCGGCTCCGGCTTCAGCGGCGGCTCCGCGTCGGCCAGGCCGGCCCCGCGCAACCCGGACGGTTCCTGGCCGTCGGAGTCCTGCTCGGTGAACGACCCGACCACCTCCGGCTGCATCACGCCGCGCACGCTGCACATGCTCCAGCAGGCCAAGGCGGCCGGCTACAAGCGCTACGTGTCCTGCTACCGCAGCGGTGGCGACGGCGAGCACCCCAAGGGACGGGCCTGCGACTTCGCCGCCGCCAGCGGCGGCTTCGAGAACGTCTCGGCCACCGGCGGGGACAAGTCGTACGGCGACAGCCTGGCCAGCTGGGCCAAGAACAACGCCAACCGCCTCGGCATCATGTACGTCATCTGGTATCGGCAGATCTGGATGCCGAACACCGGCTGGCGGGCGTACAGCGGGGGCGGTAGTCCCGCCGCCGACCACACAAACCATGTTCACATCTCGATGTACTGACCCGGGTTGCCGGGGACGCTGCGTACCATCGCGACGGTGAGCCGCACATCGTCAGACGTCACGGTGGAGTCCGCGCCGACCGCACCGGCCCCGCCCGGGGCCCTGCCGAACGGGCTCGCCGCGTTCCTGGTCTTCCTCTCCAGCGGGGCCGTGCTGGTGCTGGAGACGGTCTCGCTCCGCCTGGTCGGCCCGTACGTCGGGGTGACTCTCCAGGTGACCAGTTCGGTCATCGGCATGGCGCTGGGCGCCATCGCGTACGGGGCGTGGATGGGCGGGTGGCTGGCCGACCGGCGGGACCCGCGCACCCTGCTCGCCCCGGCCCTGGTGCTGGCCGGCATCGCCACCGCGGTCACCCTCCCCGTCGTCCGGTACGCCGGTGAGGTGCTGCGCGGCGACGCGGCGAGCGGGATTCTCCTGCTGACCGCGCTGGCGGTGCTGGTGCCGGCGGCGCTGCTCGCCGGGGTGACCCCGCTGGTGGTGAAGCTCCAGCTCGCCGACCTGCGCCGGACCGGCCAGGTGGTCGGGCGGCTCTCCGGCATCGGCACCCTGGGCGGGATCACCGCCACCCTGGTCACCGGCTTCGTGCTGGTGGCGGCGCTGCCCAGCACGGTGATCGTGCTCGGGCTGGCCGCCGTGCTGGGGGTGACCGGGCTGGTGCTCGGGGCGTACCTGCGCCGGCGGGCGGGGACCGGACTGCCCGGTCCGGGCCGGGCGAAGGCGGCCCTGGCGGTGCTCGGCCTGGCCGGGGCGGGGCTCTCCGCGGTCGCCCCGAACCCGTGCGACGTGGAGACGGCGTACCACTGCGCGAGGGTGGAGACGGACCCGCAGTGGACCGAGGGGCGAACCCTCTACCTCAACTCCGCCGAGCACTCGTACGTCGACCTGTCCGACCCGACCCGACTGAAGTACGCGTACACGCAGTGGATCGGCCTGGTGGCCGACGAGGCCGCGGCGAAGGGGCAGCGGCTGGACGCCCTGCACCTCGGCGGCGGCGGCTTCACCATCCCGCGCTACCTCGCCGCCACCCGGCCTGGCACTGACAGCCTGGTCTTCGAGATCGATGGTGGGCTGGTCGAGCTGGACCGGCGTGAGCTGCGCGTGCAGACCGGCCCGGACCTGACGGCGGAGGTCGGTGACGCGCGCGTGCTGCTCGGCCGGGAGCCGACCGACAGTCGGGACTTCATCGTCGGCGACGCCTTCGGCCACCTGGTGGTGCCATGGCACCTGGCGACCCGGGAGATGGCCGCCGACATCCGCCGGGTGCTCCGGCCGGGCGGGATCTACGTGCAGAACGTCATCGACTATTCGCCGGGCAGGTTCATCCGGGCCGAACTGGCCACGGTCGCGGCCGAGTTCCGCAACGTCGCGCTGATCGCCCCGCCGTGGGCGATCGCCGGCCGGTCCGGCGCCAACTTCCTCATCGTCGGCTCGGACGCGCCGTTGCCGCTGGACCGGCTGGTCGCCGGGCTGCGCGGCCTGCCGGAGCAGGCGGTGCTGCTGCACGGCGACGAGCTGACCGCGTTCGTCGGGGACGCCATGGTGCTGACCGACGACTACGCCCCGGTGGACCAGCTGCTCGCGACCGCCTGAACGGGTGACTTTTCTGACCGATTCCGACCCATCAGGTGTATGGCGGCCCACCCCGGGCAACAGGACCGACCATGGGTGCAGCAGAACGGGGCGGCGCGCAGCTGCTGGGTGAGCGGTACCGGCTGGTCGAGCAGCTCGGTGCCGGCGGCATGTCGGTGGTCTGGCGCGGCTACGACGAGGTCCTCGGCCGGCAGGTGGCGATCAAGGTGCTGGCCTCCCGGCTGGCCAGCGACAAGGCGTTCCGGCACCGGATCCGGATCGAGGCGCAGGCCGCCGCGCGGCTCTGCCACCCCAACATCACCAACGTGTACGACTACGGCGAGTCCGCGCAGGTCGGGCTGACCGTGCCGTACGTGGTGATGGAGCTGGTGGACGGTGGCTCGCTGAGCAGCCGGCTCGGCCGCGGCGGGCAGCTGCCCTGGCGGGAGGCGGTGACCATCGGCGCGGAGGTGGCCTCGGCGTTGGCCGCCGCGCACGCCCGGGGCGTGGTGCACCGGGACGTCACCCCGAACAACGTCATGCTCACCTCGACCGGCGTGAAGGTCGTCGACTTCGGCATCTCGGCACTGGTGGGGGAGAGCGAGAAGGGCCCGGACGGCGCCCTGCTCGGCACTCCCGCGTACCTGGCGCCGGAGCGGCTGGACAACGGCCAGGTCTCCCCGGCCACCGACGTGTACGCGGTCGGCCTGCTGCTGTACCGGATGCTCACCGGCCGGCTGCCCTGGCAGGCCAGCACCACCACCCAGATGCTCCGGGCGCACATGTACAACGACCCGGACCCGATGCCCCCGGTGGTCGGGCTCCCCGACGAGGTCGAGGAGTTGGTCCGACGCTGCCTGGCCAAGCGCCCCGAGGACCGTCCGGCGACCGGCGAGGCGGCCCGTACGCTCGCCGAAGCGGCCGGGATCGCGGCGATCGTGCCGGTCTCCCCGGCGCTCGGTCAGTTCGACCCGGCGCTGCTGGAGAACGCGGGGACGACGATCCTGCCCTGGTCGACGGAGACCGATGCGCTGCCCTTCTCCGCCGTCCGCACCCGCACCCGGAAGGCTGCGGCCCGGCGGCGCAAGGTGGAGGCCGGCGTGGCGGCCGCGGGACTGGTCGCGGTCACCGCCGCCCTGTGGGGGGTGACCTCGAAGAGCTCGGCCAGCGGTGGGGTCGAGCCGACCCAGGCCGGGATGGCCCTGCCCCAGGCGATTCCCTGCGCGGTCGACTACGTGCTGCGCCGCGACTCCGGCAAGGACTTCACCGCCGAGCTGACCCTGACCAACACCGGCGACCGGGAGCTGCGCGACTGGACGATGAGCTTCGCCTTCCCGGGCAAGCAGACGGTGACGACGACCAACCCGACGGTCCGCCAGCAGGGGCGCAGCGTGCAGCTCCGGGCACCCGCGACGGATCCCGCGCTGGCCCCCGGCGCGTCGAGGAAGATCTCGCTGACCGGCCGCTACACCGGGGGCAACCCGCTGCCGGTGCAGTTCAAGGTCGGCGACAGCAGCTGTGGCGTGCAGGTCACCGGGGTGGCCGGGTCGACGCCGACGATCGCCCCGACCAAGGCGCCGACGAAGAGCACCCCCTCGCACAGCTCCAGCGGCCATGCCAACTCCGAGAAGCCCCACAGGGGCAAGGAGGACGGCAAGGGAAAAGGGCGGTGAAGCAGCCGAAGGGGGGTGGTCACGGCGGCAAGGAACGGAAGAAGTGAGGCCGGGCCGGACCCGGCTCAGCCCAGCGAGGCGAAGCGCTGCACCTGCGCGATGCTGCCCTCCACGATGAGCACGCTGTCGCGGCGCAGCACGGTGCCCGGGCCGGCGTAGCGGAACGGCTGATCGGGGAGCTTCGCGCCGACCACCATCACCCCGTACCGGTCCGCCGGGGCGAGTTCGCGCAGCGGCCGCCCCACCATCGCCTGCGGTACGCGTACCTTGGCGATCGCGAAGTCGTCGCCGAACTCGATGAAGTCCAGCATCTTGCTGACGATCAGGTGCGCGACCCGCTCGCCGGTCTCCGCCTCCGGGAAGATCACGTGGTGGGCGCCCACCGAGCTGAGGATCTTCGCGTGCTTCTCCGAGGTGGCCCGCGCCCAGATCTGCGGGATACCCAGCTCGGTCAGCGCCAGCACGGTCAGCACGCTCGCCTCCACCGAGGCGCCGATGGCCACCACCACCCGCTGGAAGTCGCCCACCCCGACCTGGCGCAGCACGCTCTCCTCGGTGGAGTCCGCCTGCACCACCCGCTCCAGCTGGGACGACCAGTGCTGGACCCGCTCCGGGCTGCCGTCGATGGCCAGCACGTCATGATCGAGTTGCGCCAGCGAGCCGGCCAGGCGTGAGCCGAACCGGCCGAGGCCGATCACCACGATGCCGCTGTCGTCCGTTCGCCTAGCCGACAATGGGTTGCTCCTCCGGGTATCGGTACATCCGCCGCCGGGTGTTCAACGCGATCGCGGACCCGAGGGTGAGTGGTCCGACCCGGCCGATGTACATGAGCGCGGTCAGCACGTACTGGCCGGGCTCCGGCAGCTGCTGGGCGAGGCCGGTGGAGAGGCCGGTGGTGCTGAACGCGGACGTGACCTCGAAGAGGGCGGCGTAGTAGCGGACGTGCTCGGTCAGCAGGATCAGCCCGAGCGTGCCGCCGACGACCAGAGCCACGCTGAGCAGCGCCACCGTGAGCGCCTGCCGCTGGCTGGCCGTGGCGACCCGCCGGCTGCCCACCGTCACGTCCGGCTCGCCGCGCAGCTCGGCCCAGATCACGAAGGCGAGCAGGAAGAACGTGGACACCTTGATGCCGCCGGCGGTGCTGGCACTGCCGCCGCCGATGAACATCAGCACGATGAACAGCGGATAGCTCTCCTCGCTGAGATGGTCGATGTTGATCACGTCGAAGCCGCCGGTACGGCTCAGGGCGATCTGGGTGAACGAGGCCAGCACCTTTCCCGCCGCGTCGAAGGTGCCGATGGTGGCGGCATTGGTCCACTCGGCGAGCAGCAGGTAGCCGAAGCCGAACGCGATCAGCGCGAAGCTGCCCCAGATGGTCAGCTTGGTGGCGACCGCCCAGCCGGCCGGCCGGCGCCACTCCCGGACGGCCTCGAAGAGCGCCGGGAAGCCGAGGCCGCCGATGATCGCGCCCAGGCCGAGCGGCAGTGCCACCCACGGGTCGCGGGAGAAGGCGACCAGGCCGTCGGAGTACAGGGCGAAGCCGGCGTTGTTGAACGCCTGGATGGAGTGGAAGACGCCGGACCAGAGGGCCCGCCCCGGGTCGTAGTCGTAGGACAGCCAGAGCCGGCCGGCGATGACGACCGTCATCACCGCCTCGGTGGCGAAGACGGTCGTCACGATGCGGACCAGCAGCCTGCGGACATCTCCGATGCCGAATTCCGCGGTCTCCGCCTGCACCAGTAGCCGGTTGCGCAGCCCGAGCTGCCGGGAGACCACCAGGATCACCAGCGCCGCGACGGTCAGGATGCCCAGGCCGCCGAGTTGGGTGAGCACGGTGATCATCACCAGCCCGAAGCCGTTCCAGTAGTTCGGGGTGTCGTTGACCGCCATGCCGGTGACCGAGACGGCCGAGGTGGAGGTGAAGAGCGCCGTGCTGAACGGGGTGTACCGCTCCTCGCTGGTGGCCCAGGGCAGCATCAGCAGGCCGGTGCCGAGCAGGATCACCGCCAGGAACCCGAACGGCACCAGCCGTACGGGGTGACGGAGCAGGCGGCGCACGAGGTCATCTTCCGTCCGGAGATTCACCGGCAGGTCAGGAACCGACCAACTGCCGGTCAACCGGACCCGGTCTGCTGGGCGTACCCATCGACGACAGGAGACGGCGTTGCGACGTACCCTTTCCGCCCTCGGCGTGGCCGGCACGCTGCTCGCGGCGGCCGTGGTGGTGCCGACCGTGGCGGCCCAGGCCGACCCGGATTCCGGCGCCGAGCGGTCCCCCGCGGCCCACCGGCCCATCGTGATCGGCCACCGCGGCGCCAGCGGCTACCGCCCGGAGCACACCCTGGAGTCCTACCGGCTCGCGATCCGCCAGGGCGCCGACTACATCGAGCCGGACCTGGTCTCGACGAAGGACGGCGTGCTGGTCGCCCGGCACGAGAACGAGATCTCCGGTACGACGGACGTGGCCGCGCACCTCGAGTTCGCCGCGCGGAAGGCGACCAAGACCATCGACGGGGTGCCGGTCACCGGCTGGTTCACCGAGGACTTCACGCTGGCCGAACTGAAGACGCTGCGGGCCAAGGAGCGGCTGCCCCAGGTGCGGGTGGCCAACACCGCCTTCGACGGGAAGTTCGAGATCCCGACCTTCCAGGAGGTCATCGACCTGGCCCGGGCCGAGTCCAAGGCGCGGGGCCGGACCATCGGCGTCTACCCGGAGACCAAGCACCCCAGTTACTTCGCCTCGGTCGGGCTGTCGCTGGAGGAGCCGCTGGTAGCGGCGCTCCAGGCCAACAAGCTGACCCACCGCACCGACCCGGTCTTCATCCAGAGCTTCGAGACGGCCAACCTGCGCAAGCTCGACGGCATGATCGACGTACGGCTGATCCAGCTCATGGACGCTGCCGGGAGCCCGTACGACTTCACCGCCGCGGGCGACCCCCGCACCTACGCCGACCTCGCCTCCGCCGCCGGCCTGCACTGGGTGGCCGGGTACGCCGACGGCGTCGGCCTGAACAAGAACCTGATCGTGCCCCGGGACGCCGCCGGCAAGCTCCTCGCCCCGACCACGGTGATCCGGGATGCGCACCGCGAGAAGCTGTTGGTGCACGCCTGGACGTTCCGCGCCGAGAACCAGTTCCTGCCGGCCGACTTCCGGATCGGCACCGACCCGAACGCGCGCGGCGACATCACGGCCGAGTACGAGCTCTACTTCGGCCTCGGCCTGGACGGCGCCTTCGCCGATCAGCCGGACACCGCCGTGGCGGCCCGCGCGGGCCGCTGATCGGCGTCCGCGCCGGGCGGCTCGAGCCCCCGGCGCGGCCGCTCCTCCGACGTGGGGTGCCCGGATGTGTCCGGGTGCCCTACGTCGCGTTTCCGGTCCTGGCGCGGACGGCTGGCGCCGGCTCAGGTCGGCGCGGCCGTCTGCGGCGCGTGGTGCGACCGCCGGGCCGGTGCCGACGGGGCGGGCGCTGGCGGACGTTGTCTCTGTCAGCGCCTTTCGAGCTGATGTCGTCAACGACTCAGACTGGTCTCGGCTGGGCCAAGGCGATCGTGCTCGAAACGGGAAACACTGGTGTCCGCGCTGGTGGAGGCCGCTTTGCCCAGGATCGAGTGCGATCTTGGTAGACGGCCCGGCCCGGCGTGAGTCGTTTTCGACATCAGCTCGAAAGGCGGCGAGGTGACTACTGCCCGGGCTGCGCGGCGACGTAGGTGCCGCGGCCGGGCTGGCCGGTGATCAGTTCGCGGTCGTGCAGCAGCGACAGGGCCCGCGAGGCGGTGTTCATGTGGACGCCATACGCCTCGGCCAGTTCGCGGGTCGAGGGCAGCTTGTCACCGGGCTTCAACTCCCCGCTCTTGATCTTCGCGGTGAGATCGTTGGCGATTGTGCGGTAGGGCGCTTCGGCTGTGGGCATGGTGAGGACTCCGGTTGGTTCGGCGTCCTCGATCATGCCGAACTTACACCAGTAACTGCAACAAGCTGTCGAACCGTCGCAAGTAGAGGCTCGACCTACACAAGCATCTTGTGTAGCCTCACGGTGTCCGGCTCCGGTTGGTTCGGCAAACCGCGGGGTCGGACCTCGGTTGGGCTCCGGGGTCGTACCGCCGATCAGGGCTGCGGTCGCGGGGCCGGGCGGCCCGGCCGCGTCCCCTATCTGCGGGCGGGCCGCCTTCCAGGTCCGGTGAGGAGGGTGTACGTGCGCAACGTGCTCGACCTGTTCCGACCCTCGCGGCGGCGGACCGTCGTGAGCCGGCCGCCGAACGGCGGTTGGTACCGCTCGGAGTCCTGCTGGCCGCTCACCGTCGGGCAGGTGCGGGAGCGGCACTTCCGTACCGTCCGGCGCGGGCTGGACCCGGCGGAGGTGCACGCCTTCCTGTACCGGGTGGCCGGCGACCTGGCGCTGGCGCGCCGCGAGCTGGCCCGCTCCGCCGAGGAGAACGTGCGGATCAAGCGGGCGCTGCGGACCTGGCAGTCCCGGTTCACGCCGGGAGCCCGGTGGTGACCCGGGAAAGCTTCGTCGTGCATCTGCCGGTGCTCGCGACCGACCTCGACGGGGCGCGCCGCTTCGCCCGGGCCATCTGCCAGGCGCTCGGCTTCCTGGCCGACGTGGACCGGCTCGGTACGACCGTCTCGACTGAGGACGCCCAGTCCGTACGACACTGGGTCTGGTGTGACCGGTTGCTCGACGGCGGCCGGCGCTGCCCGCTCCCGGCCGACCACGACGGCGACTGCGGTCCGCCTCGGCGTCGGTGAGCCTGTCCCGGCCCGTGCGGTGGCGGGGTGCGACACAGCGGCGCCCCGGCCGGTGGTGGCGACGGCCACCGGGGGTGGGGGAGTCGCCCGCCGGTGTCGAGCCGTTGTAACGTCGGGCCACCCTGCGTGGATCACTTGTGTGTTTTGGCCACATAGCCCGTGGGTGACGTCACTTCTAGCGTGAGCCGACAACTGACAATCCCCCTGTCCCCACCTGGAGTCGCAATGACGATCCGGCACACGCGACGGGTGTTCCTTTCCGCCGCCACGATGTTGGCGGCCGCGCTCGCCACCACGGCCTGTGGCAGCCCGCAGGACACCGCCTCCGGCGGCGGCGACGCCGCACCGGTCAAGGTCGGTCTGGTGTATTCCCAGTCCGGCCCGCTGGCCAGCTACGGCAAGCAGTACATCGAGGGCTTCAAGGCCGGCCTCGACTACGCCACCAAGGGCACCGGCAAGGTCGGCGACCGGAAGGTCGAGCTGACCGAGGTCGACGACGCGGGTGACCCGGCGAAGGCGGTCTCCGCGGCCAAGGACCTGATCGGCAAGGGCACGAAGATCATCGCCGGTTCCACCTCCTCCGGCGTGGCCCTCCAGGTGGCCCCGATCGCCGCACAGAACAAGGTCCTGTTCATCTCCGGGCCGGCCGCCACCGACGGGGTGACCGGGGCGAACAAGTACACGTTCCGCTCGGGCCGGCAGTCCTACCAGGACGTGGTGACCGCCAAGTCGTTCATCGGCGACGCAAAGGGCAAGAAGGTCGTCGTCTTCGCCCAGGACGGTGCGTTCGGCGACGCGAACGAGGCCGCCGTCAAGAACGTCATCGGTGGCGCCGGCGCGACCGTGAGCAGCGTCCGGGCCCCGGCCAGCGCCACCGAGTTCACCCCGTTCGCCAGCCAGATCAAGGCCGCCAAGCCGGACCTGCTCTTCGTCGCCTGGGCCGGCACCACCGCCCCGGCCATGTGGCAGACCCTCGACCAGCAGGGCGTGCTCGCCTCCACCACGGTCGTCACCGGCCTGGACATCCAGGCCTCCTGGCCCACCTTCGGCGCGGCCGGCAGCAAGATCTCCTTCCTGTCGCACTACTTCGACGGGGCCAGCGACACCGAGGCCGCCAAGGCCGCCAAGGCCAAGATCCCGGGCGGCACCATCGACCTGTTCCACCCGGACGGCTTCGCCGCCGCCCAGATGGTCGTCCGTGCCGTGCAGGAGGGCGGCGACGACGTGGACAAGATGATCAAGGCGTTGGAGGGCTGGCGGTTCGACAGCATCAAGGGCCAGATGAGCATCCGTGCCGAGGACCACGCCCTGCTCCAGCCGATGTACCAGGCCAAGCTCGAGGGCAGCGGCACCACGTACACGGCCACCGCGCAGAAGACCCTGACCGGTGACGAGACCGCGCCGCCGGTCACCCAGATGAAGGGCTGAAGCGTGCTCGCCACCCGCGGTCTGACCTGGCGGATCGGTGAGGCCGCCATCGTCGACTCCGTCTACCTCGACCTCGCGCCCGGGGAGTTCCTCGGCGTGATCGGGCCCAACGGCGCCGGCAAGACCTCCCTGTTCAACCTGATCACCGGCCTGCGCCGGCCCACCGACGGGCGGGTCCTGCTGGACGGGGAGGACGTCACCGCCCTGCCCCCGCACCGGCGGGCCCGGCTCGGGCTGGGACGTACCTTCCAGGCGTCCTCGGTCTTCGGCTCGCTGACGGTGCGGGAGAACGTCCGGCTCGCCGTACAGGCGCACCGGGGTGGCTCGATGAAGCTGTGGCGGCGGGCGGCGGCCGACCGGGAGGTGGCCGCCGCCGCCGACGCGGCGCTCGACCGGGTCGGTCTCAGCCAGCGGGGCACGGCGCTGGCCGGCACCCTGGCCCACGGCGAGAAGCGGAAGCTGGAGATCGCCCTGCTGCTAGCCGGGGAACCCCGGGTGATGCTGCTCGACGAGCCGATGGCCGGGGTCAGCGCCGAGGACGTCCCCGAGCTGGTCAGCGTCATCAAGTCGCTGACCGGCGACAGCGGCCGGTCGGTGCTCATGGTGGAGCACCACATGGACGTGATCCTGGAACTCGCCGACCGGATCGCCGTGATGCACCACGGCGCGCTGCTGGCCTGCGACACCCCGGACACGGTGATGGCCAACGCCACCGTCCAGGAGGCCTACCTGGGGGAGTCGCTGTGACCGTCGAACCGATCCTCAGCGTCGAGAACCTGTCGGTGCGGATCGCCGGGCTGCACATCCTCCAGGGAGTGTCGTTCGATGTCGCGCCGACCGGGGTGACCGTGCTGCTCGGCCGCAACGGTGTCGGCAAGACCACCACGCTGCGCGCGGTCGTCGGCCTGACGCCGCCCAACGGCGAGGTGCGCGGCACCGTCCGGATGGGCGCGCAGAGCCTGCTGGCTCGCCCCACCCACCGGCTGGTCCGCGGTGGCCTCGGCTACGTGCCGGAGGACCGCTGCGTCTTCGCCGGACTCACCGTCGCGGAGAACCTGCGGCTCGCCGAACGGCGGGGCACCGCCCCGGCGTACGACAAGGTCTTCGCGCTCTTCCCGGAGCTGGACCGGCGCGGACGGCAACGGGCCGGCTCGCTCTCCGGCGGGCAGCAGCAGATGCTCGCGATCGGCCGGGTGCTGCTCAACGACAACCGGCTGCTGCTGGTCGACGAGCCGACCAAGGGGTTGGCGCCGAAGGTGGTGACCGAGGTGGCCGAGGTGCTGGAACGGGTGGCCGAGTCCGTGCCGGTGCTGCTGGTCGAGCAGAACCTGGCCGTCGTGCGGCGGCTGGCGCGCGACGCGGTGGTGCTCTCCGCCGGCCAGGTGGCCTGGACCGGCAAGGCCCAGGACCTCCTGCTGGAGACCGCGTTGACCAAGTCGCTGCTCGGCGTCGGCTCCGGGGAGGTGCGGGCGTGAGTACGGTGATCCTGCTGACGCTGACCGGGCTCGGCCTGGCCGCGCTCTACTTCCTGGTCGCCTCCGGCCTGTCCCTGGTCTTCGGCCTGGCCGACGTGCTCAACTTCGCGCACGGTCTCTTCCTCGGCGTCGGTGCGTACGCGACGTGGTGGGCGGCGGGCAACCTGCCCGGGGCCGGCGCGGACGGATTCGGGTTCGTGGTGGCGGTCGCCTTCGGCGTGCTCGCCGGGGCACTGGTCGCGGTGCTGGTCGAGCTGGTGCTGATCCGGCCGCTCTACTCCCGCACCATCGAGCAGGTGCTGGTCACCGTCGGTCTGTCGCTGGCCGGGGTGGCGCTGCTCCAGGCCACCTGGGGTGCCGACCCGCGGCCGTTCCCGCGGCCCGCGTGGACCCGGGACGTCACCTCGGTGCTCGGCGCCAACGTGCCGAACGCCGGGCTGCTGCTGATCGTGGCCGCGGTGCTGGTGCTCGGCGGGCTGCTCGCCTTCCTCCGCTTCACCCGGTACGGCCTGATCATCCGGGCCGGGGTGG
This sequence comes from Micromonospora sp. NPDC005806, assembly GCF_042871425.1. NCBI lineage: Bacteria > Bacillati > Actinomycetota > Actinomycetes > Micromonosporales > Micromonosporaceae > Micromonospora > Micromonospora sp. NPDC005806. Next base: position 486,339 of record NZ_JBIAIL010000001.1, on the reverse strand, counting down.
AGAACCGGGAGATGGTGACCGCGCTCGGCATCGACGTGCGCAAGGCGTTCACCCTCGTCTTCGCCATCGGCGGGGCGGCCGCCGCGCTGGCCGGCGCGCTCGGCGGGGTCTACTTCGGCACCGTCTCGCCCGGGCAGGGCGGCTCGCTGCTGATCTTCGCGTTCATCGTGGTGGTGATCGGCGGGATGGGCTCGGTGGTCGGGTCCGCGTACGCGGCGGTCGCGGTGGGGCTGCTGCAACAGTTCGTGAACTACTACGGCACGTCCGGGCTCGGCGACCTCTGCGTCGTGGGTCTGCTCGCCGTGGTACTGCTGCTGCGTCCGCAGGGCCTGGCCGGAAAGGTGGCTCACGCATGACCGAGGTCAAGAGTCCCGAGGTCGCGGCGCCGCCCGCAGCGGTCCCCGACGAGTTGACCCCCGGCCCCGCCCGCTGGCACGGGCTGCGCCCGTACGCCCCGCTGGCCGCGCTGGTGGTGGCGGCGATCGTGCCGTACTCGACGCTCAACCTGCCGGGCGTCTTCGAGGGGCCGCTGAACTCGCCGGGCACCCTGCAACTGCTCGCCATCTGCCTGGTGTTCGGCGGGCTGGCCGCCGGTTACGACCTGCTCTTCGGGCGGACCGGGGTGCTCTCCTTCGGGCACGCCCTCTACTTCGCCGCCGGCGTGTACGGCACGGACGTGCTGGTCACCCGGGCCGGGCTGCCGCTGTGGCAGGCGGCGCTGCTCACCGTCACCGGCGGGGCGATCCTCGCCGCGCTGCTCGGCGCGGTGGCACTGCGTACGGTCGGCATCGCGTTCGCCATGGTGACGCTCGCCTTCGCCCAGGTCGGGGCGATCCTGGTGGCCCGGGACTTCGGCGGGCTCACCGGTGGCGAGGAGGGACTGCCGCTGGACGTGTCCGGGCTGCCGTCGGCCCTGGTCGGGGTCGCCAACACGGTGAACCTGTACTGGCTGGCGCTGGCGTACCTGGCCGTGGTGGTCTTCGTGGTGCACCGGGTGAGCGGGTCGCCGACCGGGCGGGTGCTGGCCGGCCTGCGCGACGACGAGCGGCGGGTCGGGGTGCTCGGGCTCGACCCGTACCGGTTCAAGCTGGTCGCGTTCACCCTGGCCGGCGGGCTGGCGACTGCCGGCGGGGTGGTCTACTGCCTGATCGTGGGTGGCGCCAGCCCGCACGTCACGTCCAGCGAGCTGACCCTGTCGCTGCTGGTCATGGTGGTGCTCGGCGGCCCCGGCACCCGGTGGGGCCCGGTGCTCGGCGGCATCCTCTACATGTACCTGGACCACCGGCTGACCGCGTTCGGCAGCAGCGAGGCCGTCGACAACCTGCCGGCGGTCCTCAGCCACCCGCTGTCCCAGCCCCTCTTCGTCCTCGGGACCGTCTTCATCCTGGCGGTCTACTTCTTCCCCGGCGGACTGGCCAGTCTCAGGTCGCGCCTCACCCCGCTGCTGGTCGCCCTGCGCCGGAAGTGACCTGGGTGGACCGACCGACACCCTCGCCGACGTGGCGGCGTGGTGGCGGGCCAACCTGGACGCCAATGTGCTCACCGCCGTGCTGCTCACCGAGGCGCTGCTGCCCGCGCTGCGCCGCCCCGGCGGCCGGGTGCTGCTGATCAGCTCGATCGCGGCCCAGCGCGGCGGGGCCGGGCCGTACTCGGCGGCGAAGGCGGCGCTGCACGGTTGGGCGTACGACCTGGCCACCCAGCTCGGTCCGGAGCAGATCACGGTCAACGTGGTCAGCCCCGGTTACGTCGCCGAGACCGAGTTCTTCGGCGACCGGATGACCCTGGAGGGGCACACCAAGCGGGTCGCCGCCACCCTGGTCGGTCGCGCGGGCGTGCCCGACGACATCGCGGCTGCCGTCCGCTACCTGGTCGGCCCGGACTCCGGCTACGTCACCGGCCAGGTCCTCGGCGTCAACGGCGGCTCGGTCCTCGGCCGCTGAGCCGACGAAAGGGACGGCGGCCCCCCGTGCGGCCGCCGTCCCCTCCCGTCGCGGGATCAGCCGTTCAATACCTGGTACGCCAGGGCCGGCGCCTTGATCGCCGCGCTCCCGGTCGGCGCGGTGATCTTCGGGGTGCTGCCGAAGCCGCTGTAGGCCACGACGTACCGGTACGCCTTGTGCCCGCCGGCGGCGGGCATCTCCAGCACCAACGAGGAGAGGTGCCCGTCCGACCCGACCAGCGCGGTGAACGGCACCTGCTTGCCGGCCTCGCCGAGCGCCGCCGCCTCGCCGTCGTCCAGTGCCTTGGCCGCTTCGCCGGCGGTCACGTCGATGAACCCGGTGTACTTCCCGGGGCCCTGCTGCTTCACGGAGGTGGCCGCCTCGATCAGCGGGCCGGCGTTGCCCTGGTCCGCGCCGTCGTACGCGGGCACGCCGTCGGCGTCGGTGAGCTTGGACCTGTCCAGCGCCATCCACTTGTCCGGCAACTTCGGCAGGCCCGGGTGCCCGCTGAACTTCGCCTTCATCCAGATCTTCTGGTCGACGACCAGGAACGACATCTTCACGGTGATGCCGTCCTTGTCCGGGGGCATCGCCATGTTCATCTCAAACGCCTTCGACGCCGGGTCGATCCGCCCGCGCAGGTCGCTGGACGCGTCCTTGCCGGTGAACTGGAAGGCACCCTCCGTCTCGTCCGGGACGGCGTCGAGGAGCGCCTGCTTGGGCGTGGCGGTCGGGCTGGTCCCCGGCGCGGCGGCCGGGTCGCTCTTCGGCCCGCAGCCCCCGAGCAGGGTGGTGGCGGCCAGCATGGCCGCGACCGTGCCCATCGTCCGTCGGACCGTCCCGACGCTGCCCGTTGCCTGTGTCATCGCTTTTCTCTTTCTCGCTTACGTGGCCTCTGCCGATGACGATGCTGCGGTCCGCCACGGCGGTTCGGCTGCCGATATGCTGCGGTCCGGCTGCCGGGCACTGCCGCCCGGCCCGCCGGGGGTGTCAGGAGCGGAAACGCGCATGTCAGGAACGAAGGTGCCGCCGGGCGGCCCGGCCGGCACGAGCCCGCCGGCACCTTCGCAGCTGCGGTTCGAGGTCCTCGGTCCCCAGCAGGCCTGGTACGCCGACCGCCCCCTCGACCTCGGCCCCGGCAAGCAGCGCGCGGTGCTGGCCGTGCTGCTGCTCTCCGCCGGCCGTCCGGTGCCGACTGGACAGATCGTCGACGCGGTCTGGCCGGAGGATCCGCCCGCGAACGGCCCCAACGTCGTGCAGAAGTACGTCGCCGGGCTGCGCCGGGTGCTCGAACCCGACCGGTCCCCGCGTACCCCCGGGCAGGTGCTGACCCTCACCGACGCCGGGTACCTGCTGCGGATCCCGCCGGAGGCGCTCGACGCGGTCCGCTTCGAGCGCGGCGTGCACCGGGCCCGGCAGCGGCACGCCGAGGGCCGCACCGACGAGGCGCTGGCCGAGGTCACGGGCGCCGTGGAGCTGTGGCAGGGCGAGCCGTTCACCGGGTTCGCCGGGCCGTACTTCGAGACCGCCCGGCACCGGCTGGTGGAGCTGCGCGCCGTCGCCCTGGAGACCCGCGCCGAGCTGGCGCTGGCGAGTGGGCGGCACCGCGAGCTGGTGGGCGAGCTGGTCGAGCTGGTGGCCGAGTTCCCGGTCCGGGAACGGCTGCGGCACCAGCTCATGCTGGCGCTCTACCGCAGCGGCCGGCAGGCGGAGGCGCTCGCGGCCTATCGGGAGTTCGCCAGGCTGCTCCGCGAGGAGTACGGCATCGAGCCGGGCGAGGTGCTCCAGGAGCTGCACGGTCGGATCCTGCGCTCCGACTCGACTCTGCATCCCGCGACGGAACTCCCGACCCAGTCACCCGGGCCCGCCCGGACGGGCCCGACCGGGACCGTGGCGGGCGGCACCGGGTCGGGCCCCGTCGCCGCCATCCCGGCGCCGGCCCGAACGCCGGTTCCGGCCGCCGCGCCGGCCCCCGCCGAGGCACCGGTCCCCACCGCGTCGTCGTCGGTGACCCCGGACCAGTCCGTGCCGCCGGGCCTGCCCCCGGCGTACGGGGCGCCGCCGGTCTTCCCGCCGCCGGTGGCCGCCCGCCTCCGCCCGCGCCGGGCCCCGCGCTGGCTGAGCATCACCGGCACGGTCCTCGGCCTGGTCGCCACGGTCCTCACCTTCGGCTTCCTGACCTGGCTGGTGCTGGCGGTCTACGCGGCCTGGCGGCGCAGTTGGCGTACCGCCCTGGCCGCGATCTGGTACCTGGGCCTGGTCGTCGGTTTCGTCTGGGCCTTCGCCGACCTCGACTCGGAGGCGGAGGCGACGGACCTGGAGATGCTCTCCCTGCTCGGGCTGATCATCGCCTGGATCGGCGGCGCCCTGCACGTCCTCCTGCTCAACCGCGGCGTCTGGGCGGTGGTCACCGGCCGACGGGACCGGCGGGCCGAGGATCGCCGGCTGCTGCGGGAGCAGGCCCGCTTCCTGCTGCACCACCACCCGGCCGCCCGGTTCGAACTCCGCATCGGCCGCCCCGACCTGCCCCGGACCTTCGACGACGGCGGGCTGATCGATATCAACGCGGTATCCGGGTCGGTGATCGGGACGCTGCCCGGGCTGACCACGCCCCAGTACCAGCAGCTGATCATGGATCGCTGGCTGCGGGGCCCGTACACCTCGATGGAGGACCTGGCGGCGCGCTGCATGCTGCCGCCGACGGCGACCGACGCCCTGCGCGAGATCCTCGTCTTCCTGCCGCCGTGGGCCTGAGCCGATCCCGGCGGACGCTGGTAGAAATGCCGGATGAGCGAGGATCGGGTGGCCGTACGGGAGCGGGCCGAGGCGGTGCTGCGGCGGCTGGCGGGTGACCACGCCCGGCTCCGCGAGGACCAGTGGCGGGCCATCGAGGCGCTGGTGGTGGACCGGCGCCGGGTGCTCTGCGTGCAGCGCACCGGGTGGGGCAAGTCGGCGGTCTACTTCGTCGCCACCGCGCTGCTGCGGGAACGCGGGGAGCACGGCCCCACGGTGATCGTCTCGCCGCTGCTGGCGTTGATGCGCAACCAGGTCGAGTCGGCGGCCCGGGCCGGCATCCGGGCCCGCACCATCAACTCGGCCAACCTCGACGAGTGGGACGAGATCACCGCCGAGATCCACGCCGGGGCGGTGGACGTGCTGCTGATCAGCCCGGAACGCCTCAACAACCCGGACTTCCGGGACGGCGTGCTGCCCAAGCTGGCCGCCACCACCGGGCTACTGGTGGTGGACGAGGCGCACTGCGTCTCCGACTGGGGGCACGACTTCCGGCCGGACTACCGCCGGTTGCGTACCTTCCTCGGCAACCTGCGGGAGCGGACGCCGGTGCTCGCCACCACGGCCACCGCCAACGCCCGGGTCACCCAGGACGTCGCCGAGCAGCTGGGCGACGCACTGGTGCTGCGCGGCACCCTCGACCGGGAGTCGCTGCGGCTCGGCGTACTCGACCTGCCCAGCCCGGCGCACCGGCTGGCCTGGCTCGCCGACCACCTGGACCGGCTCCCCGGCTCCGGGATCATCTACACGCTGACCGTCGCGGCGGCCGGCGAGACGGCGGAGTTCCTGCGCTCGCGGGGCTGGTCGGTGGCCTCCTACACCGGGCAGGCCGAGGACGCCGACCGGCGCGCGGCCGAGCAGGACCTGCTCGACAACAAGATCAAGGCGCTGGTCGCCACCAGCGCCCTCGGCATGGGCTTCGACAAGCCCGACCTCGGCTTCGTGGTGCATCTCGGCGCGCCGCCGTCCCCGATCGCCTACTACCAGCAGGTCGGTCGCGCCGGCCGGGCCGTCGAGCACGCCGAGGTGCTGCTGCTCCCCGGCGTCGAGGACGCCGCGATCTGGCGCTACTTCGCCTCGCTCGCCTTCCCGCCCGAGGAGCAGGTCCGGGCGGTGCTCGCCGCGCTGGACACCGACCGGCCGATCTCCACCCAGGCCCTCGAACCGGTGGTCGACCTGCGCCGGGCCCGGCTGGAGCTGATGCTCAAGGTGCTCGACGTCGACGGCGCGGTCCGCCGGGTCCGCGGGGGCTGGCTCGCGACCGGCGAGCCGTGGGTCTACGACGAGGCCCGGTTGCGCCGCGTCGCCCAGGCCCGCACCGCCGAGCAGCAGGCCATGCGGGAGTACGCGGCCACGTCCGGTTGCCGGATGCGCTACCTGCGGGAATGCCTGGACGACGCCGGAGCGGCCGACTGCGGTCGCTGCGACACCTGCGCCGGCCCGCTGTTCGGTCCCGAGGTCTCCGCCGCCGCGCTCACCGCCGCGCAGACCTTCCTCGGCCGCCCCGGCGTGGAGGTCGCCCCGAAGAAGCTCTGGCCGACCGGCCTGGAGGCGGTGGGCGTACCCCTGAAGGGGCGGATCCCCCCAGCGGAGCAGGCGCTGCCCGGGCGGGCCGTGGGTCGCCTCTCCGACCTGGGCTGGGGCGGGCGGCTGCGCGGCCTGGTCGGGCCGGACGCGGCGAACGCCCCGGTCCCCGACGACGTGGCGGCGGCGGTGGTCGACGTGTTGAAGGCGTGGGCGCACGGCGACGATCCGTGGCCGCGGCGACCGGTCGGGGTGGTCGCCGTCGGTTCCCGCACCCACCCGGCGCTGGTCGGCTCGCTCGCCGAGCGGATCGCCGCGGTGGGCCGGCTGCCGCTGCTCGGCCGGGTCGTGCCGACCGGTCCGTCGGCGGGCGGCGGGCCGCGCGGCAACAGCGCCCAACGGGTACGCGCCCTGCACGACGCCTTCGCCGTGCCCGGTGAACTGGCCGACGCCCTGGCCGGCCTGGACGGGCCGGTGCTGCTCGTCGACGACCTGGTCGACTCGGGCTGGACGATGACCATGGTGGCCCGGCTGCTGCGCCGGGCCGGCGCCCCGGAGGTGCTGCCGCTGGCCCTCGCGGTCGCCGGCTGATCCGTCGTCGGGCGGCCGGGAAAAGTTCCCGGCCGGGCCGGAGTGCGAGCGTCGCCACCGTCACGGACCGTCCGCGGGCCGGCACTCCGGTCGCCGGTACCGTGGTCGCATGACCGAGCAGCGATCCGTCGTCCAGACGTATGCCGTCACCGGGATGACCTGCGAGCACTGCGTGCGGGCGGTCTCCGCGGAACTTTCCGCCGTGCCCGGGGTCGAGGAGGTCCGGATCGACCTGGCTGGCGGCACGGCCACGGTCACCAGCGCCGAGCCGCTGCCGGTCGAGTCCGTCCGGGCCGCCGTCGACGAGGCGGGCTATGAGCTGGCGGGCGGCATTGCCTGAGTCGCCGCCCGTCGCCACGGAGCTGCCCGCCGGCCCCGCCGCCCCGGTCGGGGTGGACCGGAGCACGCTGCGGCTCGCCCTGGTGGTGGGCGGGCTGGTGCTCGCCGTGCTGCTCGGCTTCGGCCTGGGCCGGCTGAACCCGCCGCCGACCGCCGCCTCGGCCGGCGTCCCGGCGACCGCGGGGCACACCCACCCGGCGGGCACCGGCGCGCACTCGCACGGCGGGGCCGACGTCGCCCAGGCGGGCGGCGCCGACGCGGGCGGCCTCTCGATCAGCTCGGGCGGCTACACGTTGGCCCCGTCGACGGTGGAGTTCCCCACCGGCCGGGCCGGGCAGCTGCGGTTCCAGATCAGGGACGAGCGGCGACGGCCGGTCACCCGGTTCGCGGTCGTGCACGACAAGCCGATGCACCTGATCGTGGTGCGCCGCGACCTCACCGGCTTCCAGCACCTGCACCCGACCATGGCCGCCGACGGCACCTGGTCGGTGCCGCTGACCCTGCCACAGGCCGGCGCCTGGCGGATGTACGCCGACTTCACCGCAGTGGCCGACGACGGCCGGCAGACCGCGGTCACGCTCGGCGCCGACCTGGCCGCGCCCGGCCCGTACGCGCCCCGGCCGCTGCCGGCCCCGGCCACCTCGACCACGGTCGACGGGTTCACCGTCGGCTACGAGGGCACGCCGAAGGCGGGGGAGACGGTGCCGGTGCGGTTCATCGTCCGGTCCGGTGCTGCGGCCGCCCCGCTGGAGCCCTACCTCGGCTCGTACGGCCACCTGGTCGCGCTGCGCGAGGGGGACCTCGGCTACCTGCACGTGCACCCCGGGCCGCAAGCCGAACCGGGCACCGTGACGTTCTGGATGACCGCGCCCGGACCGGGTCGCTACCGGATGTTCCTCGACTTCCAGGTCGGCGGCGTGGTGCGCAACGCCGCGTTCAGCCTGACGGTCGCCTGAGCCGTCAGCCGGCCCGGCGGACCGGACGGCGGGCCAGGTAGCGGAGCAGGTCGCGGATGTGATGCTTCTCCTCCGCGGGCACGCTCGGGTCGGCCAGCCGTTCCAGGATCACCCGGACGTCCGCCTCCACCGGGGCGTCCTCGCCGCGGCGCCGGGGGACCGGGCCGGCGTCGGGCAGGCCGAGGGCCCGGAACGCGGCCGCCACCGGCAGGTCGAGGGCCGCGCAGAAGCCGCGCACCTTGGCCAGCTCGGGGTAGTCCTGCCAGTCGCCGGCCAGCCAGCGGAACACGGTGGACCGCCCCACGCCGGTGTGCGTGGCCAGGTCGGTCACCGTCCAGCCGCGCGCTTCGCGGGCATCGTCGATCGCGCGCCGGACGAAGCGCGCGAAGGCCATCTGCGGCGAAACCTCTGCGGAACCCATTCCTCTGGGGCTTCCCTTTCCCGCCGGAGCACCCGACTCTGCGCATCGAGGGTAGTACGCCGGGGACCGGAAACAACTGACTGATCGGCCGGAAGGTCCCGTGGCCGGGACTCTCAGCCGGCCTCGGTGAGCAGCGTCGCCAGCCGGGGCGTGACATCCCACTGGCCGACCAACTCCCGGTATTCGGCGCGCTGGTCGTCGGTCGGCGCGCTCCCGGTCCGCCGGGCCCGGATCAGCAGGTTGCGCGGGGTGTGCCGGGAGTCGACGAACTCCACCACCTCGGCCCGGTACCCGTGCAGCCGGAGCAGGCCGGCCCGCAGCGCGTCGGTCAGCACGTCCGCGAACCGTTCGCGCAGGATCCCCTGCCGGGTGAGCAGGTCGTACGGCGCGGGCGCCGGCCGGGCGCGCAGCTGGGCCGCCACGTCGTGGTGGCAGCACGGGGCGGCGAGCACCCAGCGGGCATCCCACCGGACGGCCCGGGCCAGCGCCTCGTCGGTGGCGGTGTCGCAGGCGTGCAGCGCCAGCACCAGGTCGGGGGCCGGCTCGACCACCGCGTCGGCGATGGTGCCGGCCACGAAGCGCACCCGGTCGGCCCAGCCCAGCCGCTCGGCCAGTTCGGTGTTGCGCCGGCGCTGGTCCTCCCGGACGTCCACCCCGACCAGCTCGACGTCCAGCCCGCGCCGGGTCAGGAACCGGTACGCCGCGAAGGTCAGGTACGCGTTGCCGCAGCCCAGGTCGACCACGCGCAGCGGCCCGGTCAGGTCCTCCGGCAGGGTGGCCGCCAGCGCGCGCAGGAACGCGTCGACCTGGCGGCGCTTGGCCGCCGAGCCGCCGATCTCGGCGAAGATCGGGTCGCCCGGGTCGAGCAGCCAGTCCTTGGCCCGGTCATGGCCGCCCGGCTCCGGCTCGGGACGGCTCGCCGCCGCCCGGTGCACCTGCGCCTCGCCGGACTTGGTCACCCGGAGCTGGAGCGTGGTATCGGCCGTCTCCACGTGCCAGTTGCCGAACGGCTCGGCGAGCAACGCGTCGACCGCCGCGTCGGCCTCCGTGCCCGGCGCCACGTTCCGGGTGTAGGGCCGGGCGCCGTCGGAGGTGGAGATCTGCAGCCGGGGGCCGGCCTTGAGGGTGACCGGGCGCAGCTCGGCCCGGACCATCGTGGGGCGCTGTCCGCGCCGCCGGCCGGCGGCGACCGCCCGGGTCAGGGCGGGGTCGAGCAGCAGCGCCCGGACCTCGGTGAGGGCGGCGTCCAACGGTTCCGGCATCGCTCCATCATCCTTCCCGGCCTCCGGCTCCGTGCCGGGCCGGCCGTGCGCTTCTGGGCCGTTCGCCCCGCCGGGGCCGGCAGTCGGGCGAGGTCTCCGATGTGCCTGTCGGAGTCGGGGACAGACGACATCCCCCGCGCCGGAGGCGGCACGGGGGATGTCATAGGTCTCGCAGGGTCAGTCGGCGGTCGCCTCGGCCGGCGTACCGGCGCCCGATCCACCGCCACCACGACGACGCCGGCGGCGGCGGGGCTTGGGCACCGACTCGCCCTCGGCGGCGGCCGCGGCCGGCGCGGGGCCGTCCTCGGCGGAGATCACCGCAGTGGGCTCGGCGGCCACCGCCTCACCGGCGCGCCGGCGACGCCGGCGGCGCGGGGTACGGGTGCCTTCCTCGGCGGACGCCTCGGTGGCCTCGCCCTCGGGCGCCGCGCCGGTGTCGCCTCCGCGACCACGGCCGCGCTCCCGGCCCCGGCCCTCACCACGCCGCGCGCCGCGCTCGCCCCGCCGCGACCGGCCACCGCCCAGGTCCTCCTCGGCCTCGGCGGACAGCCCGGCGCGGGTGCGCTCGGCGGTCGGCAGAGTGCCGGTGATCTCCCGGGAGATGTCCAGGTCGGTGTAGAGGTGCGCGGAGGTGTGGTAGGTCTCCGGCGGCTCCGGCATGTCGAGGCCCAGGGTCTTGTCGATGATCCGCCAGCGCGGGACGTCGTCCCAGTCGACGAAGGTCACCGCGACACCGGTCGCCCCGGCCCGGCCGGTGCGGCCGATCCGGTGCGTGTAGGTGTCCTGGTCCTCGGGGCAGTCGTAGTTGATGACGTGGGTGACGCCGGTGACGTCGATGCCGCGGGCGGCCACGTCGGTGGCGACCAGAGTGTCGATCTTGCCGGCCCGGAACGCCCGCAGCGCCCGCTCCCGGGCGCCCTGGCCCAGGTCGCCGTGCACGGCGGCGACCGCGAAGCCGCGGAAGTCGAGGTCCTCGGCGACCCGGTCGGCGGCCCGCTTGGTGCGGGTGAAGACCATGGTCAGACCCCGCCCCTCCGCCTGGAGGATCCGCGCCACGATCTCGATCTTGTTGAGCGAGTGGGTGCGGTAGGCCAGCTGCTTGGTCTGCGGGTTCGGGCCGGTCTCGGCGGTGTGCCCAGCGTGGATGGTGATCGGGTGGCGCAGGAAGCGCCGGGACAGCGCGACGATCGGGTCCGGCATGGTGGCCGAGAAGAGCATCGTCTGCCGGTCCTCCGGCAGCATGGCGAGGATCTTCTCGACGTCGTCCAGGAAGCCCAGGTCGAGCATCCGGTCGGCCTCGTCGAGCACCAGCGCGTGCACCCGGTCGAGCCGCAGGTGCTTCTGCTTGGCCAGGTCCAGCAGCCGGCCCGGGGTGCCGACCAGGATCTCGACGCCCTTGCGCAGCGCCTCGATCTGCGGCTCGTACGCCACGCCGCCGTAGATCGGCAGCACGCGCACGCCGCGGGTGCGGCCGGCGGCGTCCAGGTCCTTGGCGACCTGGAGGCCCAGCTCACGGGTCGGCACGACGACCAGTGCCTGGGGCACGCCGTCGCCGCCCTCGGCGGGGGCGAAGACCCGCTCCAGCAGCGGGATGCCGAAGCCGAGGGTCTTGCCGGTGCCGGTCGGCGCCTGGCCGATCAGGTCGACGCCGCGCAGCGCGATCGGCAGCGCGTACTCCTGGATGGCGAAGGCGCGGGTGATGCCGGCGGCGGCCAGGGCCTCAACGGTCTCCTGGCGGGCGCCGAGCGCGGCGAAGGTGGGAGCCTCCGGACGGACCGGAGCGGTGGCGGCCAGCGGCTGGCCTTGAGTCTGCTCACTCATCTGGATGTGGGGGTGCCCTCTCGTGGTGCGCCCCTCATGTCCTCAGGGCGCGATCGGTATGGCGCGGGCCACACGGTCTGGGGCGGTACGCCGAGCCGGACCGGGCCGCACGCGCGCCGGGGGACCGGCGGTGACCAGCTCTGCTGGTCGGTTCGGCGCCCACGGCAACTGTCTCATCCTACCTGAACCACCCCTCGGCAGTCCTCATTCCGGGTGACCGGCCGGCGCCCGGGGGTGATCGGTGTGATCTGGACCACAGATCATCGGGGCGGTAGCCTGCCCTGGTGTCCGCCCCCGATATCGCCGTGGCCGACCTGCTCGGCGTCGTCGCGTACGGCGAACTGCTCGCCTTCGACCGGCTCGCCGCCGACGCCCGCCTCGCCCCCGACCTGCGCCGCCGCGCCGCGCTGTGCGAGATGGCCGCCGCCGAGATCGCGCACTACCGGTGGATCGCCGACCGGATCACCGCCCTGGGCGTGACACCGGACGAGGCCATGGCCCCGTACGCCGAGGCGCTGGAGGCGTACCACGACTCGACCGAGCCGAAGGACTGGCTGGAGGCGGTGACCAAGGCGTACGTGGGGGACGCGATCACCGACGACTTCCTGCGGGAGATCGCCGACGGGCTCGACGGGCCCGACCGTCAGCTCATCCTGGACGTCCTGCACGACTCGCGGTACGCCGAGTTCGCCGCCGCCGAGATCCGGGCGGCCATCGACGCCGACCCCCGGGTGGCCAATCGGCTCTCCATGTGGGCCCGACGACTCCTCGGGGAGGCGCTCTCGCAGGCCGGGCGGGTGGCCGTCGCCGACCGGGGCGCGCTCACCGCGCTGATCGCCCGCCGGGAGGGCGTGGACGTGCCGGCGCTGTTCCGCCGGCTGACCGACGCGCACACCGCCCGGATGACCGCGGCGGGACTGAACAACTGAGGTGCCGTGGCGGGTGCCCCGCCACGGCGACCCGGCAGGGAATCAGCGGACGGTGAACCCGACCGCGCGGGGCGCGGCCTCCGCGATCTCGACGTAGGCGACCTTGCCGACCGGCACGATGACCCGCCGGCCCTTTTCGTCGGTCAGGGAGAGGGTGCCCTCACCCTTGGCGACGGCGTCGGTCACGATCTGCTCGATCTCGGCCGGCGACTGCGCGCTCTCCAGGACCAGCTCCCGCGGCGCGTACTGCACGCCGATCTTGACCTCCACTGTGCCTCCTCAACTGGGGCGAAAGTACCGCCGTGAGAAGGCTATCCGATCTGACGGGCCGATGTTCAGGCTGACTCACCTTGCAGCGGGAAGCTGGCGATCCCGCGCCAGGAGAGGGCCGCGACCAGCGCCTCGGCCTCCGCCTTGGGCACCTGCCGGCCCCCCGCCAGCCAGAACTGTGCGGCCGTCTCCGCCGCCCCGACCAGGCCGGAGGCGAGCAGCTCGGCGTGCGCCCGGCTCACGCCGGTGTCCGAGATGATGGTGTCGGTTATCGCCGCGATGCAGCCCTGCTCGACCCGCTCCACCCGCTGCCGGACGGCCGGGTCGTTGCGCAGGTCCGACTCGAAGACCAGCCGGAACGCCTCGCTCTCGTGGTCGACGAAGTCGAAGTACGCGCGCACCGAGGCGCTGACCCGCTCCTTGTTGTCGTTGGTGCCGCGCATCGCGTCGTGCACCTTGGCCACGATGGCGTCGCAGTGCGTGTCCAGCAGCGCCAGGTAGAGCTCCATCTTGCCCGGGAAGTGCTGGTAGAGCACGGGCTTGGAGACGCCCGCGCGCTCGGCGATGTCGTCCATCGCAGCGGCGTGGTAGCCGTGCGCGACGAACACCTCCTGGGCGGCCGCGAGCAGCTGCTTGCGCCGCGCCGAGCGGGGCAGGCGGGTGGGCCGACCGGCGGTCTGCGCACCGTTCCCCACAGCGGTCATGGGAACCTCCGAGTTTCTTCATACGAGCCGGCACTTAATCACCCGAACCGGTCGGGGCTCGTGAACCCGTCCCGGAATTGGCCCGCCGCTGTAACTTATCGCCACTGTCACCACACGGTAGCCTCAGCGGGGGCGACCAAGGAGCGCGCGGTGAGTGAAACAGGGCAACCCGGAGCCGCCACCCCGGGAGAGCACGGCGACGGGACGGGTCGACAGGACGACCTGGCCCGCACCGGCAGCGGGTGGGCACCCCCGGCGAACGGTTCGGCCCGGGGCGCCCAGGCGCCCGGCGGCTGGCCCCGGCCCGACCTCACCACCGGCTGGGGTGCCTCATCACCCCGCTACGGCGATCTTCCGGCCCCGCTACCAGGGCTGGTCGAGGAGTCGTCGGCCCGGGTCAACGGCCGACATGTCAACGGCGTGCACCACGCCGGGGAGGAGCCGCCCGTGACCCGCCAGGCGCCGGTGAGTGCCCCGCCCGCTGACGAGCCGCGCCGGGAGACCGACGGCGACCGGCTGGTCGTACCGGCCCAGCGGCCGGCGCCCGCGGTGGAGCAGCCGACCGCCGACGCGGAGCCCGAGCCGGCCCGGCACGCCTCCGACGAGCCGCCGACCGGGCGGACGCCCCGCTGGGCGGAGGGCGCTGTCCCGTCGTCCGCGCCGCCGGCCCTCCAGGTGCCGCCGGTGGGCGCCGCCGCCTCCGGCTTCGAGGTGCCGCCCGGATTCCACGCCCCGACCGCCGAGCAGCCTCCGTCCCTCTCCCGCGGCTGGGCCGACCAGTTCGCGGACGGGTCGCCGGCCGAGTCACCGTCGCTCTCCCGCGGCTGGGCCGACCGCCCGGCGTCCGCGCCCCCCGCCGGCCCTGCCCCGGCCGAGGAGCGTCGCGTTCCGGCCGAGGAGCGTCGCGTTCCGGCCGAGGAGCCGCGGGCCTCCGCCGACGACCGGCGCACCGGCGCGGCGGACGAGCGCCGGGCGGCGTCGGCCGAGGAACCGGAGTGGCCCGGCCCGAACGGGAACCGGCCGAGCTGGGATGCTGCCTGGGCACCGGCGTGGGCCCGGGAGGACGGGGCCGCCGGTCGCCGGGCCGCCGCCGAGCCGGAGCCGGCCGGTCGTCGCGCCGCCGCCGAGGCTGATCTCCCGGCCGGCGCCCGGGCGCTGGACGAGCAGACGGGCCGCTGGGCCGCCGAGGACCAGGCGCCGGGCCGGGAGGACGGGCCGGTCGGCCGCCGGGCCCGCGACGAGCGGGCCGTCGAGTGGGCGCCCGAGCCAGCGCGGCCCCCCGAGCCGGTGCAGCCGGTGCGGCCGCCCGAGCCGGTGCGCGCCGAGCAGCCCCCGGCCTACGAGCCGCGGCGGGCCGAGCAGACCCCGACCTACCAGCCGCCGCGGGCCGAGCAGGCCCCGACCTACCAGCCGCCGCGGGCCGAGCAGACCCCGGCGTACGAGCCGCCGCGGGCCGAGCCGGTGCGGCCGCACGAGCCGGAGCGCGCCGAGCGGAACCCGGGGTACGAGCCGTCCCGCGCCGAGCGGAACCCGGCGTACGAGCCGGCCCGCGCCGAGCCGACCCGACCGTACGAGGTGCCCCGGACCGACGAGCCGCGCCCGGTGCCCGAGCCGGCGGCCCGGGAGCTGCCCGAGCGGCCCTCCTGGGCCGGGCCGCCCGCCCCGGTGAGCCCGTTCAGCGCGCCGCCGCATGCCGCCCCGACCAGTGCCCCGCCGGTCCCCCGCGAGGCCCCCGCCACCGCCCCGCCTGCCGGATACCCGCCGCCGTCCGCCGGCTACGCCCCCGCCGGTGGCGTCCGCCGGGCCGAGGAGCGCGACGGCACGGCGTACCGGCCGCGGAGCGCGGCGCAGGAGCCCGCCGCCGAGCCGCCGACCCTTGCCGGCCCCGCCCCCGCGACGAGCGGGATGCCCCGTTTCGACCGCACCCCCACGCCCGTTCCGACGAGCGCGCCCCCCTACGCGGCCCGCCGGTCCGCCCCCGAACCGGTGCCGGCGGCCGAGCCGGTCGCCGACACCCGGGCGGCGGAGTCCGCCCCGGCGGTGCTGCCGCAGCGCGTCCCCGCCGAACCGGACGTGCCCGTCGTGCCGGAGCCGCCAGCCGTGGAACCGCCCGCCGAGACCCCGGAACTCGCCCGCATCGCCACCCACCTGCGTCGCGACGACGAGCCCGCGCCGCTGCGCGAGCGCCCCGAAGGCTTCGACGTCAACGCCATCCTCGACGCCGTCCGC
Source organism: Micromonospora sp. NPDC005806 (assembly GCF_042871425.1). Classification (NCBI taxonomy): domain Bacteria; kingdom Bacillati; phylum Actinomycetota; class Actinomycetes; order Micromonosporales; family Micromonosporaceae; genus Micromonospora; species Micromonospora sp. NPDC005806. Next base: position 470,560 of record NZ_JBIAIL010000001.1, on the reverse strand, counting down.
GAGGTGGCCGGCGTCCGGGACGCCGCGCTGCGCCGCACCCAGGCCGGCGCGCACAGCCTCCGGCTCGACCTGGCCGACGGCGCGGACCCGGCCGAGGTGAGCCGGATGGTGGCCCGCCTGCTCCAGGAGCGGATGGGGCTGGCCGCCGCCCCGCGGAACCTGGCCGGCGCGCCGGCCACCCCGCCGCCCCCGGTCCGCCGCCGGTCGGCCCCGCAGCGCCCCGCCGCCGAGCCCCGGCCGGCCGACGAGGGGCCGGCCGCGGCCCGCCCGGGCCGGTCCACCGAGGAATGGCCCGCGGAGAACCGCGCCGGGGAGAGCCGCTTCGCCGCGCCCGAGGCGCGCGGTGGCCGACCCGCCGAGGCGCCGGCCGAGCGTCCGGAGCCGAGCGGCGAGCCGCCGCGTCGGCGCCGGCAGGGCGCGACCCACCGGGGCCGGGCGGCGGTGGAGGAGTCGTCGCTGGCGGCCGCCCCGACCGGTGCGGCCACCGGCAGTCCGGCGACGCTCGGCACGTCGTACTCCGGCGGGCAGATGACCACGACGGAGACCGCGCCCTCGCGACCGCTGGACCCCGGCGCCGCGCCCGGGCCCCGGGTGGTGATCGACCACGTCCAGGTGAGCACCTTCGGCCTCGACGCCACTGTGGAGGTGCGCCTGATCGCCGGGGACCGGACGGCGGAGGGCCACGCCACCGGCCCGGCCGTCGACGGGTACGTGCTGCGGCTGTGCGCGGTGGCCGCCGCGGCGGCGGTGGACGAGCTGCTCGGCCGCGCGGCCCCTGCGGGGGAGCGGGGGCGGTGCTTCGTCGAGCACGCCGCCGTGGTGCCGTTCGGCAACTGCGAGGTGGCCACCGTGGTGGTGCTGCTGGTCTGCGACGGCTGGGTGGAGCAGCTGGCCGGCTCGGCGCTGGTCGCCGGGGATCCCCGGCAGGCCGTGGTCCGGGCGACTCTGGCGGCGGTGAACCGCCGGCTGGAGGCCCTGCTGGCCTGACCGGGAGTCGGTGTGGGGTGGCGGTGCTGCGGGGAAGATTGAGGTCATGAAGCCCGCCTCCCTCTGGCCGGACCACCACCTGCCCGCGCATCACGTCCCACCGCCCTGGCCCGGCCGGGAGGTACGCCTCGACGGCACGGTCACGTACGTCCGGGACACCCCGGCCACCGGCGCGGACGCCGAACCGGCGCTCTACGTGCACGGCCTCGGCGGGTCGGCGCAGAACTGGACGGACCTGGCCGGCCTGCTCGCCGACCGGCTCGACGGGCAGGCCATCGACCTGCCCGGCTTCGGTCGCAGCGAGCCCGGCCGGCGGTACACGATCCCGGCCTTCGCCGACCGGGTGGTCCGCTGGATCGAGCAGAGCGACCGGGGACCGGTGCACCTGTTCGGCAACTCGCTGGGCGGTGCGATCTCCGTCCGGGTGGCGGCCCTGCGTCCGGACCTGGTCCGCACCCTGACCCTGATCTCGCCGGCGCTGCCGTTCCTGGACTTCCGGCGTTCGTTGCAGGGGCGGATGCTGCCGCTGCTGGCGATCCCCCGGGGCGAGCGGCTGGCCGCCTGGCGGCTGACCCAGCTCGCCCCGGAGATGATGGCCCAGCAGGTGCTGGAGGCGTGCATCGCCGACCTGACCCGGATCAGCGAGCAGCGCCGGCTGGAGGCGGTCGAGGAGATCCGGATCCGCTACGAGGCGTCCCACTACGCCGCCGCGTACCTCCGGACCTTCCGCGGTCTGGTCTCCAGCTTCCTGCGGTCGTACCTGCCGGGGGCGGGCTCGCTGTGGCGGCTGGCCGCGACGGTGCGCGCGCCCACGCTGGTGATCGGGGGACGTGCGGACCGGCTCGTCGACGTCCGGGTGGCGCCGCAGGCCGCCCGGGTGATCGCGGACAGCCGGCTGTTGATGCTCGACGGGGTCGGGCACGTCGCCCAGCTGGAGGTGCCCCGTACCGTGGCCCGGGCGGTGCTGGCTCTGCTCGCCGACGCCCGGCGACACGGGCCGCTCGCCGGCACGGAAGCCAGCGCCCGACGTCGTGACATGGCAGGCTGAGCCGGATGCCCGCTTCCTCCCGCCGGCGTGGCGCCGCCGCGCGGTCCGTCCCCGCCGGTCGCCCGCCCGCCCACCGTTGGCGTTCCCTGGTGGTGGTGCTCGCGTTCCTGGGCACCGCCGGCATCGGCGTCGGGGTGGCGGCGCAACGGCCGTCCGCCGGGGCTGAGCTGCTGGTCAGTGACGGGTCGGGGGTCCGCCCGGCCGAGCCGTCCCCCACCTCGCCGTCGCCGTCCGCTTCGCCGTCCGTCCCGGCGTCACCGTCGCTGTCGCCGAGCCCGGTCACGCCTGCGCCGGTGCTGGCCCTGCCGGGCCCGGTGCCCGCGCACGGCCGGGGCAGCTTCGCGTACGACGACCGAACGGGCCTTGTGCTGGGCCGGGCGGGGACGCCGCGCCGGTTCCGGGTGGCCGTGGAGAACGGCTCCGACGAGGACGTCCACGCCTTCGGCGACGCCGTGCAACGTGCGCTCGCCGGGCCGGGGAGCTGGGTGGACGGTGGCCGGCTGCGGTTGCAGCGGGTCGCCCCGGGTGCCCGGTACGACTTCACCATCTACCTGGCCACCCGGGACACCGCCGCCCGCCTGTGCCGGCGCGGCGGCATCGACATCCGCAAGGGTCGGGTGCCGTTCACGTCCTGCCGGGTGTCCGGCAAGGTGATCATCAACCTGGACCGCTGGCGTACCTCGGCACCGCATCTGGTCGCGGCGGGGATGCCGCTGGACGCGTACCGGCTCTACGTGGTCAACCACGAGGTGGGGCACCAGCTGGGGCAGCATCACGAGGGCTGCCCGGGGGCGGGGCGCCCGGCGCCGGTGATGCAGCAGCAGACCCTCTTCCTCGACGCCTGCCGGCCGAACCCGTGGCCGTTCCTGAACGGCAGGCGGTACGTCGGCCCGTCCGTCTGAACGACCTGATCGTGGCAATGAGAAGCTTTTTCGCGAAACAAAGGGCAAAAGCGGCTTAATGCCCGGATTGCGTGGCACGCTGATGTCATGACGTCGTCGTCCCCTTCCGACCCGCCTGCCGAAACCGGGACGCCCTCGACCCGGGCCTCCCGCCCCGGCCGGCTCGACTTCGACCGTCCGCCGGACCACCCCCGCCCCGCCGCACCCGTCCGCCCCGGTCTGCGCCGGATGCGGCGCCGGCGGCGCCGTACCGTCCTGCTGCTGGTCGCCCTGCTGGCGCTGGGCGGCGCGGTCGGCCTGACCGAGCTGGTTCGCCGGCCCGGCGACCCGGCCGCAGTGGGCGCCGGCAACGCCCGGCTGGCGAACGGCCTCGGCGCCGGCGTCCACGAGGGGGCGACCGCCTACCCGACCGAGGGCTCCGGAAGCTTCGCCGCGGCGGACGGCCGCTCGTCCGTGCGGGGGTACGACGGCCCGCTGCACCGCTACCGGGTGGAGGTCGAGCAGGACTCCGGCCAGGACGCCGACGCGTTCGCCGCCACCGTCGACGCGGTGCTCGGCGACCGGCGGAGCTGGATCGCCTCCGGTGAGCTGCGGGTGCAGCGGGTGACCGAGGCGGCCGCCGCCGACTTCACCATCTACCTGGCCACGGCGGCCACCTCGGAACGGATGTGCGCCGAGGGCGGCCTGATCACCGAGCGGTACACCTCCTGCCGGGTGCCCGGCCGGGTGATCATCAATCTGGCGCGCTGGATGGAGGGGGTGCCGGACTACGGGGCCCCGCTCGAGGTCTACCGGACGTACGTGATCAACCACGAGGTCGGGCACGAACTCGGCGAGCTGCACCAGGCCTGCCCCGGGCCCGGCCAGCCGGCCCCGGTGATGCAGCAGCAGACGTACGGGCTGGACGGGTGCGTCGCCAACGCCTGGCCGTACGTGGACGGGGCCCGCTACGAGGGGGAACCCATCGAGGGCCTCTGAATTATTCCCGCTCCCGTATGTCGGGCCGGGTGTCCCCCGTCATGGCCGATCCCTACCTGAACGAGCGACAATGGCGCGGTCCCACCGCCGATCCCGGGGAGTCCACCGTGTCGTTGCCCCCGCTCGTCGAGCCCGCCGCCGAGCTGACCGTAGACGAGATCCGTCGCTACTCCCGCCACCTCATCATCCCCGACGTCGGGGTCGAGGGGCAGAAGCGGCTGAAGAACGCCCGGGTGCTCTGCGTCGGCGCCGGCGGTCTCGGCTCGCCGGCCCTGATGTATCTCGCCGCCGCCGGTGTCGGCACGCTCGGCATCATCGACTTCGACACCGTCGACGAGTCCAACCTCCAGCGGCAGATCATCCACGGCGTCTCCGACGTGGGGCGGTCCAAGGCCGGGTCGGCCGCCGCCTCGATCCGCGAGATCAACCCGCTGGTCAACGTGGAGATCCACAACACCGCGCTGGACCGGGAGAACGTCAAGGAGATCTTCTCCCGGTACGACCTGATCGTCGACGGCACCGACAACTTCGCCACCCGCTACATGGTCAACGACGCGGCGGTCCTGCTCGGCAAGCCGTACGTCTGGGGCTCGATCTACCGGTTCGACGGCCAGGCGTCGGTGTTCTGGGCCGAGCACGGCCCCTGCTACCGCTGCCTCTACCCAGAGCCCCCGCCGCCCGGCATGGTGCCGTCCTGCGCCGAGGGCGGGGTGCTGGGCGTGCTCTGCGCGTCCATCGGGTCGATCCAGGTCAACGAGGCGATCAAGCTGCTCACGGGCATCGGCGAGCCGCTGGTCGGCCGGCTGATGGTCTACGACGCCCTGGAGATGAGCTACCGCAAGATCAAGGTACGCAAGGACCCGGACTGCGTGCTCTGCGGCGAGAACCCGACGGTCACCGACCTGCTGGAGGACTACGAGGACTTCTGCGGCGCGGTCTCCGTCGAGGCGCAGGAGGCGGTGGTCGACGCGACCATCACCGCGCTGGAGCTGAAGGAGTGGCAGGACGCCGGCAAGGACATCTTCCTGGTCGACGTCCGCGAGCCCGCCGAGTACGAGATCGTCCGCATCCCCGGCTCGACCCTGATCCCCAAGGGCGAGATCATCTCCGGCGAGGCGCTGGCGACGCTCCCGCAGGACAAGCAGATCGTGCTGCACTGCAAGTCCGGCGTCCGGTCCGCCGAGGCGCTCGCCGCGCTGAAGGCGGCCGGCTTCAAGGACGCCGTGCACGTGCAGGGCGGGGTGCTCTCCTGGGTGAAGCAGATCGACCCGTCGCTGCCCGCGTACTGAGTCCGTCCGCCAGGGCCCGTCCGGTGCCGGACGGGCCCTGCGCGTACCCACCGGTGGGCCAGGCCACCCCTGGCCGAGCTGCCGAGGCGGAGCCACGTTTGCACAGGTAGCGTTGCCGCCGTGGTCGATTTGGACGCCGCGATCGGGTTCGTCGTGGCTCATGGGGACGCGGTGGACCGCGCCCGTCTGTCGCGGCTGCGCACCGGCGCTCCGGTGCCGGCCGAGCTGCTCGACTCGGCAGAGGCCGGGCAGGCACCCGGCGGCGGCTGGCCCGCCGTGCTCGACGGCGAGGTCGCCTCGGTCGACGCGACCTGCTTCCGCCTGGCCGAGCTGGACGACCTCGGGGGGCTGGGCCGTCCGGCCGCCCGGCACGCCCTGGACTGGCTGGCCGTCCGGCAGCTCCCCGACGGCGGCTGGGACGAGGACCCGTCGCTGGCCGGGTTCGCTCCCGAGTGGGCCACGCCGGGCGACCCGGAGGCCCGCCTCTTCCTGACCGCCAACGCCGGGTTCTGGCTGACCGTGGCCGGGCTGGACGCCCGCGCCGCCGGGCCGCTGGACCACCGGGTCGGCGGCGCGTACGCCGGGGTGGTGCAGGCGGCGGCGCAGGCGCTCGCCGCCTCGCTCGCGCCCGACGGGAGCTGGCCGTCCTTCCTCCCCGCCGGCTGGCTGGCGGCGGGCGTGCTGCACCGCCAGCAGATGTACTACGAGTCGGCGCGGATCCAGGCGGTGCTGGCCGAGCGGATCCCGCAGATGTCCCCGGCCGACGTGGCCTGGCTCGCCGCCACGCTGCGTCGGGTCGACGTGGGCGAGGAGCAGTGGCTGCTGGTCTCGGCGCGCAAGCGGCTCGCCGAGACCCAGCGCAGCGACGGCGGTTGGGACAGCGACGACGGCCACCAGTTCGACGTGCACACCACGCTGCGCGCGATCCGCGCCTGCCGCCCGACCACGCCCGAGGCCCCCGTCTCCGGTGCGCCGTTCCGGTCGTCGCAGCCGGCCGCGCTGCCGTCGCCGCGCCGGGCACCGGAGGTCGAGGCCCCGGCGTCGTCGGCCCTGCCGTCGCCCGTCGGGCCGGTGCCACCGGCGGATGTCGCCGCGCCGGCGTCCCCCTTCACCCCATGGGTGGTCGAGCCGCCAGTGGAGGTCGAGCCGCTGGCGCAGTCGCTGCTGCCACCGGTCGTGCCGCTGCCGCGGCCGAAGCCCGCCGGCCCGCCACCGGAGTCCGCGCCGCCGGAGCCGGCCGCACCCGCCAGCTGAGCGGCGGCCCCGCCGGGCATCGGCCGGCTGCCGGGTCCGGCCGGGTCACCGCAGGTGGCCGTCGCCGGTGACCACGTACTTGGTGCTGGTCAGCTCGGGCAGCCCCATCGGGCCGCGGGCGTGCAGCTTCTGGGTGGAGATGCCGATCTCCGCGCCGAAGCCGAACTCGCCCCCGTCGGTGAACCGGGTGGAGGCGTTCACCATCACCGCCGCCGCGTCCACCCGGGCCACGAACTCCCGCGCCGCCGATTGCGCGTCGGTGACGATCGCCTCGGTGTGGCCGGAGCCGTACCGCCGGATGTGCGCGACCGCCGCGTCGAGCGAGTCGACCACGGCGACGGAGATGTCGGCCGAGAGGTACTCGGTGGCGAAGTCCTCCTCGGTGGCCGGCACGACCGCGTCGGAGCACGCGGCCACCCGCGCGTCGCCGTGCACGGTCACCCCGGCGTCGGCGAAGGCGGCCAGCACCGCCGGCAGGAAGGCGTCCGCGATCGCGGTGTGGACCAGCAGCGACTCGGCGGTGTTGCAGGTGGAGAGGCGCTGGGTCTTGGCGTTGAGGGTGATGGCCACCGCCTTGGCGACGTCGGCGGCGGCGTCCACGTAGATGTGGCAGTTGCCCACCCCGGTCTCGATCACCGGCACGGTCGACTCCTCGACCACGGTCCGGATCAGCGACGCGCCGCCGCGCGGGATCAGCACGTCGACCAGGCCCCGGGCGCGCATCAGCTCCTTGACCGAGTCGCGGGAGCCGGCGTCGAGGAGCTGCACCGCGTCGGCCGGCAGGCCGGCTCCGGCGACCGCGTCCCGGAGCACCGCGACCAGGGCCGCGTTGGAGTGCGCGGCCGAGGAGGAGCCGCGCAGCAGCGCCGCGTTGCCGGACTTCAGGCAGATCCCGGCGGCGTCGACCGTCACGTTCGGGCGGGCCTCGTAGATGATGCCGACCACCCCGAACGGCACCCGGACCTGCCGCAGCTCCAGCCCGTTCGGCAGGGTCGAGCCGCGGACCACCGCACCGACCGGGTCGGGCAGCGCGGCCATCTGGCGCAGCGCGTCCGCGATGCCGGCCACCCGGCCCGCGTCGAGGGCCAACCGGTCCAGCACGGCCGCGGTCAGCCCGGCCTCGCGCCCGGCCGTCAGGTCCGTCGCGTTCGCGGCCAGGATCTCCGGGGTACGCGCCACCAGCGCGTCGGCCATCGCGACCAGCGCGGCGTCCTTGACGGTACGGGTGGCGACCGCGAGGGCCTCCGCCGCGTCCCGGGCCCGTCGGGCCTGCTCGACGACGCTCATTCCGTACTCCTTGGGTTGTCAGGAGGGGCGCCCGGTACAACGCGAGGCGTTGAGAAGGAGCCCCTGCTTACAGCAGCACCAGGTCGTCGCGGTGGACGACCTCTCGTTCGTAGGCCGGGCCGAGGGCCGCGGCGAGTTCCGAGGTGGAGCGGCCGAGCAGCCCGGGCAGCTCCACCGCGTCGTAGTTGACCAGCCCCCGGGCGACCGGCGCGCCCTCGGTGTCGACCAGGTCGACCGGATCGCCGGCGGTGAACGCGCCGTCCACGGCGGTGATGCCGGCCGGGAGCAGGGACTTGCGCCGGCCCACCACCGCCTGCACCGCGCCCGGGTCGAGATGCAGCCGGCCGCGGGGCGCGGTGGCGTGGGCCAGCCAGAACAGCCGGGCGGCGGGACGCCGGCTGCTGGGGTGGAAGAACGTGCCGATCGGCTCGCCCACGACGGCCCCGGCGGCCAGCGGCGCGGCGGTCAGCACCACCGGGATGCCGAAGCCGGTGGCGATCCGGGCCGCCTCGACCTTGGTCACCATGCCGCCGGTGCCCACCCCGGCCCGGCCCGCGCCGCCGACGTCGACGCCGGCCAGGTCGCCGTCGCCGTGCACCTCGGCGATCCGGGTGCTGCCGGGCCGGGTCGGGTCGCCGGTCCAGAGCGCGTCCACGTCCGACAGCAGCACCAGCAGGTCGGCCTGGACCAGCGCGGCGACCAGCGCGGCCAGCCGGTCGTTGTCGCCGAACCGGATCTCCTCGGTGGCCACCGTGTCGTTCTCGTTGACGATCGGCACCGCCCGCAGGTCGAGCAGCTTGCGCAGCGTCCGGTAGGCGTTGCGGTAGTGCGCCCGCCGGGTCACGTCGTCGACGGTGAGCAGCACCTGGCCGACGGTCAGGCCGTGCCGGGCGAAGCTGGTCGCGTAGCGGCCGATGAGCAGGCCCTGCCCGACGCTTGCGGCGGCCTGCTGGGCGGCCAGGTCGCGTGGGCGCCGGGCCAGCCCGAGCGGGGCGAGGCCGGCGGCGATCGCGCCGGAGGACACCAGCACCACCTCGCGGCCGTCGCCGGCCAGCGTGCCGAGCGTGTCGACCAGCGCATCGACCCGGGTGTCGTCCAGGCCGCCCGCCGCGGTGGTCAGCGAGGACGAACCGATCTTGACGACGATCCGGCGGGCCGAGGTGACTGCTTCGCGCACCCGACCATTCTGCGCGCCGGGGTCCCGCGGACCTCGGTGCGTTCCCATATCGTGGCCGGTCATGACGCCTGATGAGTACGTCGAGGCAGTGCTCGACCTGGTCGAGCGGATCCCGCCGGGCCGGGTGATGTCATACGGGGCGGTGGCCGACGCGCTCGCCGAGCGCTCGGGGCGCGCCTCGGCCCGGCTGGTCGGCTCGATCATGGCCCGGCACGGGGGCGGGGTGCCCTGGCACCGGGTGGTGAACTCGGCGGGCCGGCTGCCACCCGGGCACGAGGTGGAGGCACGGGCCCGGCTGCGGGCCGAGGGCTGCCCGTTGCGGCCGTCCGGGGTGGACATGGCGGCTGCCTGGTCGCCGGGGGAGGGGATGTGACCCGGACCATAACGTGAGTAACATTCGGCGCCATGAGGGGGACAGGGGCGGAGCCCATCGGGCGGCTGCCCCGCCGGGTGCACGTCGGGTACGCGGTGGGCTCGCTGGTCACCGGGGCGTTCGGGACCGTGCCCGGGCTGCTCCTGCTGCCCTACCTCACCGACACGCTGGGCGTCGCGGCCGGCGTGGCCGCCCTGCTGGTGCTCCTGCCCAAGGCGTGGGACGTGCTGGTCAATCCGGTGGCCGGGCGAATCTCCGACCGGACCCGGTCCCGCTGGGGTGCCCGCCGGCCCTACCTGCTCGGCGGTGGGCTCGCGCTGGCCGTGCTCTTCGCCTCGATCTTCGCCGCGCCGTTCGGGGCCGGTCCGGCCGCCGGAGCGTACGTGGCGGTGGCGTTCCTGGCCACGGCGACCGCGTTCGCCTTCTTCCAGGTGCCGTACGTGGCGATGCCCGCCGAGTTGACCGACGACCCGGCGGAGCGTACCCGGCTGATGAGCTGGCGGATCGCGGTGCTGGCGCTGGCCATCCTGGTCTCCGGCGCGGTGGCTCCGGCGGTGGTGACCGCCGGCGGCGACGGCGTGCCGGGGCACCGCTGGATGGGCCTCTTCGTCGCCGCACTGATCGTCGCCGGCGTGATCGGCGTCTTCCTCGGCACCCGCTCGGCACCGACCGGCGCGGTGGGGGAGAGCGAGCCCAGCCTCCGCGCCCAGCTCGCCGTCGCCGGCCGCAACCGGCCGTTCCGGGCCCTGCTGGTCTGCTTCGTGGTGCAGTCCGCCGGGGTGGCGACCGTGCTGGCCGGGGTGAAGTACTTCGCCGACCAGGTGCTGCACGCCCCGGACGCCGGGCCGACCCTGCTGTTCGCCTGCTTCGTCGCGCCGGCCCTGCTGGTCATGCCGCTCTGGACCCGGGTGGGCGCGCGGCTGGGCAAGCGGGCCGCGCTGGTCGTCGCGTCGCTGCTCTTCGCGGCCGGCGCGCTGGTCCTGGTCGCGGCCCCCGTGCTGCCGCCCGCCGGGGTGTACGCCGTGGTCGCGCTGATCGGCGTCGGGTACGCCGGCCAGCAGGTCTTCGCCCTCGCCATGCTGGCCGACTGCATCGCCTACGACACCGCGCGTACGGGCCGGCGGCAGGCCGGCGTGTTCACCGGGCTGTGGACCGCCGGGGAGACCTTCGGCCTCGCCCTCGGCCCCGGCAGCTACGGCCTGGTCCTCCAGCTCTCCGGCTACGTCTCGTCGTCGACCGGCGTGGCGGCCACCCAGCCGGCAACCGCCCGGCTCGGCGTCCTGCTCGGCTTCACCCTCCTCCCCGCCCTACTGGCCGCCGCCCCCCTCCTCCTCCTGCACGCCTACACCCTCACCCCCGCCCACCTCACCCCCGCCACCCTCCGCCCCGCCGATCATGGAGTTGTGGTCGCGGACAACAGCCCCTGATCCGCACAAGAAAGGCGCCAGAAGGCCATGATCGACGAGGAGGCGGCGGGCGCGCTGCCCGTCAACGGGGTGGCCGCGGAGCGGGTGCTGGCGGAGGTTCGGGCGCTGCGGGCCGGGGATCGGCCGACGCATGGGGGGCGGCTGTTCGCGTATGTCTACGACCCGGGGGTGGCCGGGCTGGACGAGCTGGCGCAGGCCGCGTACGCCGAGAGCGCACACGTCAACGGGCTCGACCCGACCGCCTTCCCGTCCCTGCTGGCGATGGAGAACGCCCTGGTCGGCGCGGCCGCCCGGCTGCTGGCCGGCGGCCCCGCCACGAGCGCCCCGGACGTGGTCGGGAGCGTCACCAGCGGGGGCACCGAGTCACTCATCCTGGCGGTGAAGGCGGCCCGGGACGCCCGGCCCGACCTGGCCGAGCCGCGGATGGTGGTGCCGGTCAGCGGGCACGCCGCCTTCGCCAAGGCGGCCCACTACCTGCGGGTGAAGCTGGACCCGGTCGAGGTCGACCCGGTCACCCTGCGCCCCGGCGTGGCGGACGTGGCCGCCGCGATCCGGCCGGAGACGGTGCTGGTCGCCGCCTCTGCGCCGTCGTACGCGCACGGCGTGGTCGACCCGGTCGCGGAGATCGCGGCCCTGGCGCGGGCGGCCGGGGTGCGCTGTCACGTGGACGCCTGCTTCGGCGGCTGGACCCTGCCCTGGCTGCGGCGGCTCGGCGCCCCGGTGCCGGCGTTCGACTTCGCCGTCGAGGGGGTCACGTCGATCTCGGTCGACCTGCACAAGTACGCGTACGCCCCGAAGGGGGTGTCGGTCCTGCTGCACCGGAACCCGCGGCTGCGGGCGCCGCAGTACTTCGCGTACGCCGACTGGCCCGGCTACACGATGGTCAACCCGGTGATCGCCTCGACCCGCTCGGGTGGCCCGATCGCCGCCGCGTACGCCACCCTGCGCCACCTCGGGGAGGACGGCTACCTGCGGCTGGCGGCGCTGGCCCGGGACGCGGTGGCCGGGCTGGCCGACGCGGTCCGCGGGGTCGACGGGCTGCGGCTGATGGCCGAACCGGCGTCCACCGTGGTCTGCTTCACCAGCGACGACCCGGGTCTCGACCTGTTCGTGCTGGTCGACGAGCTGACCGCCCGGGGCTGGCACACCCAGCCGCAGCTCGCGTACGCCGGCCTGCCGGCCAGCGTGCACCTGACGGTGACCGCGGCGGTGGCCCCCCGGGTGGCCGAGTTCGGTCCGGCGCTGGTCGAGGCGGTCGCGGCGGCCCGGGTGGCCGGGCCGGTCGTGCTGCCGTCGGAGCTGCTGGCCCTCGCCGGGAGCCTCACCCCCGAGGCGCTCACCCCCGAGCTGATCGCCGGGCTGGCCGCCGGCCTCGGGCTGGGCGCCGGTCCGGCGCCGGACCGGATGGCGGCGGTGAACACCCTGCTCGACGCCGCCCCGGTGGCGTTGCGGGAACGCCTGCTGGTGGAGTTCGTCGGGCTGCTGCAACGCCCGACCTGGTGACCTTCGCCGACGCCGAAGGTCCGGTACCACCCCGGTTCGGGGCCCTCGGCGCATGTGGCACAGAACACAATGGAGACGACAGATCAATCGGCATAAGTATAGGCGTCTATGTATATACGGAGGTTATTGGCGGTCTTTCCGATGCGTACCGTTCTCCCCAACGGCACGATCGACACGGGAGGACATGACATGAACGTTCGGAAGATCGCGACGGCCGGTGCGGCTGCCCTGGCGGGTCTGGCCCTGGGCGGGGGTGCGGTGGCGACGGCCGTCGCGGCGATCGGCTCCGGCCCGAGTGTGGCGACCGCGGCGATCGGCCCTGGCCCGAGCGTGCTGACGGCGGCGATCGGCCCCGACCCGAGCGTGCTGGCAGCGGCGATCGGCCCCGGACCGAGTGTGCTTCCCGCCTGGATCCGCGCCGGGGTGACGAAGCTGGCGATCGGTCCCGGCCCCTCGGTGGCGGGGCGCTGACGAACCGAGTCGCCCGGCCGGGGAGCACCCGGCCGGGCGACGGTCGTTCAGCTCGCGGTGACCGTGAACGAGGTGGTGTTGTCGGCGGGGTTCACGTCCTGCACGGGCTCGCACCAGCAGTAGCTCGACGTCACCGTGTACGAGCCGGCGCCCAGTTCGCCCGCCGGGGTCTCGGCCGGAGCCTTCAGGATGACGTCGAAGGTGCGCTGCTCACCGGGCATGAACCGGCCGCCCGGCACGCTGAAGCCCAGGTTCCAGCTCGGGGCGTCCTGCGGCTCGATGTGGTCGACGACGACCCCCTCGGGCAGAGTCGCCTCCACGCCGACGTCATATGACGGGGCGTCGTTGCCGTACCGGACGGTCAGCGGCATCCGGCCCTGCAGGCTGCCGTCGGCGAGCCGGCTCAGGGTGACGGTGCCGGCCGTGGTGCTGGCCCGAAGGTCGCTCTGGACCGCCTGGACGTACGGTCGGGGCTTCTTCAGGCTGCCGTTGGCGGCCCGGAACAGCGTGGTGAAGGCGGCGTTGTCGGACAGTTCGCTGCTGCCACTCCCCAGTACGCCGATCGAGCCGGCGTTCGTGACCATGGCGTACTTCTGCGGGGTCGTCCACACGTGGAAGCCCAGCGTGTAGGTCTGGCTCGCGCCGGCGGGGAGTTCGTCGGCACCGCACTGGATCTGCATCCGGTTCTCCACCAGCCCCCGGTAGAGGCATGGGCCACCGGGGGTGATGGTGGTGTGCGAGGCGCCGGCCGGCTCACTGATGGCCAGCGACGGGTAGTCGGCGACCGCGCCGTTGTTCGTGACGGTCACGGTGAAGGTGCCGACGTACCCCTGGTCGGTCGGGTCGAGCACCAACTGTTGCGCCGTGATGGAGAACGCTCCGGTCGCCTCGGTCGGTGCCGCGGCGGCCGGCGCTGCGGCGGCGAGCAGCGCCAGCGCCGAGCCGAGCAGGCCCGCCGCGATCTGGCGGCCGACGGGCATGGTGATTGACATCAGTGTTTCCTCCCCGTGTCGTGGATGCCGCGCCGTTGCCGATGGGCATTGACCCGCACCGTATCGAAGATCACCGACTGCGTGGGGGTCCGCTGGGACGAAACGGGCCCGGTGCGGTTGCGCCGGGCCCGTCGTCAGCGTCTGGTCAGCTCGCCGTCACCGTGAACGAGGTGGTGTTGTCCGCCGGGTCGACGTCCGGCAGCGGGCTGTCGGTGAAGTAGCCCGCGCTCGCGGTCAACGACCCGGCACCCAGCGTGCCCGCCGGGGTTCCGGCCGGAGCCCGGAGGATGACGTCGAACGTGCGCTCCTCACCCGGCATGAACCGGCCGCCCGGCACGGTGAACGAGTCGGGGAAGCTCGGCATGTCCTGCGGGTCGGTGCCCCACACGATGACGCCCGCCGGCAGGTTCGCGGCCACGTTCAACTGGAACGACGGGGCGTCGTTGCCGTAGCGGACGGTGACCGGCATCCGGCCCTGGAGGCTCCCGTCTGCCTGCCGGGTCAGTTCCACCGCGCCGCCCCGAATGCTGAGGTCCGTCTCGGTGGCCTGCTCATAGCTGCGCGGGTGGCGCAGGCTGCCCGTGGTGGACGCGAACAGGGTGGTGAACCGGGCGGTGTCCGACGGGTCGGTGGCACCCACCGGCGTCACCGCGATCTGCCCGCCCCGGGCGACCATCGGGTAGTCCCGAGCGGTGGTCCAGACGTGGAAGCCGAGCTGGAACGTCAGGCTCGCCCCGGGCTCGAGCCGGCCGCCGTAGCAGCTGGCGACGAGCCGGTTCTCCACCAGCCGCTCGAAGAGGCAGGGGCCGCCGCCGGGCTCGACGGTGGTGAACGAGGCCCCGGCCGGCTCGGTGACGATCAGGTCCACGGTGGTGGCGGCCCGGCCCGGGTTGGTCACCGTCGCGGTCATCGTCCCGACGTACCCCCGGCCGGTCGGGCTCAGGACCAGCGTCTGGGCGGTGATGACGGGCCGAGCCGTGGTCCCGGTCGCGGCGGTGGCGGGCGGCGGCAGGGCGAGCAGGGCCGCGGCCCCGCCGAGCACCGCGCTGGCGATCCGTGCCGTACGTGTGGTCATTGCTGTTCCTCCCGTGATCCCCGTGGGTGGGCGGCGGTGATTCCGTCCGCCGGCACTGGGAACACGCCCCGACCTGGCTGCCCGTTGCGACATCTTTTGTCGTGAATGCGACGCGGGGACCCGGCGCCTGCCGGGTCCCCGCGTCGGTGGTGGAGACCGCGCTCACCCCGTTACCTTCAGCACCACCGAATTGTTCTGCGGAGCCAGGTCGCGCCAGTACCGCCCCTGCGCGTCGAAGTGGATTACCAGCAGGCTCCGCTGACCACCCGGCGGCGCCTCTGGATCGACCTGGAACCGGAAGGTGTACGTCCGGCTCGCCCCGGCCCGCAGGCCGTCCAGGACGCAGGCCTCGGTCGCGTCCGACGGCTTCATCTTGCAGTGGGACAGGTCGCCGCCGGCCGGCTCACCGATCGTGAAGAAGTTGTCGAAGCCGAGCCCGGGCACGTCGACCGGTCCCTTGTTGGTCACCGTCACGGTGACCGACCCGGGGCGCTTCCCGCTGGCGTCGGCCGGTCCGAGGACCAGGTCGCCGGCGGTCAGCTTCAGATCGGTCAGTCGGGGGTCCGTCCGGAACTTCGTCGGCCCCGCCGTCTGGCTGAACCGGGTGTCCGTCCAGGTGTACGTCCGCCACTGCCGCTGCGGAAACCACGCCGGGGTGCTGCAACAGGGCTGGATGTCGGCCACGTGCGCTCGGATCTTCCCGTCGGCTGAGACGGAGAAGTCCGTGATGTCCTCCATCCCCTCGCTGACGCCGACCACCTGGCCCATGGTGATGATCCGCCCACTCTCGTCCCGGTCGAACGCGACCACCTGCTTCGCCGTGGCCTCGGCGTACAGGCAGCCGATCAGGGCCACCGTCTCGAGGGCGCCGTCGCCGTCCAGGTCGCCGTAGCGAGGGTCGCCCAACAGCACCGGCACGGGTTGCTCGATGATTCCCGGTCCTGGATCGAGCCGGACGTCGTTGACGGTGCAGGACTCCGGGGTGTAAGACGGCCAGCTGGGGAGATCGAGGCGAGCGGCCAGCAGCTGAGCGCGGCTGATCCGGCCGTTCGGGGCGGCCGCTGTCGGGCCGACCGTGCTCGGCGTGGGCGACGGGGTGGCGGACGGCGTCGGCGACGGGGTCCGCTCCGACGGGGTCGGTTTGACGCTCTCCGCCGGTGCGGGTGCCCGCCGGTTCTGCAGGGCCGCGTTCGCCGCGACCGGCAGCGCCACCGCGAGCGCCACCACCGCCGCGGTGGCGATCACCGCCCGCCGGCGCCGCCTGCGGACGGTTCGGCGCACCTCGGCCGGCCCGGCCGGCCGCACGTCCGGTGCGTGCGCCTCGCGGAACGCGGCGAACTCGCCGCTGACCAGGATGTCTTCGAATTCAGTCATGGTCTTTCACCTCGTTCGTGCCAGCGAGTTGCGCCGCCAGCGCCGCTCGCCCCCGGTGCAGCCAGGACTTGACCGTGCCCTCCGGCACCCCCTCCTGCTCCGCGATCTGCATGACGGAGAGGTCCGCCAGGTAGTGCAGCACCACCGCGCGGCGCTGGCTGGTCGGGAGCTGGGCGAGCGCGATGGCCAGCGCCACCCGGTCCGGATCGGGACCCGGCACGTGCTCCTCGCGCTGCCGGTGCAGCCAGGACTGGGCGGTGCGCAGCCGGCGCCAGCGGCTGGTGGCGAGGTTCCAGGCGACCCGCCGTACCCAGGCCACCGGGTCGTCGTAGTGGGACACCCGGGACCACCGGGCGAACGCCCGGCAGAAGGCCTCCTGGACCAGGTCCTGCGCCTGCGGCAGGTCGCCGCAGTACGCGGCGAGCTGCAGCGTCAGCGACCGGAAGTGCGCATGGTAGAACGCGTCGAAGTCGATCCCCTCGGCCCGTTCCCGGCGCTCCGGCCGGTCCGCCGTCCCTTCCGGTGGCGGCTCACCGAGCCGCGGTTTCCTCATCACCGTCATCCGGTCCTCCCCGTGCACCGTGGCCGCCGATGCGGTCCACGCCGGTCACACGTGTCGACGCCCGGCCCGGTTGCGTCGGTTGCCGTCTCCGGCGCTGTGGTTGACTGTCGTATCGGGGACAGGTGAGGGAGGCCCGAGGTGCAGTTGCCGGCCGTGCTCGGCGAGCCGATCCGGTTCGTGCTGAACTGGGGCCGCCGCTACTCGCTCTGGGTGTTCAACTTCGGCCTGGCCTGCTGCGCGATCGAGTTCATCGCCACCAGCATGGGCCGGCACGACTTCATGCGGCTCGGCGTCATCCCGTTCGCGCACGGCCCCCGGCAGGCCGACCTTATGGTGGTCTCCGGCACCGTCACCGACAAGATGGCCCCGGCGGTCAAGCGGCTCTACGACCAGATGCCCGAGCCGAAGTACGTCATCTCCTTCGGCGCCTGCTCCAACTGCGGCGGCCCGTACTGGGACTCCTACTCGGTGACCAAGGGGGTCGACCAGCTCATCCCGGTCGACGTCTACGTGCCGGGCTGCCCGCCCCGCCCGGAGGCGCTGCTGCACGGCATCCTCCGCCTCCAGGAGAAGATCGCCGCCGAGGAGGCCGGCCTCGGCGGGGTCAACCGTCCGGACCGGCTCACCTCGCCGGCGGACGCCGCGCCGCGCCCGGTGGAAGCCCTCACCGCCCCACCGGTACGTCCGCCGACCGGCTGAGGCGGCCCTGGCGGGCGGGGTCTAGCCTGCGGGCCATGACCCAGTCCGCGGACAAGCGCTCCGCCTTCATCGTCGACGTGCTGACCGAGGAGTTCGGCGCGTCGATGGCGCTCGACCCGGCCGCCTTCCGCCGCAAGTTCCGCAAGATGGCCGCCTCCCCGTTCGCCTTCTACCGGGGCAGCGCCTCGCTCTTCTACGCCGACCAGCGCGGCGACTTCGGCAGCGACCGGTTCCTCGACGAGCGGACCAGCCGGGTGTGGATCCACGGCGACCTGCACGCGGAGAACTTCGGCACCTACATGAACGGCTCCGGGCAGCTGGTCTTCAACGTCAACGACTTCGACGAGGCGTACGTCGGGCCGTTCTCCTGGGACCTGAAGCGCTTCGCGGCCAGCGTGGCCCTGCTCGGCTACGCCAAGGCGCTCTCCGACCGGGTGATCGGCGAGCTGGTGACCGGCTTCGCCCGGTCGTACCTGACCGAACTGCGGGCCATCGCCGCCGGTGGCGACGACGCGATCGGCTCGATCACCCTGGAGAACGCGGACGGGGTGCTGCGTCGGGTGCTCCAGCAGGCCCGGCTGAACACCCGGGTGGACCTGCTCGCCACGCAGACCACCATCGACAACTACGAGCGCCGGTTCTCCCTCGGCGACGGTGTCTTCGAGATCGACGCCGAGACCCGGGACCAGGTCTGCGCCGCCTTCCACGACTACCTGAACACGCTGCCGACGGCGACCGCCCGGCTGCGCCCGGTGGCCGCCAACATCAAGGACGTGGTGCTGCGCAAGGGCGTGGGCATCGGCTCGGCCGGGCTGCCGTCGTACAACCTCCTGCTGGAGGGGCACACCCAGGCACTGGAGAACGACGTCGTCATCTACATGAAGCAGGCCCAGGTGCCGGCGGTGGCGCGGCACATCGACGACGAGCGGGTCCGGTCGTACTTCCGGCACCAGGGGCACCGGACGGCCGAGTCGCAGCGGGCGCTGCAGGCGCACGCCGACCCGTGGGTCGGCTTCACCGAGCTGGACGGGGTCGGACAGCTCGTCGCCGAGGTCTCCCCGTACGCGGCCGACCTGGACTGGTCCGACGTGAACGAGCCGGAGGAGCTGAGCGGGGTGCTCAGCGACCTCGGCCGGGCGGTGGCCCGGATGCACTCGGTCGCCGACGACGAGTCCAGCCACGACCTGGTCGACTACTCCACCGAGGAGTCGATCGTGGCCCTGGTCGACGCCGACGCGGACGGTTTCGTCGGCTACCTGGTCGACTTCGCGCACGCGTACGGGATCCGGGCCCGTGAGGACCACCAGCTCTTCGTGGACCTGTTCCGCAACGGCCGGCTGCCCGGCATCTGATCCGCGAGCCGGCCGGTCAGGCCTGGAAGTCCAGCACCACCTTGATGTCATCCGGCTGGGGGGCGTACGCGTCGGCGTATCCCCCCACCGGCACCCGCCGGGTGATCAGCGAGTTCAGCCAGCCCCGGTCGGCCCGGGCGAGCGCCTCGGCGGCCAGCTCCCAGTGTCGCCGGTTGGCGTTCACCGAGCCGAGGACGACGTTGTTCTCCAGCACCAGGGCCCGGTTGAGCGCGCCCGGGTCGGATTCGATGGTCCGGCCGCCGCTGGACACGCCGGTGAGGCAGACGATGCCGGTCGGTCCGACCTTGTACATCACGGCCATCACCACGACGGGCGCGCCGGTGCACTCCACCACCACGTCCGGCTCGAAGTCGAGCTCGGCCACCGGCGTCGCGTGGTAGGTGGCGCCGAGCGCGCGGACCAGGTCCGGCTTCGGGCCGGAGGTCGCCCGGTCGAGCACGTGCACCGACAGCTCGCGCTGGGTGGCGAGCAGCGCGGCCAGCAGGCCGATCGGCCCGGCCCCGGTGACCAGCACGGTCTGCGGCTTCCACTCGGCGCGGCGACCGACCCGCTCGATGTGGTCCCAAGCCTTCGCCACCACGCTGGTCGGTTCGAGCAGCATCCCCACCTGGGCGAGGGCCGGGTCCAGGCCGACGGCGAACTTGGGCTGCACCCGCCACCGGTCCCGGGCGAATCCGGGGAGTCCCTTGATGCCGTGCTCCGTGTACAGCCCGTTGCGGCACATGTCCCACTCGTCCACGGCGCAGTTGGTGCAGGGCACCGGGTCGGGATGGCGGACGATGCCGGCCACCAGGTCGCCGGCGTGGAGTCTGCCGGTCGGGTCCTCCAGCACTCGGCCCAGCGCCTCGTGGCCCAGCACCAGCCGTTCCTGACCGGGCGGTGCCTCTCCGTACGACCCGGCGATGATCTCGTGGTCGGTGCCGCAGACGCCGACCGCCAGCGCCTCGACCAGGATCGCCCCCTCCTCCGGGGCCGGCTCGGGCCACTCCTCGGTCAGCCGTAGCGAGTTCGGAACGCCGGGAGTCACAGTCACAGCACGCACGGTGCTCATCTTTCCCTGCCCGGCGGCAGCCCGCCCGCAAAGCAGCGGATCCGGCGGCAGGCACGCGGGCGGCCCGACACGAACCGGGGCCGCCGGCCCTAGGATCAGCGGCATGACTCCGGAAGAGGTCGCCCGGCGGCTGGTCGCGCTGCTCGCGCCCGTGGAGGCCACCGCGTCGGTCTCCGGCGGTCAGGGCTACGCCCGCGCCACGGTGGACGTACCCCCGGCGAACTGGCCGGACGCGGTGCGCGCGGCCCGTGACGACGCCGAGCTGGGCTGCGACTTCTTCGACTGGCTGTCGGCGGTCGACGAACTGGCCGAGGGTTTCGACGTGGTGGCGCACCTCTGGTCCACCCGGCACCGGCACGGGCTGCTGCTGCGCACCCGGGTGTCCCGGGAGGCGCCGGTGGTGGCATCGGTGGTCGACCTGTTCCCCGGCGCGGCCTGGCACGAGCGCGAGACCCACGAGATGTTCGGCATCGGGTTCGACGGGCACGGCGAGCTGCGGCCGCTGCTGCTGCCCCCGGAGTTCGAGGGGCACCCGCTGCGCAAGGAGTTCGTACTCGCCGCCCGGGTGGCCAAGCCCTGGCCCGGCGCCAAGGAGCCGGGCGAGTCGGAGGCCGGCGGTGGCCGCCGGCCGATGCGGCCCCCGGGCGTACCGGCGCCAGGGGAGTGGGGGACGACGCCCACGCCGGCCGGCGCGGCCGGGGTGGGCGAGGGTCCGCGCGGGGGTACGCCGGCCCGGCCGGCCCGGGAACGCCCGGCGCGCCCGGCCCCGGGTGAGCGCCCGGCCCGGCCGGCCACCGGTGAGCGGGCCGTCCGGCCGACCCCGGGCGAGCGACCGACCGGCCCGCCCCGGCAGGAGCCGGCCGCCGACGCCACGCCCGAGGAGGGGGACCACTGATGCCCGCCTGGTTGGAGCTGGTGCTCCGGGTGGTGGGCGTGCTGGTCGCGTTCCTCACCCTGCCGCTGATCGTCGGCCAGACCGAGCACAAGGTGATGGCGCACATGCAGGGCCGGCTCGGCCCGATGTACGCCGGTGGCTTCCACGGCTGGGCGCAGCTCGTGGCCGACGGGATCAAGTTCGTGCAGAAGGAGGACGTCACCCCGCGCGACGCGGACCGGCCAGTGTTCCGGCTGGCCCCCGCGGTGGCCCTGGTGCCGTACCTGCTCGCTCTGCTGGTGATCCCGCTCGGCCCGGGCGACCTGGTCGGGCAGCCGCTGGACATCGGCCTGTTCTTCGTGCTGGCGGTGGTCGGTATCGGGGTGCTGGCGGTGCTGATGTCGGCCTGGGCCTCGGCCAACAAGTACAGCCTCCTCGGCGGGCTGCGCGGCGCCGCCCAGCTGCTCGGCTACGAGCTGCCGCTGGTGCTCTCGGCGGCGTCGGTGGCGATGGCGGCGGGGACGCTCAGCCTTCCCGGCATCGTCGACGCGTGGCGACCGTGGTGGCTGCTCTGGCAGGCGCCGGCCATGGTGATCTTCTTCGTCGCCGGGCTGGCCGAGATCCGGCGGCCGCCGTTCGACATGCCGGTGGCCGACTCCGAGCTGGTCTTCGGCTACATGACCGAGTACACCGGGCTGCGCTTCGCGTTCTTCCTGCTCGCCGAGTACGTCGGCATCGTGGTGATCGCCGCGCTGACCACGGTGCTCTTCCTCGGCGGCTGGCAGGGCCCGTTCGCCGACGCCCAGCTCGGCTGGCTGTGGACCCTGATCAAGGTGTTCGCGGTCGCATTCGTGATCATCTGGCTCCGGGTGTCGTACCCCCGCCTGCGCGAGGACCAGCTCCAGCGTCTCTGCTGGCTGGTGCTGGTTCCCCTCGCCCTGGCCCAGCTCGTGCTCACCGCCGCCGTCCGCCTCGCGATGTAGGCAGGGGCCCGGCTCGTCGCCGAGCAGGGCCCCTGCCGCGCGCTCAGCCGAGGTCGCGCAGCGGGGTGTGCGCCGGGTCGACGCGTTCGTCCGGCGGCGCCGGCAGGGGCGGCGTGCCGTCGCCGAACGGGCGGCCGCCCAGCTCCTCCCGCCCGTGCGGGGTGAGCCAGCCCGACAGGTCGGGGCCGAGCGGGACGATCCCGGTCGGGTTGATGTCCCGGTGCACCTCGTAGTAGTGCCGCTTGATGTGGTCGAAGTCGATGGTGTCGCCGAAGCCGGGGGTCTGGAACAGGTCCCGGGCGTACGCCCAGAGCACCGGCATCTCGGCAAGCTTCTGCCGGTTGCACTTGAAGTGGCCGTGGTAGACCGGGTCGAAGCGGACCAGCGTGGTGAAGAGCCGCACATCCGCCTCGGTGAGCGTGTCGCCGACCAGGTAGCGCTGCCCGGCCAGCCGTTCGCTCAGCCAGTCCAGCCGGTCGAAGAGCCGGTGGTACGCCTTTTCGTAGGCCTCCTGGCTGCCGGCGAAGCCACACCGGTAGACGCCGTTGTTCACGTCCCGGAACACCATCGCGTTGACCTCGTCGATCTCGCCCCGCAGCCGCTCCGGGTAGAGGTCCGGCGCCCCCGGCCGGTGGTACGCCCGCCACTCCGTCGACAGGTCCAGGCTCATCTGCGCGTAGTCGTTGGTGACCACCTGCCCGGTCGGTACGTCCACGATCGCCGGCACGGTGATGCCCCGGTCGTACCCGGGAAACCGGGTGAAGTACGCCTCGGCCAGCCGCTCGATGCCGAGCACCGGGTCCCGGCCACCGGGGTCGAGGTCGAAGGTCCAGCTCCGCTTGTCGTGGGTCGGGCCGGCCACCGCCATCGAGATGGCGTCCTCCAGCCCGAGCAGCCGGCGGACGATGATCAGCCGGTTCGCCCAGGGACAGGCCCGGCTCACCGCGAGCCGGTACCGGCCCGGCTCCACCGGCCAGCCGTCCCGACCGTCGGCGGTGATCCGGGTGGCGATGTAGCGCTGGTCCCGGGTGAACTCGCCGCCCGGCTCGACGTACTTCCCGCCGGTCCGCTCCAGGATCTCGTCGCTCTTGTCGCCCACGCCGCCTCCCGAGGTTGTCGTCCCGTCCCATCATGGTCGCTGCGGCGGCTCTCGACAGGCCGACCGGCCGGGAGCGGGGCTAGGCTGCCGCGGTGACCGATGTGGAGGCGGCGGCCCGACGCTTCATCGCCGACGTGTGGAACGCCGGCCGCGAGGAGAGCGCGTACGACCTGATCGCCGCGGACTGCCCGGGGCTGGGCGGGACCGGGCCGGCGGCCGCGCTGGCCTGGCACCGGGACCGGCGGGCGGCCTTCCCCGACCTCCGTTACAAGATCGTCGAGCTGGTGGCGTCCGGTGACCGGGTGGCCGTGCACTGGCGGGCGGCCGGCACCCAGGCCGGCCAGTTCGGCCCGGTGCCGCCGACCGGCCAGGTGGTCAGCTATTCGGGAGCATCGTTCCTGCGCTTCGACGAGGCCGGCCGGATCGTGGACGTGTGGAGCGTCAACGAGCTGTTCCAGGTGCTCCAGCAGCTCGGCGTCGAGATGATCCCCCCGCCTCCCACCATCGACGTCTGACGGTGGTCGGCCCGCAACCGGGCGATCCGCCGGGTGGTGGTCGCGCGCGACGGGGGCACAGGGCAGGATGGGCGGCATGAGCGAGCGGAGTGGTGCGCGCGGCGAGGGACTGGTGAAGGGGCTGGCGGTCACGCTCCGGACGATGACCCGCCGGTCGACCACCCAGCAGTACCCGGACGTCGCCCCCGAGCTGCCGCCGCGCTCGCGCGGCGTGATCGCCCTGCTGACCGAGAACTGCACGGTCTGCATGCTCTGCGCGCGGGAGTGTCCGGACTGGTGCATCTACATCGACTCGCACAAGGAGGAGGTGGCGGTGCCCGGTGCCGCCCGCCCCCGCCAGCGCAACGTGCTCGACCGGTTCGACATCGACTTCTCGCTCTGCATGTACTGCGGCATCTGCGTCGACGTCTGCCCCTTCGACGCGCTCTACTGGTCCCCCGAGTTCGAGTACGCCGAGTACGACATCAAGGACCTGCTGCACGACAAGGACCAGCTCGGCGAGTGGATGGCCACCGTGCCGCCACCGCCGGCCCACGACCCACAGGGCGAGCCGGCCAAGGAGGAGACCACCGCCGCCCGCAAGGCGTCGGCGCCCGCCGCCCGTCCGGCCCCTTCCGCGGTACGCCCGGAGCCCGGCGCTGAGCAGGGCGGAGGCACGCCGTCATGACGGGTGCGGACGTGCTGCTGCTCGCCCTCGGCGCGGTGGCGGTGGGCGCGGGTGCGCTGGTGGTCGGCACCCGGCACCTGGTCCGGGCCGGCCTCTGGCTGGTGGTCTGCCTGGGCGCACTGGCCGGCGACTACCTGGTGCTCGCCGCCGAGCTGGTGGCCTGGGTGCAGGTGCTGATCTACGTCGGCGCGGTGGTGGTGCTGTTGCTCTTCGCGGTGATGCTGACCCGGGCCCCGATCGGTGCCTCCGACGACCTGGACCGGCCCGGCTGGCCGGCCGCGCTGATCGGCGGGGGCAGCGGCCTCGGCCTCGCGGTGCTGCTGGTCGACGCGTTCCACTGGTCCCGGGTCGACCTGCCCGCGGCGGGCACCGCCGAACGCCTCGGCGAGCAGGTGTTCCGCTCCTGGGTGCTGCCGTTCGAGGTGCTCTCGGTGCTGCTGCTCGCCGCGCTGGTCGGCGCGATCGTGCTGTCCCGCCCGGAGATCGGCCGCTCCGGCCCGGCGGCGGCCGGTACGCCGGCCGATCCCGGTCGGCCGGTCGGCGGCCCGCGTACCGCCCCGGCCCCGGTCGCCGTCTCCGCCGACGAGGGCGGGCGCGCGTGAGGCCGGTCATCCCGTACGTCACCGCCGCACTGCTGTTCGGCCTGGGTGGCTACGGCGTGCTGCGCCGCCGCAACGCCGTCCTGGTGCTGATGGCCGTCGAGCTGATGCTGAACGCGGTCAACCTGATCCTGGTCACCGCCGACAGCACCGTGCGGGCCCAGCTCCCGCACTCCGGCCAGGTCTTCGCGCTCTTCGTGATCGTGCTGGCCGCCGCCGAGATCGGGGTCGGGCTGGCCATCGTGCTCCAGCTCTACCGGCTGCGGGCCAGCGTGACGGTGGACGACGTGCCGCTCACCGAGCCCTCGGAGGGGCCGGCGGCCCCGGCGAAGGATGAGGTGCCGCGGTGAGCGACGGGACCATGGTGACCGGTGCGACCACGTGGCTGGCGCCGCTGCTGCCGGCCGTGCCGCTGGCGGCCGGCCTGGCCGGCCTGCTGCTGCCGCCCGCCCCGCGCGACGGCGCGACGGGCGAGGACCGGGCCCGGCGGGCGGCGATCGCGTTGGGCGTGGCCGCCGCCTCCGTGGCGCTGCTGACCGCGGTGCTCCTGCTGACCCGGACCGACCACCTGGTCGAGGCTTCCACGACCTGGGTGGACCTGGGCGGGCTGCGGGTGACCCTGGGCTACCGGCTGGACGGGGTGGCCGTGCTGGTCGCCACGGCGGTGACCGCGGTGGCGCTGGCCGTCCAGGTCTACTCGATCGCCTACCTCCGGCGCGGTCCGCACGACGACGTCGAGGTCGACCACCGCTACCCGGCGTACGCGGCGCAGATCAGCCTCTTCACCGCCGCGATGCTGGTGGTGGTGGTCTCCGGCGATCTGATCATGCTGCTGGTCGGCTGGGAGGTGATGGGCCTCTGCTCGTACCTGCTCATCGCCCACGACCGCCGGCTGCCCGAGGCGCCGGCCGCCGCGATGAAGGCGTTTCTGGTCACCCGGGTGGGTGACGTCGGTTTCCTGCTCGGCATCGCGCTGCTCGGCGTCTCCGCCGGCAGCTTCCGGATCACCGACGTGCTCGCCCACGACCACTCCACCGCCACCCTCACCGCCGCCTGCCTGCTGCTGCTCGCCGGGGTCGCTGGCAAGAGCGCCCAGTTCCCGCTGCACACCTGGCTGCCGGACGCGATGGCCGGCCCGACGCCGATCTCCGCGCTGATCCACGCGGCCACCATGGTCGCCGCCGGCGTGTACGTCGTGGCCCGGCTCTTCCCGCTCTTCGAACGCGCCCCGGTGGCGCTCGCGGTGCTCGGGGTGATGGCCTCGACCACCCTGCTGCTCGGGGCGTTCGCGGCCACCGCCCAGGACGACATCAAGCGGGTGCTGGCCTGGTCGACGGTCTCCCAGATCGGCTACATGACCGGGGCCCTCGCGGTCGGCTCGCCCACGGCGGCGCTGTTCCACCTGCTCACCCACGCCGCGTTCAAGGCGCTGCTCTTCCTCGCCGCCGGCGCGGTAATCCACGCCGTCGGCACCACGCTGATGTCCCGGATGGGCGGCCTGCGCACCGGCATGCCGGTGACCTTCTGGTGCACGGTGGTCGGCCTCGGCGCGCTCGCCGGGGTGCCGCCGCTCTCCGGGTTCTGGAGCAAGGACGGAGTGCTCGCGGTCGCCGAGGCCGCCGCGCTGGACGGCGCCGGCCCGGCCCCCGGCTGGGTCGGCTGGCTGGTCTGGCTGGCCGGGTTGCTCGGCGTCGCGGTCACCGCCTGGTACGCCACCCGCCTGCTGCTGCGCACCTTCTTCGGCGACACCCGCATCCCGCTCGCGCACCCGCACGACCCACCGGCGCTGATGCGCTGGCCGGTGCTGCTGCTCGCCGTCCTGGCCGCGTTGCTCGGCCTGGCCGCGTTCTGGGGGCCGTTCACCGACCGGATCTTCGCGCCGAGCACCGAGGTCGAGCTGACCGACTTCGGCGTCTCCCTGGTCCATTTCGCCCCGACGCTGCTCCTGCCGCTCGCCCTGCTGCTGGTCGGCGCGGGCGTCGCCTGGGCCGGCTGGCGCCGCGACCCGGCCGCCGACCCGGCCCGCTTCCTGGGCCCGCTGCGGCCGGTCTTCGCCCGGGCGTTCCGGCTCGACGACGTCCAGCATGCCCTCGTCGTACGCCCGACGACCGCGCTCGCCCGGGCCGTGCGCACCGGTGACGAGTTGGGGGTGGACGGCCTGGTGGAGGGGACCGGCCATACCGCGGTGCGGGTCGGCGGCGGGCTGGCCGCGCTGCACCGGGCGGCGCTGCCGCGGGCGGCGGCCGCCGTGCTGGCCGGCGCGCTGCTGATCGGCCTCGCCGCCGCCCTGATCGGGGGGATGGCATGAGCTTCGGACAGTTCCTGCTGATCGCGGTCCTCGCGGTGCCCGCATTGGGTGCGGTCGCGACCGCCGCGACCCCGGGCGACCGGGCCGGACGCCTGGTCGGCACGGCCGCCGCCGGGCTGACTCTGCTCGCCACCCTGCCGCTGGTCGGCGGCGACCACGGCTGGTTCGGCTACGGCCCCCGGCCGGCCGTGCAGCCCTGGCACCAGGTGAACCTGCCCTGGGTGCCCGGCCTGGACCTCCGCTTCCACCTGGGTGTGGACGGCATCTCCTGGCCGCTGGTGGCGCTGACCGCGCTGCTCACCCTGCTCTGCTGCGGGTACACGCTGTGGCGGGTGCCCGAGGGCGGCGGCAGCGGGAAGGCGCTGGTCGCGCTCCTGCTGGTGGTCGAGGTGGGCATCCTGGGCACCTTCCTCGCCCTCGACCTGGTCCTCTTCTTCCTCTTCTTCGAGGTCGTCCTGCTGCCGATGTACGCGATCATCGCCGGCTGGGGTGGCGAGGACCGGCGGCGGGCGGCCCGGAAGTTCACCCTCTACACGCTGCTCGGCTCGGTGCTGCTGCTGGTCGGCGTCTACGTGGTGGTCGCCACCGCTGGCACCGCCGACCTGGTGACGCTGACCGGCGGCGCCGCGCTGTCCCGGGGCACCCAGCTCGCCGCGTTCACCCTGCTGGCGCTCGCCTTCGCGGTGAAGAGCCCGCTCTGGCCGCTGCACTCCTGGTTGCCCGACGCGCACACCCAGGCGCCCACCGTCGGCAGCGTGATCCTCGCCGGGGTGCTGCTCAAGATGGGCACCTACGGCCTGATCCGGGTGGCGGTCGGGGTGGCCCCGGAGGGCGCCCGCTGGGCCGCCCCGGCGCTCGGGGTGCTCGCCGTCGCGGCGATCCTGGTCGGCGCCCTGGTCTGCCTGGCGCAGGACGAGCTGAAGCGACTGATCGCGTATTCCAGCGTCGGGCACATGGGCTTCGTGCTGCTCGGGGTCGCCACCCTCACCGCCACCGGCCTGCAGGCCGCACTGATCGGCAACATCGCGCACGGCGTGATCACCGGACTGCTCTTCTTCCTGGCCGGGGCGGTCAAGGACCGTACGCACACCGGCTCGCTCGCCGAGCTGTCCGGGCTGCGGGAGACCGCGCCCCGGCTGGCCGGGCTGCTCGGCTTCGCGGCGGTCGCCTCGCTCGGGCTGCCCGGGCTGGCCGGCTTCTGGGGCGAGGCGTTCGCCGTGATCGCCGCCGTCCGGCGGGGCGGTGGGCTGTGGACCACCCTGGCCGTGCTGGCCGCGCTCGGCGGCGCGCTGACCGCGGCGTACTTCCTCCGGCTGCTGCGCCGGGTCACCCACGGCCGGCCCAGCCCGGCGGTCGGGCGGCTCGCGCCGGGGCTGGCCGGGGCGGAGTTGACCGCCTGGGCACCGCTCGTGCTGCTCG
The DNA here is from genome assembly GCF_042871425.1 of Micromonospora sp. NPDC005806. NCBI lineage: Bacteria > Bacillati > Actinomycetota > Actinomycetes > Micromonosporales > Micromonosporaceae > Micromonospora > Micromonospora sp. NPDC005806. The sequence continues at coordinate 442,274 of NZ_JBIAIL010000001.1, read as the reverse complement.
CCCTCGCCGTGGGCCTGGTTCCCGCCCTCGTCCTGTCCTACGCCTCCGGCCCGGTCGAGGCCCTGGTGGGAGTGGTCACCAAATGAGTCTGGTGCAGAGCGTGGACCACGTGGCGCTGCTGCCGGCGTACCTGGCTGGCGGCACGGCCGTACTCGTGCTCCTGGCCGACCTGCTGGTGGCCCGGGCCGCCGTCACGGTGGCCGTGGCCGCGGCCGGCGCGGCGGCCACTGCGCTCGGCGCGGCCCTGGTCGGCACGGGCGGTGAGCGGCGAACCTTCTGCGTCGGTGCCGACTGCTCGTGGCTGTACGGCGGCCGGGCGGCCCTGGTCGCGGTGGTCTTCGCCCTGCTCACCCTCGGCGTGCTGGCGCTGTCCGGTCCGCTGCTGCGGGCCGGCCGGACGCCGGTGGGGGAGTACTGCTTCCTGCTCGCCTGCGCGCTGACCGGCGGGGTGGTGCTCGGCGCGGCCGGCGACCTGATCACCCTGGTGGTGGCACTGGAGACGCTCACCCTGCCGCTGTACGTCCTGGTCGGGCTGCGCCGGGGCAGCGTGGCCGGCGCCGAGGCGGCGCTGACCTTCTTCGTGGTGAGCGTGGTGGCGACGACGCTGACCCTGCTCGGCGCGGCGCTGCTCTACGCGGTCACGGGCGGGCTGCACCTGGACCGGCTCGGCGCCGCCTTCGCCGACCGGGAGGACCTGCTCGACCTGCCGCTCACCTCGGTCGCCGTGGCGCTGGTGGTGGCCGGGCTGGCGTTCAAGGTGGCCGCGGTGCCGTTCCACGCCTGGGCGCCGGCCACCTACGACGGCGCGCCGCTGCCGGTGGCCGCGTACCTGTCGACCGCGTCGAAGCTGGGCGGGGTGGTGGCCCTGCTCGCGGTGGTGCAGCGGGCGCTGCCGGCCACCGTCACCGGGCCGGTGCTGGCGCTGCTGGCGGTGCTCACCATGACCGTCGGCAACCTGGTGGCGCTGCGCCAGCGGCGCACGATCCGGCTGCTCGCCTGGTCCTCGGTGGCCCAGGCCGGCTACATCCTCGCCCCGCTGGGCGCGCTGGCGCTGGCCGGTGGCCGCACCGCCGACGCCCGCGCCGCGGCGTACGCGGCGGCCGTCGCGTACGCGGTGTTCTTCGTGCTGCTGGAGCTGGCGGCCTTCGCGGCGGTGGTGGCGCTGCGGCCGGCGGAGGGGGACGGTGGCACCCTGGCCGACCTGAGCGGGGCGGCCCGCCGGCATCCGTGGGTGGGTGGCGCCTTCGCCCTCGCCCTGATCGGACTGGCCGGGTTGCCGCCCGGGCTGGCGGGGCTCTTCGCCAAGGTCACCGTGGTCCGCGCGCTGCTGGCCGGGCACGCCGGCTGGCTCGCCCTGGTGGTGGCGGTGAACGCGGTCCTCGGCCTGGCCTACTACCTGCGCCTGGCCGCCACCCTCTACGCCGCGCCCGGACCGGTCACCGCCCGGCCGGCCCGGGTGGTGGTCGTGGCCCTCGGGGTGGCCACCGCGCTGGCCGTGGTGGTCGGCTTCGCCCCGCAACTCGTGCTCGACCTGGCCGCCCGCTGAGCGGGCGTTTCGTCCCTCGGTGCGCAGAGCGCACAGCCGGCCCACAGAAATCCTCAGCCAACTTTCAGCAATGAGCAGGATGGTTGACGGGTACCGGTGGTGTTGAACCGGTCAGCGGGTCCCGCGCGGGCCCGCGCACCGAAGGAGCGATCGTGCATCACAACCGTCTGAAGACCGCAGCGCTGCTCGGCCTGTTGACCTCGCTGATCCTCGCGGTCGGCTACTGGTTCGGCGGAAGTGGCGGCCTCGTCATCGCCGTCGTCGTCTCGTTGCTGATGAACGGCGTGACCTACTTCTACTCCGACAAGCTCGCGCTGCGCTCGATGGGCGCGCAACCGGTCAGCGAGGCACAGTTCCCCGAGCTGTACCGGATGGTGCGGGAGCTCTCCACCCAGGCGGGCCAGCCGATGCCCCGCCTATACGTCAGCCCCACGTCGCAGCCCAACGCGTTCGCCACGGGACGTAACCCGCAGCACGCGGCGGTCTGCGTCACCCAGGGCATCGTCGAGGTCCTCGACTACCGCGAGCTGCGCGGCGTGATCGGACACGAGCTGTCGCACGTCTACAACCGGGACATCCTCATCTCCAGCGTGGCGGCCGGCCTGGCCGGCATCATCACCACGCTGGCCAACCTTGCCTGGTTCATCCCGCTGGGCTCCTCCGACGACGAGGACGGCCCGAACCCGGCGGTGCTACTGCTCACCCTGATCCTCGGCCCGATCGCGGCGACGGTGATCCAGCTGGCGATCAGCCGGAGCCGCGAGTACCAGGCCGACCAGTCCGGCGCCGAGCTGAGCCGGGACCCGCTGGCGCTGGCCAGCGCCCTGCGGAAGATCCACATGGGGACGCAGACGCGTCCGCTGCCCCCGCAGGGCCAGCTCACCAGCACCGCGCACCTGATGATCGACAACCCGTTCAAGCGAGGTGGCGCCATCGCCGCGATGTTCTCCACCCACCCGCCGATGGAGCAGCGGGTGGCCCGGCTGGAGCAGATGGCCCGCAACTCCGGGCCGGTGCAGTTCCAGCGCTGACCCGACCGACCACGCCGCCCGCGTCCGACGCCGGACGCGGGCGGACGTGTCTCAGGAAGTGGCCTCGGGCAACTGGTCCGGCCGGGTGAACAGCACGGCGACGAGCAGCACCACCCCCGCGGCCAGGTACGCGGTGGCCGGACCGAACAGCTCGGCCGTGCTGCCGAGCACGAAGATCCCGCAGCCGGAGACGACGATGTTCCCGGCCACGATGGTCGCCTCGACCTGCCCCATCCGCTCCTTGGGTGCCAGCCGGGCGAAGGTCGCCTGTGCCCCGATCAGCCAGCCACCACCCGCGCCGATCAGCGCGTTCGCCCCCGCCAGCGCCCAGGCGGGGGCGTCGACCGCGACCAGCGCCCCGGCCAGCAGCAGCGCCCCGCCCAACGTGGCGGCGGCGGCCACCTGACCGGCCACCCGGGCCAGCCAGGCCCGCCGCCCCGCCACCAGCACGAAGACCGCGCCGCCGAGCGCCGAGGCGGCCAGCACGACCGGACGCCAGGCGCCACCGGACAGGTTCGGGGCGAGCGTCTCCGGCAACGCCCCGGAGAGCACCGTGCCGAGGGTGAGCAGGGCGACGCCGCGCAGCACCGGGTGGCCGGCGATGGTGCGCACGCCCGCGGTGGCCGGCGGCCGGGCCTTGCGGCGCTCCCCCCGGCCGCCGGGGAGCCCGGCCAGGACGACAGCGGCGAGCAGGAACGACACCAGGTCGACCAGGAGCGCCACCCGGGGGCCGAGCGCCACGGTCACGCTGGCCCCGGCGAGCAGGCCGGTCACCTGCCCGAGCTGGTTCGCGAAGGCGGAGAGGCCGAACAGCGGCAGTCGCAGCGGGGTGTCCACCGCCTCGGCGGCGATCGCCACGTTGACGCTGGAGTACGCGGCCCGGATCGCGCCCAGCAGGCCGGCCGCGACGATCGCCGGCACCAGCCGGGGGACCGCGGTCGGAATCGCGATCAGCACCGCACCGGCCAGCGACAGCCCGACCAGCATGGTGCGCCGGGCCGGAACGTCCAGCCAGCCGCTGAACACGGTGGCGACCAGCAGGGCGGGCAGCGTCCGGGCGGCGTACACGGTGGCCGGGCCGAGCACCGACTGCGTCTGGTCGTACGCGAGCAGCAGCAGGGCGGCCAGCCCGACGAAGTCGCCCAGTTCGGAGATCCCGCGGGCGACAACCAGCCGGGAGGCGACCGGATGGCGGAACAGGGCTCGGTAGCCGGGCGGTGGCGCGAGCCGTTCGTCGGCGTCGGTCATCAGTTCGGCTGGTCCGCTTCCTCAACGCCGATCGGCTGGTAGTTGGCGTGCTCACGCAGCCGGCGGGCCTGCTCCCGCCGGTAGCTGCTGCGGATCTCCGGGTCCTGTCGGCGGCGGCGCAACGCCACGAAGTCCCCCCACACGTCGTCCGGCCACTCGGCGAGGCCCTGCCCGGTCACCAGCTCGGCCTTGCGCGCCGCCTCCAGCGTGGAGCGGTGCACCGGTTGCAGGCACATCAGCGGGAGGTCGCGGTAGAGGCGTACCACCCGGCCGGGCTCGGTGAGCCGCATGATGGTCGGCAGGAGCGAGGTGTACCAGTCGGTCTCGACCACGCCCTCGTAGATCTGCAGCCCGGCCTGGGCGGGCCAGTTCGGCACGCCGCGGGCCAGCAGGCACCAGCCCGGCGAAGTGCGGGCCACCACGCCGGTGACCAGCTCGATCATGTTCGCCGCCCGTGGGTCGGCGTTGATGAACGGAATCTCCCCGCCGTACCGGTCGAAGATGTCCAGGTCGTCCCGGAACCGGTCGGGTGCCTTCGCGAGCTGGGCGGCGGCGTCGGGCAGCTTGCCGTCGTACCCGCCGGCCAGCGAACGCCAGCGGACCGGCTCGTTCTCCTCCAGCAGGCTCCACTCGGTCTCCTGCCCGTCCCAGCGCAGCGCGAAGTCGGCGGGCGGGTGAACGTACCAGCCGAGACCGGACCCGGCGGCGACCGGCGGGCACTGCTGCACAGCCCGGGCCGGGAGCGACCCGCGCAGGCTCGGGGAGGCGGCCTCGGTGGGGCGGGCGTCGGCGTACAGCGAGTAGATCTCCACCCGCAGCGGTTCGATGGTGGTGCCGGTCATCGGACCTCCGTGCGGCGTTGGGCGGAGTCTGCGGGGGTATGGACCTAGTTCGATCAGCAACCTACCGCGTCCCGGCCGGCGAGGCAGCCCCGCCCCGGGCCACCGGTGTGAGCGAGTCGACCATCCCCACGGCGACCTGCGGCGTTAGGGTCGGAAGGGATTCCGCTCGTTACCTGTCCGCACCGGAGGTGCACCCTTGGCCGCGCTGCGCCACTACCTGGGCGTCTGGCGGATCCCCGGCGCCCCGATGCTGCTGATCCTCGGCATCATCGGTCGGCTCGGGATCGGCATGACCTCGCTGGCGCTGCTGCTCGTGGTCGAGGAGGTGACCGACCGGTACTCCCTCGCCGCGGTGGCCGGCGGCGTCTACGCCCTCTCCGGCGCCGCGCTCAGCCCGGTGGCCGGCCGGATCGCCGACCGGGTCGGCCCCACGCCGGTGCTGCTCACCACCGCCGTCGCCCATCCGCTCGCGCTCTTCGGCCTGCTCTGGGCCAGCCGCTCCGGCACCGGCAGCCTGGCCCTGATCTACCTGGCCGCCGCCGCGGCCGGGGCCACCTACCCGCCGCTCACCGCCGCCATCCGAGGTGCGTGGAACGACCTCACCGCCCCGACCACCGGCCGGGCCCACCTGCGCAACACCGCACTCGCCGCGGAGACCTCGCTCTTCGAGATCGTCTTCGTGCTCGGCCCGCTGCTGGTGGCCGCCTTCGTGCTGATCTCCGACGCCGCCGCGGCGCTGGTCGGCGCCGCCGTGGTCACCCTGGTCGGGACCACCGCCGTCGCGCTCGGGCAGGTGATGCGGAGCTGGCGGCCGCACCCCCGGGAACACCACGCCCGAGGGCTCGGCCCGCTGCGGGTCGGCGGCTTCCCGGCCCTGCTGCTCTGCGTGGCCATGCTCGGCATCGCGTTCGGCGCGGCCGGCGTCATCGTCCCGGCCTTCGCCGGGGACGCCACCGCCGACGACCCGGAGAGCCTCGCCGGCCTGCTGCTCGCCGTCTGGGGCATCGGCAGCGCCGCCGGCGGCTTCTGGTTCGGCGTACGTAAGCCCGCCGCCAACATGACCCGTCAGTTCGCCTGGCTGCTCGGCGCGGTCGCGGCCAGCTTCGCCGTCTTCGCGGTGATGCCCACCCCGCTGGCCCTCGGCGTCGCCCTGGTGCTCGGCGGGGCCACCATCGCCCCCGCGCTGACCCTGGAGAACACCCTGGTCGGCCGGATCGCCCCGGCGGGCATGCTGAACGAGGCGTACACCTGGGTGGTCACCATGTCGGTGGCGGCGAGCGCTGCCGGCGGCGCGGTGGCCGGGCTGATCGTCGACCACGCCGGCGGCGTGCCGTGGGCCTTCCTCTTCGCCGGGGCGGCGGTCGCTGTCGGGGCCGCGGTCGCCGCGCTGCCCGCCGGCCCCATCGCCCGCGCCGAGGCCGTGGCGGTACGCGCCGAGCAGCCGGTCGCCGTCTGACGGCTCAGCGTCACCGGCGGATCAATGCCGTCCTGACGGGTACCCGCAGGGATGTTCGTCTTCTTCTCGAACCGGATCGGCTGTCTCGGCTCGATCCTGGTCAGCGCGATCGTGACCGTGATCCTGCTGCTGGTCTTCGCCCGCTGAGCCCGGACCGCCCGTTGCCCCAACCTTCACCGACGGCAACGCCGACATCGGCCGGCATTGAGAAGAACACGTGCCCGATGGTTCTCCGCGCTGGGCGGGCTGTTGCTCAGTGCCGGCCTGCTCACCGGATGCGGAAAGCCGGCGACGGCCTGCCGCACCTGACCGAAGCGGGCGAGGCCGTCGCCAGGCCGTCCGGCGCCGCACAGGGCTACCCACGACGACCCGTGGCGACGGCTCCGCCCAGGCTGTGCGGCGTCACCGCGCTGCGACCAGCGACCGGCGGACGCTCCTACCGGTAGTTGGTGAACTGCAGGGCGACGCCGAAGTCCTCGCCCTTGAGCAACGCGATGACGGCCTGGAGGTCGTCCTTCTTCTTGCCGGTGACCCGGAGCTGGTCGCCCTGGATCTGCGCCTGGACGCCCTTCGGGCCCTCGTCGCGGATCTTCTTGCTGATCGCCTTGGCCTTGTCCGAGTCGATGCCCTGGATCACCTTGGTGTCGATCTTGAAGACCTTGCCGGAGGAGCGCGGATCGCCGGCGTCCAGCGACTTGAGGGAGATGTTCCGCTTGACCAGCTTCTCCTTGAAGACCTCCAGGGCGGCCCGGACGCGCTCCTCGGTCTCCGCCTGGAGGCTGATCGCCTCCTCGCCCGACCAGGAGATCTCCGCGCCCGTCCCGCGGAAGTCGAACCGCGTCGCGAGCTCCTTCTCCGCTTGGCGGAGGGCGTTGTCGACCTCCTGCCGGTCGACCTTGCTCACGATGTCGAACGACGGGTTCGCTGCCATGATCATGCTCCTGCTGTCCGGCGGTCTGTCCTGTTCCATCCCCCGCTGACCAGCGTGGGACCCCCTGACGGTACCCGGTTGTGACGGCACCGGGGGCAACCGCTATTCTTGCTTCCGCCGCCGCGTTACGACGCGGTGGTGCGCCCTGGCGGGTTGCCCGAGCGGCCAATGGGAGCGGACTGTAAATCCGTCGCGAAAGCTACAGAGGTTCGAATCCTCTACCCGCCACCAGGGAACGGCAAGGCCCTTGACCTACGGAAACGTCGGTTGGGGGCCTTCTTCGTCTGCTACTCGTGATGACCGCTGTTGCCCTTGGTCATCCGTCTGATCGGGCACGTATCGGGCACGCTCGGAGGCTAGGGTGGGCGACCGACACGGTGAGGCCCTTCGCGCCGACTCCAAGCCACGGGTCCAGGGCTTTCCGGAGGCGAGGAGGCGTCCGTGCACGACAGCGAGCTGACCCACCGGTTGTCTTCCCCGGCCACCGCCGAGAGCGATCCGGCCGGCTGGTTCGAGCGGCTCTACGCCGACGCCGAGCGGGGCGAGTCGGTCGTCCCGTGGGACCTCGACCGGGCGCATTCCCTGCTCAGCGAGTGGACCGACCGGACCCGGCCGGACGGATCCGGTCGGCGCGCCCTGGTCGTCGGGTGCGGCTTCGGCCGCGACGCCGAACATCTGGCCCGCCTCGGCTTCGCCACCGTCGCCTTCGACATCTCTCCCACGGCGGTACGGGCGGCCCGCCGTCGCCACCCGGACTCCCCGGTCCGGTACGAGACCGCCGACCTGCTCGACCCGCCGCACGACTGGCTGGGCGGGTTCGATTTCGTCCTGGAGAGCATGAACGTGCAGGCACTGCCGGCTGAGCTGCGGCAGCGGGCGATCCCGGCGGTCGGCCGGCTGGTCGCGCCGGGCGGGACGCTGCTGGTGATCGCGGCCGGCCGGCGGGACGACGAGGTCGTCGAGGGCCCGCCCTGGCCGCTGGCCCGAACCGAGGTCGACGCCTTCGCGGCCGGCCCGCTGACCCCGGCCCGGGTCGAGGAGATCGTCGCCCTTGACGGTGGGATCCGCTGGCGCGCGGAGTTCCGCCGCTCCTGAGGTTGGCAACGCCGGGCCTGAGGGTGGCGAACGGGGGGGCACGCGACTCGCGGTGGGTTGGACGGAAACCGGCGCGCTGACCAGCCGCGAAGCTCAGATCATGCGTCGTAGCGCGGTCTCCACGGCATCGATCAGCGGATCACCTTCGGTCCGTGGGTGCCGGGTGAGACCGAGTTCGACGTCCGGCAGGGTGGGCAGGGCGTCCGCGTCGTGGCAGGCCATGGCCGGTTCGAGGTTCGCGGGCATGAGCGCCGCGACGCCGAGCCCGGCCCGTACCGCGGCGAGCACACCGACCAGGCTGTTGCTTTCGAACGCCACCCGCCAGCGCCGATCGGCACGTTCGAGGGTTTCCAGTACTGACGTACGCCAGAAGCATGGGTTCGAGAACAGCACCACCGGCAGCGGATCGGCAGCCACGTCCACACCGTGGCCGATCGCCCAGACCAGCGGGCGGCGCACCGTCCAGCGCGGCGGCCCGGGAACGTACGGCACCTCGTCGAGCACGAGTTGGACGCGGCCCGCGTCGTAGGCCTCCCGCATTGCGGCATTGGAGAAGGTGAGCACCTCCAGCGTGGCGCCGGGGTGCAGCCGGGCGAGGTCGGCGAGGGCCTGTGGAAGCTGGGACGCGGCGAGGTCTTCGAGCAACCCGACGCCGCAGCGGCCGGTAAGCGCGCGCCCGGTTTCGGTGAGTGCCTGTGCGGAGAGCGAGAGAATGCGTTCGGCGTACGGCAGGAGTTCCTCACCCGCCCGGGTCGGCGAGACGCCAGACGGCGACCGGTAAAGCAGCGGACGGCCGACGGCCCTCTCGAGCTTGCGCAACTGCTGGCTGAGCGCGGGCTGGGTATGTCCGAGCGCGGTCGCGGCGCGGCTGATGCTGCCCGTCCGCACGGCGGTGACGAACGACCGCAGCAACGCCGTCTCAAGATCTCTGGCCATAAGCATTCATTATGGCAGGTCCAAGAAGTTGACCACTTCCTACGATCTGACGGGAGATCTAGCGTCACGCAGGTGACCAGATACCGACAGGTACTCGCCGTGCCAGGGATGGCATCGCTGCTGGGCGTCTCGCTGCTCGCCCGTGCCGCGATCACGGCTGACGTGATGGCGCTGACGATGTATGTCGTGCTGGGTCTGGACATGAGCTACGCGGCAGCGGGTGGTGTCGCAGCGGCTCTGACCGCCGGGGTGGCACTGGGCGGGCCGCTGCTTGGCCGCATGATCGACTGGCGGGGCCTACGTCCCGTACTGCTGGCAACTGTCGTACTGCAGGTCTTGTTCTGGCTGAGCGTGCCAATCCTGCCGTACGGGATCCTGCTGGGCGCCGCCTTCGCGGCGGGTCTGCTGATGGTGCCGGCCCAGCCGGTGACCAGGCAGGCGATCGCCGCGATGACGACGGCGGGACAGCGCCGGGCCGCGTTCGCCCTGGAATCGGTGCAGGGGGAACTGTCGTACATCGTGGGCCCGGCTGTAGTGATCCTGTGTGCGGCGAAGATGTCCCCCGATGTGGTGGCGTGGGGGGTCGGCGCCGCGATCGCGGCTGGCGGAGCCGGGATCGCCTTGCTCAACCCGCCGCTGCGTGCCGAGGACGAGGCGGATGCCGGCGCGGCCGGACGGCCCCCGCGCCGGGAGTGGCTGGGCACCGGCATGATTGCCATACTGACGATGGCGTTCGGTGCCACGACGCTGCTCAGCGGCGTCGACCTCGCCATCGTCGCCACGCTCAAAGAAGTAGGTCAGGTGTCCTGGGCCGCCGTGGTCGTAGCCGTGTTCGGCGTGGCCTCCGTCGCCGGCGGGCTGATTTATGGCGCGCAGTCCCGGCCGCTGCCCACGTGGCTGCTGCTCGGCTTGCTCGGACTCGTGACGATTCCCGCCGGGCTTGCCCACGACTGGCCCTGGTTGTGCGTGGCCGTTGTCGGCGCCGGGCTTCTCACCGCGCCGACCCTTTCCACGGTGGCTGACGCGGTGAGCCGGCTGGCGCCGGCCAGCGTGCGGGGTGAGGCGACAGGTCTTCAATCCTCGGCCCTGAGCGCGGGTTTCGCGCTCGGATCCCCGATCGTCGGGCTGGCGATCGACGTCTCCGTGCCAGCGGGCGGCTTCGCGGCGGCCGGGCTGGCCGGCCTCGCCGCCGCGCTGGCTGGATGCCTGCTGTCCCGCCGCTCGCCCGCCCGAACGCGGTCTCCGCTCAGCGATCTCGGCCGCGCCGGGGCACCGGACCTTGAGCCGTCCGGGGCCGGCGCCCGGCCTGGCGCATGAGGTACGGCCGGTGCCTACGGCCGCGCCGCTCCGGTGACGAGTTCAGCCCAGCCGGCCGCGCTCGCGGGGCGGGACGGGGTCGTCGTAGGCACCCGGCGGACCCGTGTACCGCTCACCGTCGAGGGACGGCATGGCGTTCGCGGTGCAGCCGTGCAGGCCCAGCGTCTGCTGCTGCATGACGGGGGCGGGTCGCCCTCGCCCGGGGCACCGCTCGTGACCGTGACCGAGACGGTGCCCGACTTCATGGTTGATCATGTACTGGCGGTAGGTGGTGAGGCTGGCCCCGTAGCCCGGCACGCCCTTCACCCAACGGGCCACATTCAGTACCACCCGGTCGCCGTTGCGGCAGGACGTGTAGCCGTCCCGCCGGTCCTGGCACAACTCGTCGCGGGTGCCGGGCGTGACCAGGTAGATGGTGAAGTCGGCCGGCTGCCCCCAGGCGACCCGGCGTAGCCGCAGCCGCCCATCCGCGGTCCACCCCCGGGCGTCGTTCAAGGTCCTGGTGACCTCCGCCGCGAACTCGGACACGGGGAGGTTCTGGATGTCGCGCTCGACCGCCACGCGGTAGCGCAGCAGTCTTCCCGGACCCGGCGGGGCCGGCACCTCGGCGGTGGCGAAACGCCACCGGTTGCCGCCGTCGGCGGGATAGCTGACCGGGGTGGCCGGTCGCGACGCCGTGCGCATCGGCGGCGGCACCGCCGGCGCCGAAGTGGCGGGGCCGGCTGTCGGGGCGGCCGGGATCGCCGACCGTCCAGCTGCCGGTGCCGCACACCCGGACAGCAGCGCTACCAGCACCATCCCCGATATCGCGCCGACACCAACCGAGCCCGTAGTCTTTCCCGCCATGTGTCTCTCCTCGCTGCGCAGCGTTGGCTGGTGCTGCGCAGCGAGGAGGACGGGTGGACCCGCCGGAAAGTTGGTCTTGCGCCGGCTCAACCTTTCACCCGTCCCACTCGTCCTGTCCGGCGTGGGATGTGGGAAGGGCCGGCATGGCCCGGGGTGACGCGGACTTCGTGGAGTTCGCCCGGGCGGCTTCCGGCCGCCTGGTGCACGCCGCCTTTCTGATGACCGGTAACTACCACCAGGCCGAGGACGCGGCGCAGACCGCACTGGTCCGCACGTACGCGTCGTGGTCCCGGGTCCGTGACAACGACGCCTACGGGTACGCCCGCTCGGTGCTGGTCAACCATCTCATCGACGGCTGGCGGCGCCCGATCCGCGAGTACCCCAGCGAGGACCTCCCCGAGCAACGCCGTGGGGACGTCGCCGACGAGGTCACCACTCGTCGCTGGTTGCTCGCCATCCTCCGCACGCTCAGTCCCCGCGAGCGCGCCATCGTCGTACTGCGCTACTACTTCGACCTTCCGGAGACGCAGGTGGCCCGCGAGCTCGACGTATCGGTCGGAACGGTCAAGAGCACCAGCTCCCGTGCCCTGGAGAAGCTGCGCGGGTTCCGAGTGCCGGAGACGCAGGGGACGTGCCGATGAACGAGGTGGAGCAGTTCCGCCAGGCCATGCGGGCGACCGAACGTGCCGACGGGGAGGCCCTCGACCTGACCACCATCATGCGCGACGGCCGCCGGCTGCGCCGGCGCCGGCGACTCGCCGGCGCCGGCGCGGCGGTGCTGTCGGTGGCGGTCGTCCTCGGCGTGGCGGTCGGGTTGCAGCGGGCCGGCGCGCCGGAGGCGGAGCGACGGTCCGCTCCGGCCGTCATCGCACCCACCCGTCTCACGGCGACCCCCACCCGGCAAGCGCCGCGACCGAAGCCAATCGGCGACGTGGTGGCCAGCGGGCTTCGGTACGGCAGCGAGGAGCGGGTCTTCTACTTCGTCCCGGTCGATGTCCCCCGCCAACCCCACGTGACGATCGGGTTGATGGCCGGCCGCCGCGCCGCCGACGGGGAGCTGATCTCGGACTTCCTGGTCAACGACATCGAGGGCAGCGACCGCCGGCCGGGATTCCACGGGATCGGCTACGACAAGAGTGGAGGCATCCCACCGAAGACTCCGATGCCCACCTTCGGGTATTTCGTCGGACCCGCGAAGCGGATCGTCGGCACCGCCGACGGCCGGCAGGTCACCGCCCGGCTGGCGACGTGGAGCAGGGACCCGCAGGTGATGATCTTCTGGTTCGACCTGCGGCAGCTGGCTCCCGGGGTACCGCTGGACGGCATCGTCGCCCGCGACGCGCACGGCCGGAAGCTCTAGGCAGCCACACCTCTGAAACTCCGCCGAGTGTCGCTTCCCAAGATCGCATTAGGTCGTGGCGAGTGGCTTCCGTCGTTCCTGGCTCGTTTGTCCGCAGTGACGCAGTGATACGAGAGGAAGCGCCGTGCCTGTGTTGGGATTCTGCGCCGGGTTGATGACGGATGGGTGAGCCGGGCGGCGAGCGGCTCATGCGCGAGAAAGCCGACTGGCGGCGGGCGACCGTCCTGGAGCTGCTCTTCGATCTTGTATTCGTGTTCGCGCTCAATCAGGTCAGCTTGCGGCTGATCAAGGACTTCAGCACCGGGGACGAGCTCCTGATCGGTGAAGCTGCCCCGACCCTGCTGCTGTTCCTGGCGTTCTGGGTCCTGTGGTTGTCGACGGTCGCAATCACCAGCCGGCGAAGTCCGGACTCGCTGCTGGTCCAGATCGTGGTGTTCATGTCGATGGCCGGCGCCGTGGTGATGGCCGTCGTGGTACCGCAGGGGTTCGAGCAGCGGGCTCTCGTCTTCGCCGGCGCCTATGCGGCGGTTCGGATTGGCCGCCTGCTGCTCCTCCTGCTCTTCCGCCGGCTAGCGATCCCTCCCTCAACGGGGCTCTGGGTTGCCGCGAGCGGGGTGCTGTGGATCGTGGGCGCGCTGGTGCCCGACCAGGGTCTCCGCGCCGTGCTCTGGGCCCTCGCGCTGGCCATCGGCTACTTCGGGTTCACGGCCGGCTTTAAACGATTCACTGGCGCACCGATCGCGGGTGAGCACCTGGCCGACCGGCTGCAGCAGTTCTATCTGATCACGTTGGGTGAGGCGATCTTCGTGGCTGGCAAGGGCCTCAGCACCAGCGACTTAGGCACCCCGCACACGGCCGGGTTCGGGCTGGCGTTCGTCGCCATCGTGCTGCTCTGGCGGGTCTACTTCTACCGGGCCGGCGCTGTCCTGCCGGTGGCCATCACAGGTGCCCGGAACCCGGTCCGGCAGTCCGTGGCGGTAGCCGGGACTCACCTGCTCATGATCGCCGGTGTCTTCCTGGCCGGTGTTGGCTTCGAGCTGTACATCGTGGAGCCGCTCGGCCGGCCGGAACCGAACTGGCTCATCGCCATCCTCGGCGGGCCCGCGCTGTTCCTGGCGGGGCGGTCACTTCTCGAACTGCAGGTCTTCAGCCGAATCTCCCGATCGCGGCTAGCTGGCCTGCTCGTCCTGGGCCTCCTGATCCCGGCCACCTGGCACCTGCCGCCCCTGGCCGCCGGTGGTGGCGCCGCCGCGGTACTGGCCGGAATCGCCGGCTCGGACGCTTGGCGTGCCTGGGGCCGTGCCCCCGAGCTACCTGCCCCACGGATCTGACCCACCGGGGAAGGTGGTCCGCCGGGCTGATTGAACGCGGAACCGATACGACGACCAGCTCAACCGATCGGTGCCAGGGGCAACCGCCCGGGCAGGTCAGGCCTTGATCGTTGGGGCCCTCTCGGGAAGGGGTTGACACGAGGTGCGGCAGGAGGCATATTCAACCCATAGGTTAATCAACCTGTCGGTTGAGAAAGGCGGAGACAGTGGACCGGCTGAGCGAGGTGTTCAGCGCCCTCGCCGACCCCACCCGGCGGGCCATCCTGGCCCGGCTGGCGGAGGGCGAGGCGACGGTCAATCAGCTCGCCGAGCCGTTCCCGATCAGCCTCCAGGCCATCTCCAAGCACCTGAAGGTGCTGGAGCGGGCGGGGCTGATCACCCGCGGCAAGGAGGCGCAGTGGCGGCCGTGCCGCCTCGACGCGGGGCCGCTGCGCGAAGTGGCCGACTGGATCACCGGCTACCAGCGGTTCTGGGAACAGCGCTATGACCGGCTCGACGAGTACCTGAAACAGCTCCAGAAGGATGGAACGCAGCAGGAGGAGGAGTGAAATGAGCGACGACCTGACGGTGACCCTGCCGTCCGACCTGGAGATCAAGATGGTGCGCGTGTTCGACGCGCCGCGCGAGCTCGTCTTCGAGGCGCACGCGAAGAGCGAACACCTCAAGCACTGGTGGGGGCGGGGCAACCCGGTCGACTGCGAGATGGACTTCCGCCCGGGCGGCACCTACCGCTTCATCGAGCACGCGCCGGACGGCCAGCAGTACGCGTTCCGCGGCGAGTATCGGGAGATCCAGGTGCCGGAGCGGATCGTGCAGACCTTCGAGTTCGAGGGCATGCCCGGCCACGTGTGCGTGGAGACGCTGGAGCTGACCGAGGAAAGCGGCAAGACGACAGTCACCAGCGTCACCCGGTTCGACACGAAGGAAGAGCGCGACGGCATGGTCTCCTCCGGCATGGAGGGCGGCGCCCGCGAGTCGTACGACGCCCTGGCCGCGTACCTGGCCAAGCTCTCCTGAACCGGTCGGACTGTCTCACCCCCGGCGACCCGAAAAGTGGTCACGGCCCCTGAGCGGCAGGACTGCTGCTCAGGGGCCGCTGTCGTTCGCCGTCCGGCTCCGCCGGAAACCACCGTTCCCGACACCGTCGGCACGTGGTTCGAGTCCCGCCTACCTGAGAGATCTTCTCGACGGGCGGGTCCGGTCGGATCCGCGACCCGGGGTTGCCCAGCGGCCAGGGTGAGTTATGGTGGTCGATGCAACGACTCGCGGGGCGATGGACCGGGCCGCCCTGATGGTCGGATCCACGGTGGCATCACCGGATTTGGGCCGTTGGTGAGATTGAGCGATTCGTGGACAGGGTCAGCCGGGCCTGCCAAGCCGGCGATCTGACACGACGAGATGGTGAGGGCTGGGCCGAACGGCGGCACCTGACCGATACTCGGGCCACACGCGGTCTCCAGGCTTTGCTGCCCGTGCGCCGTGTGGCACGATCGTGGGAACCTCCGCCATCCTCGTGACAATTCCCCGACAGGAGCAATGATGTCTGGACGAAGGCTGGGCCGGCTGCTCGGCTCACTCCTCCTGCTCGCCGGCGTCCTGGTCGGTTCCGGCGTGCTCAACTCCGACGCGCAGATGTCCGACGTCATCTGGGGTGCCGGCATCTTCCGGTAAGCCACCGACGGGCTCGTGCCGAGTAGGGGAGTGGTATGGCGGGCCGAGACCAACGACGCAGGTCGACGGAACGCGCCTGGCTCATCACCGCACCCCTGACGCTTCTTGCCGTCGTCTTCAGCACCGCGATCGCCGTCATCTCCGATCAGCCCGTCGGTGAGTGGGGACTGGCGCTGGTCCTCTTCGTGGCCATGACGGCCGTCAGCGTCCCGGTGCTGAACTTCATCGTCCGGCGCCAGTCGGTGGCCGTGACGCTGACCGAGGTGCCGCTGGTGGTGGCGCTGTTCTTCCTGCCGCCACTGACGGTCGTCGTCATCTACACACTGTCGTCGTTGGCGCGCTGCGCCTGGCATCGCTTCGCCCCGGCCAAGTTCTGGTTCAACGTGGCCAAGGCCGCGGCAGCCACCTCCCTGGCCGGTCTACTTCTGCTGGCCCTGCCGCCGCTGCAGGGCGTGGGTCCGGGGACCTGGGGCAGTCTCTTCCTCGCCGTCAACACCATCACGCTGGTCAGCCTGGTGTCGGTGGTCGGCGTGCACGTGCTTCTGCAGGGTTGGCAGGCGGGCCGGGAAGCGCTGCGTACCACTCCCTCGGTCTTCCTGACCACCTCCATCAACGCCTCGGTCGGCCTGCTCCTCCTGATCGCGTTGGAGCGGACGTGGTGGTCCGCGCTGCTGCTGGCCGCGCTCTTCGCGGCGCTCGCCCAGGTCTACCGGTCGTACTCGCAGTTCTTCCAGCAGCACCGCACGTTGACCGGCATGTACGACCTTTCCCGCACGATCACCACCAGCGCCGACGGCGCCCTCGGTGATGTCCTGCTCGGTCGGGTCCGGGCGCTGATGCAGGCTGAGTACGCGACGCTCTGGTTGCCCGCCCAGGGGCGGCATCCCGAGGTGCTGCTCACTGCCCGCGTCGACGCCCCGGGGCTGCTGGATGTCGCCCCGACTCCCGCCGCGTTCCGCGAGCAGGCCCGCGAACTGGGCAGGACCCTGTCAACAGGGCGGCTGCTCGGGGGCGACAGCGCGCTGCGCGGCGTGGCAAACGTGAATCAGGTCAAGGACGCGATCGTCGTGCCACTGCGCTCGGGGCAGGCGGTGATCGGCACTCTCGAGGTCGTCAACCGGCTCAGCGATGTCGGCCACTTCACGCCGACGGACGTCCCCGTCTTCGAGACGGTCGCCGCGCACGCCGCCGTCGCTCTGGAGAACTCCCGCCTGGTCGACCGGCTGCGGCACGACGCGAACCACGACGCGCTCACCAAGCTGCCCAACCGGCGGCGGGTCACCGCGGCGGTGGCCGAGGCGGTCACGATCGCGGCACCGGGCGAGGTGGTGGCGCTGCTGCTGTTCGACGTGGACCGGCTGCGTCAGGTCAACGAGTCGCTCGGCCACGCGGCCGGCGACAAGGTCCTCGTCGAGGTCGCCGAGCGGCTGCGTGCCTGCGCCCCCTCCGCGGCGCTGGTCGGTCGACCCGGCGGCGACGAGTTCCTGGTCACCCTGCGGCTGGAGAGCGCCGAGGCGGCGCTGGAGCTGGCCGGTCAGCTGCGCGAGCAGATCCGCGACGAGATGGTCTTCGACGGGCTCACCCTGGATGTGGACACCGCGGTCGGGGTGGCGGTTCACCCGGACCACGGCAGCGACGCGGTGGCCCTGCTCCAGCGGGTGGACCTGGCGGCGACGGCCGCCAAGTCGGTCCCGGGCAGCGTCCAGCTCTACAGTCCGGCGCTGGAGTCCCGGTCGTTGCGCCGGCTCGGCCTCGCCGGCGACCTGCGCCGCGCGTTGAACGACGGCGCGCTGCAGGTCTACTTCCAGCCCAAGGTGACGCTGCGGGACCGGCGCCTGGTCGGGGTGGAGTGCCTGGCCCGCTGGGAGCACCCCGCGCACGGCACGGTGGCCCCGGACGATTTCGTCGCGGTGGCGGAGCACACCGGCCAGCTGGGGCGGCTCACCGAGTTCGTGCTCCGGGAGAGCCTGCGGCGCAGCCGGGACTGGGGGCACGGCGAGCAGCCGCTCGCGGTCTCGGTCAACCTCGCCGCCCGCACCCTCACCGACCAGCACTTCCCCGCCATAGTGCGGGACCTGCTCGAGGAATACGACGTGCCGCCACAACGGCTCACCCTGGAGATCACCGAGGCCGGGGTGCTGGATGGCACCGAGCGTCCGATACCCACCCTGCGACGCCTTCGCGACCTCGGTGTCCGGCTCTCGGTGGACGACTTCGGCACCGGGAACTCGTCCCTGGCGCAACTGCGCCGGCTGCCGGTGCACGAGGTGAAGGTCGACCGCTCCTTCGTGCAGGGGATGGCGACCGACCCGGGTGACCTGGCGATCGTGAATGCCGTGGTGACCCTCTCGCAGCAGTTCGGCCTGGCGGTGGTGGCCGAGGGCGTGGAGAGCGAACTGACCCTGGAGCTGCTCCAGGACATCGGCTGTGAGATCGGCCAGGGCTTCCTGTTCAGCCGGCCGCTGCCGTACGAGCGGCTGGAGGCCTGGTTCGGTGCCCAGGTCGACCCCGAAACGATCTCCGCCAGCGAGCTTCCCCGGCTCCGAGTGGTGCCCTGAGCTGCGAGTAGGCGGCAAAGGGGGATCCGATTTCACCTCGGCGGCGAGGTCGTGTACTGTTTCCTCTGCGCGGCACCCCACCAGGTGATCGGGCAGGCCCCCTTAGCTCAGTCGGCAGAGCGTCTCCATGGTAAGGAGAAGGTCTACGGTTCGATTCCGTAAGGGGGCTCAAAGGGTCCGGCTGGACCCGCCACGGCGGTGTAGCTCAGATGGCAGAGCAAGCGGCTCATAATCGCTGTGTCGCCGGTTCAAGTCCGGCCACCGCTACTCTCGTCCTCCGGGTTCACCCGGTGGTCGGTGGGATGGGCGCCACAGGCGCCCACTTTGCGTGTCTGCGTCATCAGCGCGTAGGCTGATGCGCCGTAGTTGTTACCCGTTAGCGAGGAAGGCACTCCGCCGTGGCGAAGGCGACCGATGTCCGGCCGAAGATCACTTTGGCGTGTGTGGAGTGCAAGGAGCGCAACTACATCACGCGCAAGAACCGTCGTAACGACCCGGACCGCATCGAGCTGAAGAAGTTCTGCCCCCGGGACGGCAAGCACACGGTCCACCGCGAGACCCGCTGACCCACGGCCGGCCCCGCCGGCCCGGTCCCCGAGCATCTCCCGAAAGCCGATCCGCACGGACGGCGGTCTCGAGCCGCCCACCCGTACGGATCGGCTTTCGTGTTTCCGTGTAGGTTCGCGACATGTCCCTGGACCCGTCCTTCGTCGGCCGGACCTACCCGCCGACCGCCCCCTACCAGGTGGGCCGAGAAAAGATCCGCGAGTTCGCCACGGCCATCGGCGCCACCGACCCGGCGCACCACGATCCGGAGGCGGCCCGGGCGCTCGGGCACCCCGACGTGGTGGCCCCGCCCACCTTCCCGGTGATCGTCACCATGGCCGCCAGCCGGCAGATCATCGAGGACCCGACGCTCGGCGTCGACTACAGCCGGGTGGTGCACGGCGACCAGCGCTTCGCGTACACCCGGGCGGTGGTGGCCGGTGACGAGCTGGTCTGCGTCAACACCATCGAGGAGATCACCAACCGGGGCGGGCACGGCTTCCTGACCACCCGTACCGACGTGAGCACCGCCGCCGGCGAGCCGGTGGTCGCCGTCTGGTCCAAGATCGTCGTACGCGGGGAGGCCTGACCCATGGAGCTGCCCACCCAGACCTTCCGGGTGACCCGGGCGGACCTGGTCCGCTACGCGGGCGCCTCGGGCGACTTCAACCCGATCCACTGGAGCGACCGGACCGCCACCAAGGTGGGGCTGCCGGGGGTCATCGCCCACGGCATGTTCACCATGGCGCTGGTCGGCCGGGCGGTCGCCGCCTGGGCCGGCGCGCCGGACGCGGTGGTCGACTTCGGGGTCCGGTTCACCCGCCCGGTGGTCGTCCCGGACACGGACGAGGGCACCGAGATCGAGGTCAGCGCGGTGGTCAAGGAGGTCACCGAAGACGGCCTGACCAGGCTCGACGTCACCGCGACGTGCCTGGGGGAGAAGGTGCTGTCGCAGGCCCGGGCGACCGTCCGGACGCCTCGCTGAAAAGACTGTCGACGCGCTAGGGGCAGACCGGTTGGGAAAGTCGCACGACTACCCGTACACTGGTCCGCCGTGGGGCAAGTGACCCCTGCCCGGCACTGTGTGCGCGGGTGGGGTGGCAGTTGCCGCACAGGGGTGTAGCTCAATTGGCAGAGCAGCGGTCTCCAAAACCGCAGGCTGCAGGTTCAAGTCCTGTCACCCCTGCGCCTCAGGCCTGACCGTTCCCGTGGGTCGCGCCGCCCGGATGGCGGCGTCCGGCCCGTGGTGGTGGCACCGGCGAAGTGGTTCCGAGGCATTCGGGGCCCTTCCGGTCGGTCCGCCGGCCGCGGCCCGTCGCGGGACGGTTGGTCCGGCCGGCGTGACCACACGCCGCGCACGCCCATCGGCGTGCGACCCGATATCCCGCACGGAGGGCGAAGTGGCCGAGAGCAAGCGGCGCGGCGAGGACGCCGGCGACGAGCGTCTGCCTGAGGACGCGGTCGTCGACGACGTGGCCGACGACGACGCCACCAACGCGGACGAGCCGGTCTCCCGGGGCGGCACCGCCACCCGCAAGCGGGCCCGCGCCGAGTCGACCGAGGGCCGGAAGACCCGGAAGGACACCGAGCGGATCGGGCTGTTCGCCCGCATCGCGCGGTTCTTCCGCGAGGTCGTGGCCGAGCTGCGTAAGGTCATCTGGCCGACCCGCAAGGAGCTGCTGACCTACACGGCCGTGGTGGTCACCTTCGTCGCGGTGATGCTGGCGATCGTGGCCGGCCTGGACTACGGCTTCGCGAAGGCGGTGCTGTTCGTCTTCGGCAACCCCAGCTGACGGGCCAACAGCGATAGTGACGGAAGTGAGCGAGCGTGCCTGAGTACGACGAGACCGCCGAGACCCCGGACGAGCAGTCCGCGGTGGCGACGGCGGCCAACGAGGAGTCGGTCGGGGCCGCCAGCGAGCCGGAATTCCCGACCGCCGAGCCGGCGGACGAGGAGTTCGACCCGGTCGCCGAGCTGCGCCAGAAGCTGCGCTACGCCCCGGGCGACTGGTACGTGGTGCACTCGTACGCCGGCTACGAGAACAAGGTCAAGACCAACCTCGAGACCCGGATCACCTCCCTCGACATGGAGGACTTCATCTACCAGGTCGAGGTGCCGACCCGGGAAGAGGTCGAGGTCAAGAACGGCAAGCGGTCGCAGGTCCAGGCGAAGGTCTTCCCGGGCTACATCCTGGTCCGGATGGAGCTGACCGCCGAGTCCTACTCCTGCGTCCGGAACACCCCGGGCGTCACCGGCTTCGTCGGGGCGACCGACCGGGCCGACCGCCCGGCGCCGCTGAGCCTCGACGAGGTGCTGAAGTGGCTGGCCCCGGCGGTCGAGGCCGTGGAGAAGAAGGCCAAGCCCGAGGTCAAGGTCCTCGACTTCGAGGTCGGCGACTCGGTCACCGTCACCGACGGCGCCTTCGCCTCCCTGCCGGCGACGATCAGCGAGATCAACGCCGACCAGCAGAAGCTCAAGGTGCTGGTCTCGATCTTCGGCCGGGAGACGCCGGTCGAGCTCAACTTCAACCAGGTCGCCAAGATCTGACGTACGCCTGGCACCGGCGGTGGGCCTCCCGGCCCGCCGCCGGTGTGTCGTTTCGCCGCCCCGCCGGACCTCGGCGGAGAGGATGGCGGAAGGCTGCGCTACCCTAGAACGTCGGCTGTCCGCACCGCGCTGACCGTGCGCGCCCGCGGACCGGCGAAATTCCCAGTTCCAAGCCCCAGGAAGAGACATGCCTCCGAAGAAGAAGCTCGTCAAGACGTTCACGCTTCAGCTGCCGGCTGGCCAGGCCACCCCGGCGCCGCCGGTCGGCCCCGCGCTCGGTCAGCACGGTGTGAACATCATGGAGTTCTGCAAGTCCTACAACGCGCAGACCGAGTCGCAGCGGGGCGACATCGTCCCCGCCGAGATCAGCGTCTACGAGGACCGGACCTTCACCTTCGTCCTGAAGACCCCGCCCGCCGCCCGGCTGCTGATCAAGGCCGCCGGCGTGCAGAAGGGCTCGGGCGTCCCGCACACGCAGAAGGTCGGCTCGGTGACCCGCGCCCAGCTGCGCGAGATCGCGGAGAAGAAGATGGCGGACCTCAACGCCAACGACATCGAGCAGGCTGAGAAGATCATCGCCGGCACCGCCCGGTCGATGGGCCTGACCGTCGCCGACTGACCTCTCCTCACCGCTCCACCCGATCAGATCGTGGGAGGGCCGCGGACGTCGCGGGCCCGCCAGAGACCACAGGAGTAACGAGAAATGCAGCGCAGCAAGAGCTACCGCAAGGCCGCCGAGGTCATCGACCGGTCGAAGCTCTACTCTCCCGCCGAGGCCGTCAAGCTGGCCAAGGAGAGCACCAACGTCAAGTTCGACGCCACGGTCGAGGTCGCGATGCGCCTCGGCGTCGACCCCCGCAAGGCGGACCAGATGGTCCGCGGCACGGTCAACCTGCCGCACGGCACCGGTAAGACCGCCCGCGTGATCGTCTTCGCCGCCGGCGCGAAGGCCGAGGAGGCCGCCGCCGCGGGTGCGGACGAGGTGGGCACCGACGAGCTGGTCGCCCGTATCCAGGGCGGTTGGCTGGACTTCGACGCGGCGATCGCCACCCCGGACCAGATGGCCAAGATCGGCCGGATCGCGCGGATCCTGGGCCCGCGCGGCCTGATGCCGAACCCGAAGACCGGCACGGTGACCATGGACGTCACCAAGGCCGTCTCGGACATCAAGGGCGGTAAGATCACCTTCCGGGTGGACAAGCACTCGAACCTCCACCTGATCATCGGCAAGGCCTCGTTCACCGAGACCCAGCTGATCGACAACTACGCGGCAGTGCTGGACGAGGTGCTCCGCTCGAAGCCGTCCGCGGCCAAGGGCACCTACCTCAAGAAGGTCACCCTCACCACCACCATGGGCCCGGGCGTCCCGGTCGACCCGAAGCTGGTGAAGAACCTGCAGGAGGCTCCGGCCGAGGCCTGAGCACCACTGCCCTGACGGGGCCCCGCCACCAGGTGGCGGGGCCCCGTTCGTCTGTCCGGTGTGGCAGGCTCGGCGCATGCGGCTGGAAGGCGTCTGGCTGCGGTACCACCGGCGCGACCCGTGGGTGCTGCGGGAGACCGAGGTACGGATCGGCCCGGCCTCCCCGCCGCCGAGGCGGACCGGGCGGTCCAGCGCTGGGTCGGCCGGCTCGGCCTGACCCGGTTCCACGGGGTCCGGCTGCCGCAGCTCTCCAAGGGCACCGCCCAGAAGGTCGGCCTGGCCCAGGCGCTGCTGCGCCCGCCTGGGCTGCTCGTCCTCGACGAGCCCTGGGAGGGCCTGGACGCCGCCGCCCGCGAGCTGGTGCCGGAGGTGATCGACGAGGTACTGGCTGATGGCGGCACGGTGCTGGTCAGCGACCACCGCGGCGAGACGGTCCGGCTGCCGGCCGCCCGGCACTGGACGGTCGCCGGCGGCGCGGTCACCGAGCAACCGGCGTCCGGGGACGCGGCCGTCGCGGTGGTCGAGCTGGCGGTCCCGGCCGCCGGGGCCGCCGCCGCCGTCGCCCGGTTGCGCGCCGACGGCCACCACGTCCTTCGGGTACGCGACCACGTCGCCCCGCCCCCTGCCACGCGACCCGACACCGGGCCGCTGTCCGACGTCACCCCGGATCCCGCCGTCGACCCGGGCCGTGCCGTCGACCCGGGCCGTGCCGTCGACCCGGGCCGTGCCGTCGGCCCGGGCCTGACGGCCGCCGCGGCGATCCCGGTGGCACCGGCTCCGGCTCCGCCCGACGGTCCTGCCGCGGCGGAGCGGGACCTGACCGGGCCGGCCCCGGAGGTGGCCCGGTGACCGCGCTGGTCCGGCTGCGGCTGGCCGGCTTCCTGCGTACCGGGCGGGCGCTGGCCCCGGTCCTGGCCGGCCTGCTCGCCCTCGGTGTCCTCTACGGCGGCGGCCGGGCCCAGCCGGCGGAGGCCTACGGTGTCTTGGCCGTGGTGCTCTTCCCGGTGCTGGCCTGGCAGACCAAGATCCTTCTGGACGTGGAGCCGGACGTGCAGCGCCGGCTGGCCCAGGTGCTGGTCGGGCCGGCCCGGGAGCGGGTCGCCGGCCTGCTCGCGGCGGCCGTGGCCGGGCTCGGCACGGTGGCCATGGCGCTGGTCTTCCCGTGGTTGGTCGGCGGGGTGAGCGGCCCGGCCGGGCCGGGCGACCGGTCGGTGGTCGCTGGGCTGGCGCTCGGCTGCTGGGCCCACCTGCTCGCGCTGCCCGGCGCGGTGGCCGTGGGTGCCCTGGCCAGCCGGGCGGTCACCCGCAGCGCCGGGTACGGCGTCGCGGTGCTCGCCCTCGGCGCGGTCGGGGCGAAGGTTCTCGGGTTGTCCGGCTCGATGGCGCCCTGGCTGGTGCCGCCGCTGCTGCCGACGGCCCGGGCGCTGGTCGGCCACCTGACGGTCTCCACCGTGCTGCTGCTGACCACCTGGGCGGCCTCCTGGGCGGCCCTGGCGCTCGCCGGCTACGGCTGGGCCCGGCGCACCCGGACATGATGGGCGAAAGGGCGCTCGCGGGCCGTGAGCGTCCCTGAGATCCGCAGAGGTGCGGCGATGCGGTGGCGGCTGGCGGGTCGGTTGCCGGATGGTGACGGGGGGCACTCGGGGGGCGATTTG
Organism: Micromonospora sp. NPDC005806; assembly: GCF_042871425.1. NCBI lineage: Bacteria > Bacillati > Actinomycetota > Actinomycetes > Micromonosporales > Micromonosporaceae > Micromonospora > Micromonospora sp. NPDC005806. The sequence continues at coordinate 417,937 of NZ_JBIAIL010000001.1, read as the reverse complement.
GAGGTACCGGGACACGTCGCGTAACCTTGTCGCGTAGTTCCACCCAGAGACCGCTGGTCACCGTGCCCTGGCACGGTCGAAGGTCCCGCGATGACGGGCGACCCGCGTAGGGCGGCAAGCGAAAATCGGAGCTGTCCGTGGTCCGCCGACCGCGTCCATGCTGCCGGCCCTCGCCCCGTGCGCCCTGCGCCGGGGCTTTTCTCGTTGTCGTGATGCCTCCGCCGCCGGCGCGAGCCTCCGCTCGTCGCCGGCGTACCAGCTCCGAGCAACGAGAGAGGAGGGACATGGCGGACAAGCCGATCCGGGCCGACAAGGCCACGGCCGTCGCCGAGCTGACCGAGAGCTTCCGCAACGCGGGGGCGACCGTGCTGACCGAGTACCGCGGGCTCACGGTTTCGCAGCTCACCCAGCTGCGGCGCTCGCTCGGCAAGGAGACCAGCTACACGGTCGCGAAGAACACGCTGGCCAAGCGTGCGGCGACCGAGGCGGGCATCTCCGGCCTCGACGAGCTGTTCACCGGTCCTACCGCGCTGACTTTCGTTTCGGGCGACGTCGTCGAGGCGGCGAAGGGGCTTCGCGAATTTGCGAAGGCCAACCCGAAGCTCGTCATCAAGGGCGGTGTCTTCGAGGGCAAGGCCATTTCCGCGGCCGAGGTCACGAAGCTCGCCGACCTGGAGTCCCGCGAGGTGCTGCTGGCGAAGCTGGCCGGCGCCATGAAGGGCAACCTGAGCAAGGCCGCGGCCCTGTTCCAGGCTCCGCTCGCCAAGACCGCGCGTCTGGCGGCCGCTCTGCAGGACAAGCGCGAGAAGGAGGGCGCCGAGGCGGCCTGAGGCCACCCGGCGCACCCACGTTCTTAGTTAAACCATTCAGGAAAGGACGCCAGACATGGCGAAGCTCAGCACCGACGAGCTGCTCGACGCGTTCAAGGAGATGACGCTGATCGAGCTCTCCGAGTTCGTGAAGCAGTTCGAGGAGACCTTCGAGGTCACCGCCGCGGCTCCGGTCGCGATGGCCGCCGCCGCCCCGGGTGCCGCCCCGGCCGCGGTCGAGGAGGAGAAGGACGAGTTCGACGTCATCCTCGACGCCGACGGTGGCAAGAAGATCCAGGTCATCAAGGTCGTGCGTGAGCTGACCGGCCTGGGCCTGAAGGAGGCCAAGGACCTGGTCGAGGCCGCGCCGAAGGCCGTCCTGGAGAAGGCCAACAAGGAGACCGCCGAGAAGGCCAAGGCCAAGCTCGAGGGCGAGGGCGCCAAGGTCACCCTCAAGTGACCTTGCGTTGACCTGACGCGCGTCCGGCTCACGTGAGCCGGGGCACACCGCGTAGCGGCGGGCGGTGATCCGGGAACGGATCGCCGCCCGCTGTGGTTGGTGGACTCCGGTGGCAGCGGCGTGAGCAGGGCGTCCAGGTTGCTCGTACCGGCTTCACAGCTACGCCTGTCGGTAGCCCGTCGGTGGGAATGACACCCCGAGCGGTAACCGGCCCTTGACGCGGCACCGGCCCGACAGGCACGCTGACACCAGCAAGACCTTCCGCGCTTGCAACGGCCACCTCTTGGGTAATGGCAGCGGCAGCAACACCGCTGTGACGCCCGAGCGGACCGGCAGGAGCGTCGCGTTCCGAGCGGCCCGGTAGACCTGGTTTTCGAGGTCCCGAGGCAAGTTCCGCGACGACCTGCGGGGTGGGCTGGACAGCGGTTAGCCTCTCGGCTACACTGCTAGTTTGCGCTGCCTTCCGAACTGACCCCTGCTCGGAAATGTCCGTTTGCGGATATTTCTGGTGGGGTCATTGGAGTGCACGCATACCAGCCGTTCTGCAGCACCGGTCCTCGGAAGGACGCATCTTGGCAGCTTCCCGCCCTGCGAAGACCAGTCGTACGTCGAGCGCTTTCGCGCCCCGCCGAGTTTCTTTCGGTCGGATCACCGAACACCTCGAGGTCCCCAACCTCCTCGCCATCCAGAACGAGTCCTTCGACTGGCTCGTCGGCAACGAGGCTTGGCAGGGTCGGTCGGGGGACGACCCGCACGCACGCTCGGGTCTCGCGGAGATCCTCGACGAGATCAGTCCCATTGAGGACTTCTCCGGCACCATGTCGCTCTCCTTCTCCGCTCCGCGCTTCGACGAGGTCAAGGCCTCGATCGAGGAGTGCAAGGAGAAGGACCTGACCTACTGCGCCCCGCTGTTCGTGACCGCGGAGTTCACCAACAACACCACTGGCGAGATCAAGAGCCAGACGGTGTTCATGGGTGACTTCCCGATGATGACGCCGAAGGGCACCTTCATCATCAACGGCACCGAGCGCGTCGTGGTCAGCCAGCTCGTCCGCTCGCCGGGCGTCTACTTCGACAAGCAGCCGGACAAGACCTCCGACCGCGACCTCTCCAGCGTCAAGGTCATCCCGAGCCGGGGTGCCTGGCTGGAGTTCGACATCGACAAGCGCGACACGGTCGGCGTCCGCATCGACCGCAAGCGCCGGCAGGCCGTCACCGTCCTGCTCAAGGCCATCGGGTGGTCCGCGGAGCAGATCCGCGAGAAGTTCGGCTGGTCCGAGCTGATGATGACCACGCTCGAGAAGGACCACATCGGCGGCCAGGACGAGGCGCTGCTGGACATCTACCGGAAGCTCCGTCCGGGCGAGCCGCCGACCCGCGAGAACGCCCAGACCCTGCTCGACAACCTCTTCTTCAACCCGAAGCGGTACGACGTCGCCAAGGTCGGTCGTTACAAGTTCAACAAGAAGCTCGAAGTGGACGTGCCGATCACCACCGGCACGCTGACCGAGGACGACATCGTCGCCACCGTGGAATACCTCTGCCGGCTGCACGCCGGTGAGGAGGGCTACGAGGCCGACGACATCGACCACTTCGGCAACCGTCGCCTGCGTACCGTGGGCGAGCTGATCCAGAACCAGGTCCGGGTCGGCCTCTCCCGCATGGAGCGGGTCGTCCGCGAGCGGATGACCACCCAGGACGTCGAGGCGATCACGCCGCAGACCCTGATCAACATCCGCCCGGTGGTGGCGGCGATCAAGGAGTTCTTCGGTACGTCGCAGCTGTCCCAGTTCATGGACCAGACCAACCCGCTGGCGGGCCTGACCCACCGGCGCCGGCTGAGCGCGCTCGGCCCGGGTGGTCTGTCCCGGGAGCGGGCCGGCTTCGAGGTCCGCGACGTGCACCCGTCCCACTACGGCCGGATGTGCCCGATCGAGACGCCGGAAGGCCCGAACATCGGTCTGATCGGCGCGCTCTCCACCTTCGCCCGGGTCAACCCGTTCGGCTTCATCGAGACGCCGTACCGGAAGGTCGTCAACGGTCGGGTCACCGACCAGATCGACTACCTGACCGCGGACGAGGAGGACCGGTTCGTCAAGGCGCAGGCCAACGCCCCGCTGAAGTCCGACGGGTCGTTCGCCGAGGACCGCGTCCTGGTCCGCCGTAAGGGCGGTGAGACCGAGGACGTGCCGCCGGAGGCCGTGGACTACATGGACGTCTCGCCGCGGCAGATGGTCTCCGTCGCGACCGCGATGATCCCGTTCCTCGAGCACGACGACGCCAACCGCGCGCTCATGGGCGCGAACATGCAGCGCCAGGCGGTGCCGCTGGTCAAGGCCGAGTCGCCGCTGGTCGGTACGGGCATGGAGTACCGCGCGGCCGTGGACGCCGGCGACGTGGTTGTCGCCGAGGTCGGCGGTGTGATCGAGGACCTCTGCGCGGACTACATCACCGTCCACCAGGACGACGGCCACCGCCGGACGTACCTGCTGCACAAGTTCCGCCGCTCCAACGCCGGCTCCTGCGTCAACCAGAAGCCGGTCGTCTTCGAGGGCGACCGCGTCGAGGCCGGCCAGGTCATCGCCGACGGTCCGTGTACCGACGAGGGCGAGATGGCGCTCGGGCGCAACCTGCTCGTGGCGTTCATGACCTGGGAGGGCCACAACTACGAGGACGCGATCATCCTGTCGCAGCGCCTCGTCCAGCAGGACGTGCTCACCTCGATCCACATCGAGGAGCACGAGGTCGACGCCCGGGACACCAAGCTCGGCCCGGAGGAGATCACCCGCGACATCCCGAACGTCAGCGAGGAGATGCTCGCCGACCTCGACGAGCGCGGCATCATCCGGATCGGCGCCGAGGTCGTCCCCGGCGACATCCTGGTCGGCAAGGTCACCCCGAAGGGTGAGACCGAGCTGACCCCTGAGGAGCGGCTGCTCCGCGCGATCTTCGGTGAGAAGGCGCGCGAGGTCCGGGACACCTCGCTGAAGGTGCCGCACGGCGAGACCGGCACGGTCATCGGCGTGCGTACCTTCTCCCGCGAGGACGGCGACGAGCTGCCCCCGGGCGTGAACGAGCTGGTCCGGGTCTACGTGGCCCAGAAGCGCAAGATCCAGGACGGTGACAAGCTCGCGGGCCGCCACGGCAACAAGGGCGTCATCTCCAAGATCCTGCCGATCGAGGACATGCCGTTCCTGGAGGACGGCACCCCGGTCGACATCGTGCTGAACCCGCTCGGTGTGCCGTCCCGGATGAACATCGGCCAGGTCCTGGAGACCCACCTCGGGTGGGTGGCCAAGACGGGTTGGCAGGTCGAGGGCGACGACGCGGAGTGGAAGAAGGCGCTGCGTTCGATCAACGCCCACGAGTCCGAGGCGGACACCAACGTGGCCACTCCGGTGTTCGACGGTGCCCGCGAGGCGGAGATCTCGGGTCTGCTCGCGTCGACCCTGCCCAACCGGGACGGCAAGCAGCTGATCGGTTCTTCTGGTAAGGCGCAGCTGTTCGACGGCCGCTCCGGTGAGCCGCTGCCGGACCCCATCGCGGTCGGCTACATCTACATCCTGAAGCTCAACCACCTGGTCGACGACAAGATCCACGCCCGGTCGACCGGCCCGTACTCGATGATCACTCAGCAGCCGCTGGGTGGTAAGGCGCAGTTCGGTGGCCAGCGCTTCGGTGAGATGGAGTGCTGGGCGATGCAGGCGTACGGCGCCGCCTACGCCCTGCAGGAGCTGCTGACGATCAAGTCCGACGACGTCCTCGGCCGGGTGAAGGTCTACGAGGCCATCGTCAAGGGCGAGAACATCCCCGAGCCGGGCATCCCGGAGTCGTTCAAGGTGCTGCTCAAGGAGCTGCAGTCGCTGTGCCTCAACGTCGAGGTGCTCTCCAGCGACGGCGTGGCCCTGGAGATGCGCGAGACCGACGACGAGGTGTTCCGGGCTGCGGAGGAGCTGGGCATCGACCTGTCCCGGCGCGAGCCGAGCTCGGTCGAAGAGGTCTGAGGTTGGTGGTTCGGGGGCCGGTCCGCCGGCCCCCGACCCCGCCCGTTAGCTAAGCAGTACAGACGACGACATAGGGGACATAGTGCTCGACGTCAACTTCTTCGACGAGCTGCGCATCGGCCTCGCCACCGCCGACGACATCCGTCAGTGGTCCCACGGCGAGGTCAAGAAGCCCGAGACCATCAACTACCGCACCCTGAAGCCGGAAAAGGACGGGCTCTTCTGCGAGAAGATCTTCGGTCCGCAGCGGGACTGGGAGTGCTACTGCGGTAAGTACAAGCGGGTCCGCTTCAAGGGCATCATCTGCGAGCGCTGCGGCGTCGAGGTGACCCGCTCCAAGGTTCGCCGGGAGCGGATGGGTCACATCGAGCTGGCCGCTCCGGTGACCCACATCTGGTACTTCAAGGGCGTGCCGAGCCGGCTGGGCTACCTGCTGGACCTCGCCCCGAAGGACCTCGAGAAGATCATCTACTTCGCCTCGTACGTCGTGACGAGCGTGGACGCCGAGGCGCGTCACCGTGACCTCTCGACCATCGAGAACGAGATCCTGGCCGAGAAGCGGCAGGCCGAGAACAGCCGCGACTCGGAGATCGAGAAGCGGGCCACCAAGCTCGAGGCCGACCTGGCCGAGCTGGAGGCCGAGGGCGCGAAGGCGGACGTCCGGCGCAAGGTCAAGGAGGGCGGAGAGCGCGAGATGCGCCAGATCCGCGACCGGGCCCAGCGCGAGATCGACCGCCTCGACGAGGTCCTCGACACCTTCCGCAAGCTCGAGCCGAAGCAGCTGGTCACCGACGAGCTGCTCTACCGTGAGCTGCGCGACCGCTTCGGCGAGTACTTCACCGGCAGCATGGGCGCCGAGGCCATCAAGGCACTGGTCCAGAACATGGACCTCGACGCCGAGGCTGAGAGCCTGCGCGAGACCATCCGCTCCGGCAAGGGGCAGCGGAAGATCCGGGCGCTCAAGCGACTGAAGGTCGTCGCGGCGTTCCAGAACACCCGCAACTCGCCGCTCGGCATGGTGCTCGACTGCGTCCCGGTCATCCCGCCGGACCTGCGTCCGATGGTGCAGCTGGACGGTGGCCGCTTCGCGACCTCCGACCTGAACGACCTGTACCGCCGCGTGATCAACCGGAACAACCGCCTCAAGCGGCTGATCGACCTCGGCGCGCCCGAGATCATCGTCAACAACGAGAAGCGGATGCTCCAGGAGGCCGTCGACGCGCTGTTCGACAACGGCCGTCGCGGTCGGCCGGTCACCGGCCCGGGTAACCGCCCGCTGAAGTCGCTGTCCGACATGCTCAAGGGCAAGCAGGGTCGGTTCCGCCAGAACCTGCTGGGCAAGCGCGTCGACTACTCCGGCCGTTCGGTCATCGTGGTCGGCCCGAAGCTCAAGCTGCACCAGTGCGGACTGCCCAAGCAGATGGCGCTGGAGCTGTTCAAGCCGTTCGTGATGAAGCGGCTGGTCGACCTCAACCACGCGCAGAACATCAAGTCCGCCAAGCGGATGGTCGAGCGGCAGCGGCCGGTCGTGTGGGACGTGCTGGAAGAGGTCATCGGCGAGCACCCGGTCCTGCTGAACCGGGCGCCGACCCTGCACCGGCTGGGCATCCAGGCCTTCGAGCCGCAGCTGGTCGAGGGCAAGGCCATCCAGATCCACCCGCTGGTCTGCACCGCGTTCAACGCCGACTTCGACGGTGACCAGATGGCGGTCCACGTGCCGCTGTCCGCCGAGGCCCAGGCCGAGGCGCGGATCCTGATGCTGTCGTCGAACAACATCCTCAAGCCGGCCGACGGCAAGCCGGTCACCATGCCCACCCAGGACATGGTCATCGGTCTCTACCACCTCACCCACCTGACCCCGGGTGGCCAGGGCGAGGGCCGGGCGTTCAGCTCGGACGCCGAGGCCCGGATGGCGTTCGACAACGGCGAGCTGCACCTCCAGACCCCGGTCAAGATCCGCCTGCGCGACATCGTCGGGGTCGACAACGGCGCCGGCGCCGAGCCGTGGGTCGCGCCGGAGGGCTGGGTCGAGGGCGAGCCGGTGACCGTGGAGACCACGCTCGGCCGGGTCCTGTTCAACGAGACGCTGCCGCAGGGCTACCGCTTCGTGAACTACGAGATCCGCAAGGGCCAGCTCTCCGCGATCGTCAACGACCTCGCCGAGCGCTTCCCGAAGGTGGCCCTCGCGGCCACCCTGGACGGGCTCAAGGAGGCCGGTTTCCACTGGGCCACCTGGTCCGGCGTCACCATCGGCATGGAGGACGTCATCGCTCCGCCGCGCAAGCGGGAGATCCTGGAGCGGTACGAGAAGGAAGCCGACCGGATCGACAAGCAGTACCAGCGTGGTCTGATGACCGCCGAGGAGCGTCGCGGCGAGCTCATCGAGATCTGGACCAAGGCGACCAACGAGGTCGCCAAGGAGATGGACACTGCGCTGCCGCAGGAGAACCCGCTGTGGAAGATGATCAACTCGGGTGCCCGCGGTAACCTGCTCCAGCTCCGGCAGATCGCGGCGATCCGTGGTCTGGTGGCCAACCCGAAGGGTGAGATCATCCCGCGGCCCATCAAGGCGTCGTACCGGGAGGGTCTCTCCGTGCTGGAGTACTTCATCTCCACGCACGGTGCCCGTAAGGGTCTCGCCGACACCGCGCTGCGTACCGCCGACTCGGGTTACCTGACCCGTCGTCTGGTGGACGTGTCGCAGGACGTCATCATCCGCGAGGAGGACTGCGGCACCGACCGCGCCATCCCGATGCAGATCGGCGAGCGGCTCGACGGCAAGCTGGTCGTGCACACGCACGCCGAGACCAGCGTGCACGCTCGGACCCTGGCTGACGACATCAAGGGGCCGGACGGCACCGTGGTCGCCGAGCGGGGTCAGGACATCAACTCGATCGGGGTCGACCGGATCGTCGCGGCCGGGGTGGAGACCGTCCGGGTGCGCAGCGTGCTCACCTGCGAGTCGAAGCTGGGCGTCTGCGCGGCCTGCTACGGCCGCTCGCTGCCGACCGGCAAGTCGGTCGACATCGGTGAGGCCGTCGGCATCATCGCCGCCCAGTCCATCGGTGAGCCGGGTACGCAGCTGACGATGCGTACCTTCCACACCGGTGGTGTCGCGGGTGAGGACATCACCCAGGGTCTGCCCCGTGTCCAGGAGATCTTCGAGGCCCGGATCCCGAAGGGTAAGGCGCCCATCGCCGACACCCCGGGCCGGATCCGGATCGAGGACGGCGAGCGGTCGCGGAAGATCATCGTGATCCCGGACGACGGCAGCGACGAGATCGTCTACGACAAGATCTCGAAGCGCGTGAAGCTGCGGGCCCACGACGGCGACCACGTCGAGGTTGGCGAGAAGCTCACCGAGGGCACCATCGACCCGCACGAGCTGCTCCGCATCCTCGGCCCGCGGGCGGTCCAGGTCCACCTGACCCAGGAGGTCCAGGAGGTCTACCGCTCGCAGGGTGTGCTCATCCACGACAAGCACATCGAGATCATCATCCGCCAGATGCTCAAGCGGGTGACGGTCATCGACTCCGGCTCGACCGAGTTCCTGCCGGGCGTGCTGGTCGACCGGGCGCTCTTCGAGTCGGAGAACCGCCGACTCGTCTCCGAGGGCGGCGAGCCCGCCGCGGGTCGCCCGGTGCTGATGGGTATCACCAAGGCCTCGCTGGCCACGGATTCCTGGCTGTCGGCGGCCTCCTTCCAGGAGACCACCCGGGTGCTGACGGACGCGGCGATCCACGCCCGCAGCGACTCGCTGATCGGCCTCAAGGAGAACGTGATCATCGGTAAGCTCATCCCGGCCGGTACCGGCATCAGCAAGTACCGCAACGTCCGGGTCGAGCCGACCGAGGAGGCGAAGGCCAAGGTCTACTCGATGACCGGCTACCCGGAGACCGACTACGGCTTCGGGCCGGCCAGCGGCCAGGCGGTGCCGCTGGACGACTTCGACTTCGGGTCGTACCGCTAAGCAGTAGGAAACGACGAGGCCCCCGGCACCCGCCGGGGGCCTCGTCGCGTCTGCGGGTGCATCATCTGAAGAGATAGCTCTCGAAAGAAAGCTGTCGAGAGAATACTCTCGACACTGTGGAGACCGACGGACCTCGCACCCTCACCGACGCCCGCGAGCTGCGGGCGTTGAGCCATCCCGTACGGCTGGCCCTGCTGGAGGCGCTCGGCGGCGGTCCGCTCACCGCCACCCAGGCCGGCGACCTGATCGGCGAGACCCCGACCACCTGCTCGTTCCACCTGCGGCAGCTCGCCCGCTATGGCTTTGTCGAGGAGGCCGGCGGCGGCCGTGGGCGGGCCCGGCCCTGGCGGCTGACCCGACGGGGCTGGTCCGCGCCGGCCCGGCCCGGCGACCCGGACTGGACCCGGGCCTCCCAGGCCCTCGACCGGGTGCTGCTCGACCGGTACACGCAGCGGCTGCGCCGCTTCGTCGACGAAGCCCCCACCTACCCGAAGGAGTGGTACGAGGCGGCCGTCGGGCGGCAGCATCTCGTGCACCTCACCCCGGCTGAGCTGGCCGAGTTCGCCGCCGCCTATCAGGAACTCGTCGCCGACTTCACCGCACGGTTCGACGCCCGGCGCACCGATCCCGCCGCCCGGCCGATCGGGACGCTCCCGGTCGAACTGCTCCTGTTCGGTTACCCGGTGCAGCCCCCGGAGGTGTCGGATGTCGACCCGACGACTGCTGGCTGACCCGCCCGCCCGCCGCTACCTCACCGGGCAGGCCCTGTCCCTGGTCGGCGACAGCTCGATGTGGCTGGCCTGCGGCATCTGGGTCAAGGCGCTGACCGGCAGCGACGGCGCGGCCGGCCTGACCTTTCTCTTCTTCACCGCCCCGGCCCTGCTCGCGCCGCTGGCCGGGCTGCTCGCCGACCGGCTGCCGCGCCGCCGGCTCCTGGTCGTCGCCAACCTGGCCGGTGCCGCGATCCTGCTGCCGTTGCTGGCGGTCCGCGGCCCCGACCAGGTGCCGCTGATCTACGCGGTGATGTTCCTGTACGGCTGCCTCAACCTGGTCATCGAGCCCGCCCAGTCCGCCCTGCTCGTCACCCTGCTCCCCGCTGACCTGCTCGCCAGCGCGAACGCGCTGCTGCGTACGGTCCGGGAGATCCTGCGGCTGCTCGCCCCGCTCGCCGGTGCCGGCCTGTACGCGCTGTACGGCGGCGCGGCGGTGGCCGTACTGGACATGGCGACCTTCGTCGGCGCGGCGGTGCTGCTGCTGACCCTGCGCGGGCCCGACCCCGCTCCGGAGCGCCCGGTGCGTACGGGCGGTGTGCTGCGGCACTGGACGGGGGAGGTGAGCGCCGGGTTCCGGCACCTCGCCGGCCACCCGCTGCTCCGCCGGGTGGTGCTCGCGACTGCGGTGCTCGCCCTGGTCCTCGGCTTCGCCGAGTCCACCGGATACGCGGTCGTCGACCGCGGCCTGCACCGCTCCCCGGAGTTCCTCGGCGTGCTCCAGGCCGCGCAGGGGCTCGGCGCGGTCCTCGGCGGGCTGGGCAGCGCGGCCGCGGTCCGCAAGTTCGGCGAGGTACGCGTCGCCGCGGCGGCGTTCCTCGCCTGGGCCGCCGGTGCCGCACTGGCCGCCACCCCGTTGCTCGGGGTGGTCCTGGTCGGCCGGGTCGGCTCCGGCGCCGGGCTGACCGTCATGGCGATCGCGCTGCTGACGCTTCTCCAGCGCAGCACGCCCGACCGGCTCCAGGGCCGGGTGTACGCCGGCTTCGAGGTGACCACCACCGTCCCGCAGACCGCCTCGATCGCGCTGGGGGCGTACCTGATCGACGTGCTCGACTACCGCCTGCTCCTGTTCACCGAGGCCGCCGTCGTGGCGGTCGCCGCGCTCCTGCTGCTCCGGGCGAACCGGTACGCGACGTCGGTGGCCGACGCCGTCCCGGTGCCGCCGGTCGGGCCGGCGGCGGACCCCGGCGAGGACGGGTCGGGGCATGATGGGGGGTATGACGACCCTGCCCGGGCAGGCGCCCGTCGCCCCGCCGGCGCCGCGCCATCCGCTCGACCCTGAGCCGGTCCGGTCGACGAAGGCCCGCGCGGTCTTCGCCCTCGGGCTGATCGGGGCGCTCACCGGGTTCTTCGTCGGCGGTCTGGTCCCGTCGACCATCGCCGTCATCCTCGCCCGGCAGGCCCGCCGGGAGGCGCACGCCTCGGGCGGCTACCTCACCGGCGGGGACTGGCTGCGCCGGGGCGAGCGGATGGCGTGGACCGGCCTGGTGCTGGCGGCCGTCGCGGTGGTGGCGGCGCTGGTGATCGGGGTGGTCCGGCTCGCTGACGGCCCCTTCGGCCACGACTACGCCCCGAACATCGACTGACCGGGCGGGGGAGCGCTCCGCGCCCGGCCCCTCCATCGGGACCCGCGACGGTAGCCTGGCCGGTGTCCGCCGCGTGGCGGGTGAGTCACGTCGACAGGAGGACCCCGTGACGGAACCGGCCCCTCCGCCGGGAGACGACCCGACCCGGTCCAGCGCCGGGCCGGACGCCGTCGGGGGCTCGCCCGGCGCCGACCCGGCCAGCCCGTGGGCCGCGCCGGGTGCCGGGCCCGACGAGGGGCCGAGCGCGCCGCCGGAGGTCGCCCCCGTGGGGTACGCCCCACCGCCGGTCGCCCCGCCGTCTGCGCCGTCCGGCGCCGGGCCGCAGGCCGGCCCGCACCCGCCGGCCCCGGGCGGCCAGCCCCCGGCACCGCCCGGCTACCGGGGGTACACCCTGCCGTCCGGACCGGGTCCGCACTGGGGCCCGCCGCAGCTGGCGGGCGGCGGGTGGCCGACGCCCGGGGCGTATCCCGGAAACCCGCCGGGTCCCGGTGGTGGCTGGGCCCCGGTGCCGCCGGCGGTCGGACCCCGGCCGGGTGCGGTGCCGCCGCCCCCGCGCGAGGCGCCCCGGCCGCCGAAGCGGGTCGACCCGGTCCCCGGCACCCCGTTCGGCGTGGTCCACCTCGATGTGCCCCCGGTGACCTCGGGGCTCGCCGTCGGGTCGCTGGTCACCGGGATCGCGTCGATCCTGGTGTCGCTGCTGGTCCTCTGCTTCGGCGTCGCCGGTCCGAACTACGGCGGGGCCTGGGCGGCCGGGGCGTTCACCGTGCTCGGCGCGCTCGCCGGGACCGCGGCGATCGTCGCCGGCCTGCTGGCCCGGCGGCAGATCCGGCGGCCGGCGCCCCCGCCGGCGGTCCGGTTCACCGGCCGTGGCCCGGCCGTGGCGGGCCTGGTGTGCGGGGCAGTGGGGCTGCTGCTCAGCCTGCTCGGGCTCGCGGTGGCACTGGTGGTGCAGATCACCTGATCGTTAGTGCCGGCCGGTGACGGCGGTGAGCAGGTGTGACGGCCGTCCCCGGCTGTCCGGTGTTCGGGCGGAACCCGGGCCGCCCGGTCGCCGGCAGGCGAAGCCGGTACACTTATCGCCGTAGGTGCCCGTCACGGGTGGGCAGGGACATACGACCGGCGGGTGGACTGCGGCGCAGTTCTCCCGGACCGCTCCGTTTTGACCTGCGCGGCTGTGGTAGGTACTCTTTCTCCTTGTGCCCGGGCCAGCCCGGGCAATGCGTGCGTGCGCTGGAACCGGTCAGCCGGTGATCGCGCGACGGCACGACCAAAACCAAGATCCGGCGTTTGAACTTTCCTGCGTCGGTGACAGAAATACCGGTACGACGCGCGAGCGGCGACACCGGGACCGTGATCCGGGCGACACGCCCGACCGCGGGTGCTGGGACCACCGTCAGGTGACCCTGGTTGGAATGTAGGAGAGCCGTCCATCAGGTCGGCTAACGAGCAGACGGCGCGGTCGCCTCGCAGCGGCCGAAGGGAGCGGAGAAACCCGGTGCCCACCATTCAGCAGCTGGTCCGAAAGGGCCGCCAGGCCAAGACGACCAAGACCAAGACCCCGGCGCTGAAGGGGTCCCCCCAGCGGCGCGGCGTGTGCACCCGCGTGTACACCACCACCCCGAAGAAGCCGAACTCGGCGCTGCGCAAGGTCGCTCGTGTGAAGCTCAGCAGCCAGATCGAGGTGACCGCGTACATCCCGGGCGTCGGCCACAACCTGCAGGAGCACTCGATCGTGCTCGTGCGCGGTGGTCGTGTGAAGGACCTCCCCGGCGTGCGGTACAAGATCGTCCGCGGCTCGCTGGACACCCAGGGTGTCCGCAACCGCAAGCAGGCGCGCAGCCGCTACGGCGCGAAGAAGGAGAAGAGCTGACATGCCGCGTAAGGGACCCGCTCCGCGGAAGCCGCTGGTCGCTGACCCGGTGTACAACTCGCCGTTGGTCACCCAGCTGGTGAACAAGATCCTGATGCGCGGTAAGCGTCAGCTCGCCGAGCGCATCGTGTACGCCGCCCTCGAGGGCTGCCGCGAGAAGTCCGGCACCGACCCGGTCGTCACCCTGAAGCGGGCGATGGACAACGTCAAGCCGACCCTCGAGGTGCGCAGCCGCCGTGTCGGTGGCGCCACCTACCAGGTTCCGGTCGAGGTCCGTCCCGCCCGGGCGACCACCCTCGGGCTGCGCTGGCTGGTGACGTACTCCAAGGCGCGTCGTGAGAAGACCATGGTCGAGCGGCTGATGAACGAGCTGCTGGACGCGAGCAACGGTCTGGGCGCCGCCGTCAAGCGGCGCGAGGACACGCACAAGATGGCCGAGTCGAACAAGGCCTTCGCGCACTACCGCTGGTAACACCCTGGTTCCGGCGTCGGACCGGCGCCGGAACCGCCACCAGTTGTGTCGAGACGACGAGAAGTAGGGATTGAAGTGGCCGCCGCAGACGCGCTCGCCAACGTACGCAACATCGGCATCATGGCGCACATCGATGCCGGTAAGACCACGACCACCGAGCGGATCCTGTTCTACACCGGTATCACGTACAAGATCGGTGAGGTCCACGAGGGCGCTGCCGTTATGGACTGGATGGAGCAGGAGCAGGAGCGTGGTATCACCATCACCTCCGCCGCTACCAAGTGTGAGTGGAAGGGCCACACGATCCAGATCATCGACACGCCCGGTCACGTCGACTTCACGGTCGAGGTCGAGCGGTCGCTGCGGGTGCTGGACGGTGCGGTCGCGGTTTACGACGGCGTCGCCGGCGTGGAACCGCAGACGGAGAACGTCTGGCGCCAGGCCGACAAGTACCACGTCCCGCGGATGTGCTTCGTCAACAAGCTCGACCGGACCGGCGCCGACTTCTTCCGCTGCGTGCAGATGATGATCGACCGGCTCAACGCCACCCCGTTGGTGCTCCAGATCCCGATCGGGCTCGAGGGCGACCACATCGGTGTCGTCGACCTGATCGGCATGCGCGCCCTCACCTGGCGCGGGGAGACCCAGAAGGGTGAGGACTACGCCATCGAGGAGATCCCGGCTGAGCTGGCCGACTCCGCGGCCGAGTGGCGCGAGAAGCTGATGGAGACCCTGGCCGACGTCGACGACGCGGTGATGGAGAAGTACCTGGAGGGCGAGGAGATCTCTGTCGAGGAGATCAAGGCCGCCATCCGGCGCGCCACCATCGCCAGCAAGGCCAACCCGGTGCTCTGCGGCTCGGCGTTCAAGAACAAGGGCGTCCAGCCCATGCTCGACGCCGTGGTCGACTTCCTGCCGTCGCCGCTGGACGTCCCGGCCATCGAGGGCACCGCCACCGACGGCGAGACCCCGATGCAGCGGAAGCCTTCCCCCTCGGAGCCGTTCTCCGGCCTGGCCTTCAAGATCCAGACCGACAAGCACCTCGGCAAGCTGACCTACGTCCGGGTCTACTCGGGCGTGGTCGAGTCCGGGTCCCAGGTGGTCAACTCCACCAAGGACCGCAAGGAGCGGATCGGCAAGATCTACCAGATGCACGCCAACAAGCGGGAGGAGCGCGGCTCCGCCAAGGCTGGCGACATCATCGCGGTCCAGGGTCTCAAGCAGACCACCACCGGTGACACCCTGTGCGACCCGGCGAACCCGGTCATCCTGGAGTCGATGACCTTCCCGGAGCCGGTCATCGAGGTGGCCATCGAGCCGAAGACCAAGGCCGACCAGGAGAAGCTCAGCACCGCCATCCAGCGGCTGGCCGAGGAGGACCCGACCTTCCGCGTCAAGCTGGACGAGGAGACCGGTCAGACGGTCATCTCCGGCATGGGCGAGCTGCACCTGGACATCCTGGTCGACCGCATGCGCCGCGAGTTCAACGTCGAGGCGAACATCGGTAAGCCGCAGGTGGCGTACCGCGAGACCATCCGCCGCAAGGTGGAGAAGATCGAGTACACCCACAAGAAGCAGACTGGTGGTTCCGGCCAGTACGCCCGCGTGATCGTGAGCATCGAGCCGCTGCCGCTGGACAACGACTCGCCGACCTACGAGTTCGCCAATGCCGTCACCGGTGGCCGCATCCCCCGGGAGTTCATCCCCTCGGTGGACGCGGGCGCCCAGGACGCCATGCAGTACGGCATTCTCGCCGGCTTCCCGCTGGTGGGTGTCAAGCTGACGCTGCTGGACGGTCAGTACCACGAGGTCGACTCGTCGGAAATGGCATTCAAGATCGCCGGCTCGATGGTGATGAAGGAGGCGGCCCGCAAGGCCGACCCCGCGCTGCTCGAGCCGATGATGGCCGTTGAAGTCACCACTCCTGAGGAGAACATGGGTGACGTCATCGGCGACCTCAACTCCCGCCGCGGCATCATCCAGGCGATGGAGGAGCGCAGCGGCGCCCGCATCGTCCGGGCTCTGGTGCCGTTGTCGGAGATGTTCGGCTACGTCGGCGACCTGCGGTCGAAGACCCAGGGCCGGGCTAGCTACAGCATGCAGTTCGACTCCTACGCCGAGGTTCCGCAGAGCGTGGCGAAGGAGATCATCGCTAAGGCTACGGGTGAGTGACGCTCGCCTGAGCTGATCCGATGAGCCGGGGTCGGTCGCGGGAGGGTTCTCCCGCCCGCGGCCACCTCGGTCGGGTTGTGTGAATCCGGGCCTGTAGGCTTCATCGCCGCAGAACCCACAAAGGCTCTCCGGCCGTCAGGCCGGAAAGGCTGTCGACAGAGTCCTAAGCGCCGACCTGGCGCGCCGGGCGAACGAACCAAGAAAGTCCACAGGAGGACACCAGTGGCGAAGGCGAAGTTCGAGCGGACTAAGCCGCACGTCAACATCGGCACCATTGGTCACATCGACCACGGTAAGACGACGCTGACGGCGGCCATCACCAAGGTCCTGCACGACCAGTTCCCGGACCTGAACCCGTACACGCCGTTCGACGAGATCGACAAGGCGCCGGAGGAGAAGGCCCGCGGCATCACGATCTCGATCGCGCACGTCGAGTACCAGACCGAGGCGCGTCACTACGCGCACGTCGACTGCCCCGGTCACGCCGACTACATCAAGAACATGATCACCGGTGCCGCCCAGATGGACGGCGCGATCCTGGTGGTGGCGGCGACCGACGGCCCGATGCCGCAGACCCGCGAGCACGTGCTGCTGGCCCGTCAGGTCGGCGTGCCGTACATCGTCGTGGCGCTCAACAAGAGCGACATGGTCGACGACGAGGAGCTCCTGGAGCTCGTCGAGCTCGAGGTCCGCGAGCTGCTCTCCTCGCAGGAGTACCCGGGTGACGACCTGCCGGTCGTCCGGGTCTCGGCGCTGAGGGCCCTCGAGGGCGACCCGGAGTGGACCGGGAAGCTCATGGACCTGATGAACGCTGTCGACACCGCGATTCCGCAGCCGGAGCGCGAGACCGAGAAGCCGTTCCTCATGCCGATCGAGGACGTCTTCACCATCACCGGCCGCGGCACCGTGGTCACCGGTCGCGCCGAGCGCGGCATCCTCAAGCCGAACGAGGAGGTGGAGATCGTCGGCATCCGCGAGAAGTCGATGAAGACCACCTGCACCGGCATTGAGATGTTCCGCAAGCTGCTCGACGAGGCCCGCGCGGGTGAGAACGTCGGTCTGCTGCTGCGCGGCATCAAGCGCGAGGACGTCGAGCGCGGCATGGTCGTCGTCAAGCCGGGCACCACGACCCCGCACACGGAGTTCGAGGCGACGGTCTACATCCTCTCCAAGGAGGAAGGTGGCCGCCACACCCCGTTCTTCCAGAACTACCGTCCGCAGTTCTACTTCCGGACCACGGACGTCACCGGCGTCGTCACGCTGCCCGAGGGCACCGAGATGGTCATGCCGGGCGACAACACCACGATGACCGTGAAGCTGATCCAGCCCATCGCGATGGAGGAGAACCTCAAGTTCGCGATCCGGGAGGGTGGCCGTACGGTCGGCGCGGGTCGCGTCACCAAGATCATCAAGTGAGCTGGGTAACCCCGATTAGCGTCGCCGCCGGTCGTGCGGCATACTAGTCAGGTTGCGTAACGACGGTTAGTCGCCTGCGTCCGGTGCATGCTGGACCTCCGGGTTGACCAACAGTCGCGCGCAGGGTGGTTGATCGCCCCTGGCGGTCAACCACCCTCGCACGGCGTCCAGGTCGCGGTAAACGCGATCGGCGCCATGACCCACCGCGTGGTCAGAGGATCGCTCCGGAGCCCCGGGGCGGAGCCTGGTCCACGGGCGCGACACGCCCGACCGCGGGGGTCGGCGGAAGTGGGCCTGTGCCAGCCGGTACAGGCGCCCGCAACACAGCGGCATCGAGAGAAGGAACAGAAGCCACCATGGCGGGACAGAAGATCCGCATCCGGCTCAAGGCCTATGACCACGAGGTCGTCGACTCCTCGGCTCGGAAGATCGTCGAGACGGTGACGCGTACCGGGGCGCAGGTCGCTGGCCCGGTGCCGCTGCCCACGGAGATCAACCGTTTCTGCGTTATCCGCTCGCCGCACAAGTACAAGGACTCGCGCGAGCACTTCGAGATGCGCACGCACAAGCGGCTGATCGACATCATCGACCCGACCCCGAAGACGGTCGACTCGCTCATGCGCCTCGACCTGCCGGCTGGCGTCGACATCGAGATCAAGCTGTAGGGACCGGACAAATGGACAGGCAAGTCAAGGGGATCCTGGGCGCAAAGCTCGGCATGACCCAGGTCTGGGACAACAACAAGGTTGTCCCGGTGACCGTGGTTCAGGCCGGCCCGTGCGTCATCAGCCAGGTTCGTAGCGCCGAAAAGGACGGTTACTCCGCGGTCCAGCTGGCGTACGGCACGATCGACCCGCGCAAGGTGAAGAAGCCGATCGGCGGGCACTACGCGAAGGCGGACGTCGCGCCGCGCCGGCACATCGTCGAGCTGCGCACCAAGGACGCCGCGGACTACTCGCCGGGCCAGGAGGTCACGGTCGAGGAGTTCCCCGCCGGCGTGACCGTCGACGTCACCGGCAAGACCAAGGGCAAGGGCTACGCCGGCCCGATGAAGCGGCACGGCTTCCACGGTCTGCGCGCCAGCCACGGTGTCGAGCGCAAGCACCGCTCGCCGGGCTCCATCGGCGCCTGCGCGACCCCGGGCCGCGTCTTCAAGGGCACCCGGATGGCCGGTCGGATGGGTGGCGTGCGCTACACCGTCCAAAACCTCACGGTCCAGGCGATCGACACCGAGAACAACCTCCTGCTCGTCCGCGGCGCCATCCCCGGCCCCAAGGGCGCGCTGGTCCTGGTCCGTTCCGCGGCCAAGACCAAGGTGAAGAAGGGCGGTGCGGCCAAGTGACCACCGTTGACGTCCGCAACGTCGAAGGCGCCAAGAGCGGCTCCGTCGAGCTGCCGGCCGACATCTTCGACGTCCAGGCCAACATCGCGCTGATGCACCAGGTCGTGGTGGCTCAGCTCGCGGCGGCCCGGCAGGGCACGCACAAGGCCAAGACCCGCGGCGAGGTCTCCGGTGGAGGCAGGAAGCCGTACAAGCAGAAGGGCACCGGTCGTGCCCGCCAGGGCTCGACCCGCGCGCCGCAGTTCGCCGGCGGTGGCGTGGTCCACGGCCCGGTGCCGCGCGACTACAGCCAGCGCACCCCGAAGAAGATGAAGGCCGCCGCCCTGCGTGGCGCCCTCTCCGACCGGGCCCGCGCCGGCCAGGTGCACGTCGTCGAGGCGTTCGTCTCGGGCGAGAAGCCGTCGACCAAGGCCGCGCTGGCCACGCTGACGAAGCTGACCGAGGCCCGTCGCGTCCTGGTCGTGCTGAGCAGCACCGACGAGCTGAACTGGGTGTCGCTGCGCAACGAGCCGCGGGTGCACCTGATCGAGGCCGGCCAGCTCAACACCTACGACGTGCTGGTGGCCGACGACGTGGTCTTCACCAAGGAGGCCCTGGACGAGTTCCTGGGCGTTCCCGCCGAGACCACCGAGGAGGGTGGCAAGTGAGCACGATCGCCGATCCGCGCGACATCATCGTCGCGCCGGTCGTCTCGGAGAAGAGCTACAGCGAGCTGAACCGCAACTGGTACACCTTCCTGGTGCACCCGGACGCCAACAAGACCGAGATCAAGATCGCTATCCAGCAGATCTTCAACGTCCGCGTCCTGACGGTCAACACGCTCAACCGCGAGGGCAAGCGCAAGCGCACCAAGACCGGCTTCGGTCAGCGCAAGGCCACCAAGCGGGCGATCGTGAAGCTGGCTGACGGTGACCGTATCGAGGCCTTCGGCGGCCCGGTCAGCTGAGGGGTGTAGACAATGGCTATCCGTAAGTACAAGCCGACGACGCCGGGCCGGCGTGGCTCGAGCGTCGCCGACTTCGCCGAGATCACCCGGTCGACGCCCGAGAAGTCGCTGCTGGCTCCGCTGCCGAAGAAGGGCGGTCGCAACGCCCACGGCCGGATCACCACCCGGCACCACGGTGGCGGCCACAAGCGCCAGTACCGTCTGATCGACTTCAAGCGGGTCGACAAGGACGGCGTGCCGGCGAAGGTCGCCCACATCGAGTACGACCCGAACCGCACCGCGCGTATCGCGCTGCTGCACTACGCCGACGGCGAGAAGCGCTACATCATCGCGCCGAAGGACCTGAAGCAGGGCGACACGGTGGAGTCGGGCCCGGGCGCCGACATCAAGCCGGGCAACAACCTGCCGCTGCGCAACATCCCGGTCGGTACCACCATCCACAACGTGGAGCTGCGTCCGGGCGGCGGTGCCAAGCTGGCCCGCTCGGCCGGCGTCGGCATCCAGCTGCTCGGCCGTGAGGGCGCCTACGCGACCCTCCGCATGCCGTCCGGTGAGATCCGGCGCGTCGACGTGCGCTGCCGCGCCAGCGTCGGCGAGATCGGCAACGCCGACCAGTCGAACATCAACTGGGGTAAGGCCGGCCGGATGCGGTGGAAGGGCAAGCGCCCGACCGTCCGTGGTGTCGCGATGAACCCGGTCGACCACCCGCACGGTGGTGGTGAGGGTAAGACCTCCGGTGGTCGCCACCCGGTCAACCCGCAGGGTAAGCCCGAGGGCCGCACCCGTCGTAAGGGCCAGCCGAGCGACCGGCTGATCGTCCGCCGCCGCTACGCCACGCGTAAGCGCGGCTGAGGGAGATAAGACATGCCTCGCAGCCTGAAGAAGGGCCCGTTCGTCGACGACCACCTGCTCAAGAAGGTGGAGACGCAGAACGAGAAGGGCTCGAAGAACGTCATCAAGACCTGGTCGCGGCGCTCGACGATCATCCCCGACATGCTGGGGCACACGATCGCCGTGCACGACGGGCGCAAGCACGTCCCGGTTTTCGTGACCGAGGCCATGGTCGGGCACAAGCTCGGCGAGTTCGCGCTGACCCGCACGTTCAAGGGTCACGAGAAGGACGACCGGAAGAGCCGCCGGCGCTGACGCCGCGGGCATACGGATAGAGGAACAAGGGGTTACAGCGATGCCAGGAAAGGGCGACGCTCCGGTGCTTCCGGGCGCGCGGGCGGTTGCGCGGCACGTGCGCATCTCGCCGATGAAGGCGCGCCGGGTGGTCAACCTCGTCCGCGGCCTGCCCGCGAAGGAGGCGCTCACGGTGCTGCAGTTCGCGCCGCAGGCTGCGAGCGAGCAGGTGTACAAGGTGCTCGCGAGCGCGATCGCCAACGCGGAGAACAACGAGCGGCTGGACCCCGACGCGCTGCTCGTCAGCGAGGCGTTCGTCGACGAGGGCCCGACGATGAAGCGGTTCCGGCCGCGGGCGCAGGGCCGGGCGTACCGGATCCGCAAGCGGACCTGCCACATCACCGTGGCGGTCGAGGCGGTCGCGCCGGCCGCGCCGAAGAAGTCGGCGAAGAAGGCCGCCCCGGCCAAGCAGGCCGAGGCCGCCGAGGGGCAGAGCACGACGGAAGGTGCCGAGTAATGGGTCAGAAGGTTCACCCCACTGGGTTCCGGCTCGGCATCTCGACCGACTGGAAGTCCCGCTGGTTCGCGGACAAGCTCTACAAGGACTACATCGGCGAGGACGTCAAGATCCGCCGGATGATGTCCAAGGGCCTGGAGCGCGCCGGCATCTCCAAGGTCGACATCGAGCGCACCCGGGACCGGGTCCGCGTCGACATCCACACCGCCCGGCCGGGCATCGTCATCGGCCGTAAGGGTGCGGAGGCCGACCGGATCCGGGGCGAGCTGGAGAAGCTCACCGGCAAGCAGGTTCAGCTGAACATCATCGAGGTGAAGAGCCCCGAGTCGGACGCGCAGCTGGTCGCCCAGGGCGTCGCCGAGCAGCTGTCCAGCCGGGTCAGCTTCCGTCGGGCCATGCGCAAGGCGATGCAGTCCGCGATGAAGAACCCGGCCTGCAAGGGCATCCGGGTCCAGGTCTCGGGTCGCCTCGGCGGCGCCGAGATGAGCCGGACCGAGTTCTACCGCGAGGGCCGGGTTCCGCTGCACACGCTGCGGGCCAACATCGAGTACGGCTTCTTCGAGGCCCGTACCACCTTCGGCCGGATCGGCGTGAAGGTCTGGATCTACAAGGGCGACGCGGTCCCGGGCCGGGAGGCTCCGGCCGAGGCCGGCCCGTCCCGCCCGCGCCGTGACCGCGGCGACCGCCCCGAGCGGCCGCGTCGTGGCCGGTCGGGCTCGTCCGGCACGACCGCCGGTGGCACCGAGGCCGGCCGGGCTGCCGCGACCACCATCGCGCAGCAGGCCGAGACGCCGAGTGGCGAGCCGATTGACAGTGCTGCTGTCGCTTCGGCCGCTTCGACTCCGGCAGAAACGCAGCAGGAGGGCTGACAGATGCTGATGCCGCGCAAGCCCCCGAAGGGCTTCCGCAAGCCGCACCACCCGGACCGCCACGGCGCGTCCAAGGGTGGTAACCGGGTGGTGTTCGGCGAGTTCGGGATCCAGGCTCTCGAGCCGGCGTACGTGACCAACCGCCAGATCGAGTCGGCGCGTATCGCGATGACCCGCCACATCAAGCGTGGTGGCAAGGTCTGGATCACGATCTTCCCGGACCAGGCCCTCACCAAGAAGCCGGCGGAAACCCGGATGGGTTCCGGTAAGGGTTCGCCCGAGTGGTGGGTCGCCAACGTCAAGCCGGGGCGGGTTCTCTTCGAGATGTCCTTCCCCAACGAGCAGATCGCGCGAGAGGCGATGCGTCGTGCGATCCACAAGCTCCCGATGAAGTGCCGCATTGTTACGCGCGAAGTGGGTGAATCCTGATGGCAGCGGGCGTCAGTGTCTCCGAGCTGCGTGAGCTCTCCGAGGAGGAGCTGGTCACGAAGCTGCGCGAGGCGAAGGCGGAGCTGTTCAACCTCCGCGTACAGGCCGCAACCGGGCAGCTGGACAACAACCGGCGGCTGCAGGTCATCCGTCGGGAGATCGCCCGGATCTACACGATCATGCGTGAGCGTGAGCTGGGTCTCTCGGCCGCGCCGACTGAGGTGACTGCATCATGAGTGAGAACACCACCGCCGCCGCGCGGGCCCGCCGCAAGGTGCGTGAGGGCCTCGTGGTCAGCGACAAGATGGACAAGACCGTCGTGGTCGAGGTCGAGGACCGGGTCAAGCACGCTCTGTACGGCAAGATCATGCGCCGGACGAGCAAGCTGAAGGTGCACGACGAGCAGAACTCGGCCGGCATCGGCGACCGGGTCCTGATCATGGAGACCCGGCCGCTGTCCGCCACCAAGCGGTGGCGGCTCGTGGAGATCCTCGAGAAGGCCAAGTAGCGAAGGCTCGAGCTCGGCCGGTATCGGTCGGGCGCAGGTTCCGCCAGGCTCCGGCCGCCCCCGGGCGGCCGGAGAACCGGCAGACATAGGAGATAGACGTGATTCAGCAGGAGTCGCGACTGCGCGTCGCCGACAACACGGGTGCCCGGGAGATCCTGTGCATCCGGGTTCTCGGTGGCTCCGGTCGGCGCTACGCGAGCATCGGCGACGTCATCGTGGCCACGGTCAAGGACGCGATCCCGGGTGCCGGTGTGAAGAAGGGCGACGTCGTCAAGGCTGTCGTCGTTCGCACCGCCAAGGAGAGGCGGCGGCCGGACGGCTCGTACATCCGCTTCGACGAGAACGCCGCCGTCATCATCAAGGACGGCGGGGACCCGCGCGGCACCCGCATCTTCGGCCCGGTGGGTCGTGAGCTGCGGGACAAGCGGTTCATGAAGATCATCTCTCTCGCGCCGGAGGTGTTGTGACCGTGAAGGTCAAGAAGGGCGACACGGTCGTCGTCATCGCCGGTAAGGACAAGGGTGCCAAGGGTAAGGTCATCGCGGCCTACCCGCGGCAGGACAAGGTCCTCGTCGAGGGCGTGAACCGGGTCAAGAAGCACACCCGCATCAGCACCACCCAGCGTGGCGCCAAGACCGGTGGCATCGTCACCCAGGAGGCCCCGATCCACGTTTCGAACGTGCAGGTCCTGGACTCCGACGGCAAGCCGACCCGCGTCGGCTACCGGATCGACGACAATGGCCAGAAGGTCCGCATCGCGCGTAGCACCGGTAAGGACCTGTGATGACCACGGCTACCGAAAGCAAGACCATGCCGCGCCTCAAGGAGCGGTACCGCAACGAGATCGTGGCCCAGCTGCAGGAGCAGCACAACTTCGGCAACCCCATGCAGGTGCCGCGGTTGGTCAAGATCGTCGTCAACATGGGTGTCGGCGAGGCCGCTCGGGACGCCAAGCTGATCGACGGCGCGGTCCGCGACCTGGCCACCATCACCGGCCAGAAGCCGCAGGTGCGGCGGGCGACCAAGTCCATCGCGCAGTTCAAGCTCCGTGAGGGCATGCCGATCGGCGCGAAGGTCACCCTGCGGGGCGACCGGATGTGGGAGTTCCTGGACCGGCTGCTCTCCATCGCGCTGCCGCGTATCCGCGACTTCCGCGGCCTGGACGGGCGCAAGCTCGACGGGCACGGCAACTACACGTTCGGTCTGACCGAGCAGTCGGTGTTCCACGAGATCGACCAGGACAGGATCGATCGCCAGCGGGGCATGGACATCACGGTGGTCACGACCGCCACGACCGACGACGAGGGCCGGGCGCTGCTCAAGCTCCTGGGCTTCCCGTTCAAGGAGAACTGAGATGGCCAAGAAGGCGCTGATCATCAAGGCGGCCGCGAAGCCGAAGTTCTCGGTTCGCGCGTACACCCGCTGCCAGCGGTGCGGGCGTCCGAAGGCGGTCTACCGCAAGTTCGGTCTCTGCCGGGTGTGCATCCGGGAGATGGCCCACCGCGGTGAGCTGCCCGGCGTGTCCAAGGCTTCCTGGTAATAGCTCGGCGCGCTCTGCGTGTTGGCTGAACTGTCTCTTCGCCGTAGGCCCCGGGCGATGCTCGGGGAACCCCGGCGAGAAAGGTTGACGAATTCATGACGATGACCGACCCGATCGCAGACATGCTCACGCGTCTGCGTAACGCCAACCAGGCGTACCACGATCAGGTGAAGATGCCCTACTCGAAGATCAAGGCGAACATCGCCGAGGTCCTCAAGGCCGAGGGTTACATCGCCACTTGGTCGGTCGAGGAGCCCGAGGAGGGCGCCGTCGGCAAGCGACTGGTCGTCGAGCTGAAGTACGGCCAGAACCGGGAGCGGAGCCTGGCCGGCATCAAGCGCGTGTCCAAGCCCGGTCTGCGGGTTTACGCCAAGTCGGACGGGCTCCCGCGGGTGCTCGGCGGGCTGGGCGTGGCGATCATTTCGACGTCCCAGGGGCTGCTCACCGACCGGCAGGCCCGCAAGCGGAGCGTTGGCGGGGAAGTCCTCGCCTTCGTCTGGTAACGGAGACAGGTAGAAATGTCGCGTATTGGACGTAAGTCGATCCCGGTGCCGTCCGGCGTCGACATCACGATCGACGGCCAGACCGTCAAGGTCAAGGGCCCGAAGGGCGAGCTGAGCCACGTGCTGGCCGAGCCGATCACGGCGGAGCGGGGCGAGGACGGCCAGGTGCACGTCAACCGGCCGAACGACGAGCGCAAGGCCAAGGAGCTGCACGGCCTGAGCCGTACCCTGGTCGCCAACATGATCGTCGGGGTCACCGAGGGCTACCGCAAGAGCCTCGAGATCGCCGGCACCGGTTACCGCGTCACCGCCAAGGGCAAGGACCTGGAGTTCGCGCTCGGGTTCTCGCACCCGGTGCTGGTGCCCGCCCCGAACGGCATCACCTTCACGGTGGAGAAGCCGACCCTGTTCCACGTGGCCGGCATCGACAAGCAGCAGGTCGGCGAGGTCGCCGCCAACATCCGGAAGATCCGCCCGCCGGAGCCCTACAAGGGCAAGGGTGTGAAGTACCAGGGCGAGGTCATCCGCCGCAAGGCTGGAAAGGCAGGTAAGAAGTGAGCGCCACGCTGCTCAAGCGCCGCCGCGGCGTCGCCGCCAAGCGCGCCGTCGGGCGTGCGCGCCGGCACTTCCGGGTCCGCAAGAACATCAGCGGCACCGGCGAGCGCCCCCGCCTGGTCGTCACCCGGTCCCTGCGGCACATCGTCGCCCAGATCGTGGACGACACCAAGGGTCACACCCTGGCGTCGGCCTCGACCATGGACGCCTCGCTGCGCGGCGCCGAGGGCGACAAGAGCGCCCTGGCCGGCAAGGTCGGCGCCCTGCTCGCCGAGCGCGCCAAGGCCGCCGGCGTCTCGAAGGTCGTCTTCGACCGCGGTGGCAACCGGTACGCGGGGCGGGTCGCCGCGCTTGCCGACGCTGCCCGCGAAGCCGGGCTCGAGTTCTAGAAACCCCGTCACGAGAGAGAAGGAAGGCTGCTGATGCCAGGTCAACAGCGCCGTGGCGGCGGGTCCGGTGGCAACGAGGGTGGTCGCCGCGACAACCGCCGTGAGGGCGGCCGCGGAAACGCGCCCGTCGAGAAGACCCCGCACCTCGAGCGGGTCGTCGCGATCAACCGCGTCGCCAAGGTCGTGAAGGGTGGTCGTCGCTTCAGCTTCACCGCCCTGGTGATCGTGGGCGACGGCGACGGCACCGTCGGTGTGGGCTACGGAAAGGCCAAGGAGGTGCCCGCGGCGATCGCCAAGGGTGTCGAGGAGGCCAAGAAGCACTTCTTCAAGGTGCCGCGGATCGGCGCCTCGATCCCTCACCCGGTGCAGGGCGAGGACGCGGCCGGCGTGGTGCTGCTCAAGCCGGCCTCGGCCGGTACGGGCGTCATCGCCGGTGGTCCGGTGCGTGCCGTGCTGGAGTGCGCGGGCATCCACGACGTGCTCTCCAAGAGCCTCGGCTCGTCCAACCCGATCAACATCGTGCACGCCACGGTGGCGGCCCTGAAGGCGCTCGAGTCGCCGGAGGCGGTCGCGGCCCGTCGTGGTCTGCCGGTCGAGGACGTCGCGCCGGCCGCCATGCTGGCGTCGCGGGCGGGGGTGGCGTCCTGATGGCGCGCCTGAAGGTCACCCAGGTCCGGTCCGAGATCGGGACCAAGAAGAACCAGCGTGACTCGCTGCGTTCGCTCGGTCTCAAGCGGATCAACGACGTGGTGGTCAAGGAGGATCGTCCGGAGATCCGCGGCATGATCTTCACGGTCAACCACCTCGTGAAGGTCGAGGAGGTCGAGTAATGACGATCAAGGTCCACCACCTGCGCCCGGCGCCCGGGGCCAAGACCGACAAGACCCGCGTGGGTCGCGGTGAGGGCTCGAAGGGCAAGACCGCCGGTCGCGGTACCAAGGGTTCCAAGGCCCGGAAGAACATCTCGCCGGCGTTCGAGGGTGGGCAGATGCCCATCCACATGCGCCTGCCGAAGCTGAAGGGCTTCAAGAACAAGTTCAAGGTCGTCTTCCAGGTGGTCAACCTGGACCGGCTCGCCGAGCTCTTCCCGAACGGCGGCCAGGTCGGCCCGATCGAGCTGGTCGAGGCCGGCGCGGTCCGCAAGGGCCAGCCGATCAAGGTGCTCGGCACCGGCGACCTCGGCGGTGTGGCACTCCAGGTGTCGGCGCACGCGTTCAGCGCGTCGGCCAAGGAGAAGATCGCTGCTGCCGGCGGTTCGGTCACCGAGCTGTAAGGCATGATTTGTGGCGCCCGCTCAGTTGTCCACAACTGGGCGGGCGCCATGGTCTCCACGGCGAATGTGCGCCGGGTAACATCGGATTCGTTTTATGTAGCCGGGCACGTCTGCCCGGACCGGGAGCGGGCTGTTAGAGTCCCTTCCCAGCTATGGATATCGGGCACTCGCCCGGCACCCACCCCGCCCCGCCAGGGATCATCACCGGCGGCCCGCCTCGCGCAGGAGGAAGAAGTTGCTGTCCGCCTTTCTCAGTGCGTTCCGTACGCCTGACCTGCGCAAGAAGCTGCTGTTCACAGTAGGCATCATTGCGGTCTACCGGCTCGGCGCCACGCTGCCCAGCCCGGGTGTCTCGTACGGCAACGTGCAGAAGTGCCTCGACACGATCCAGGGGAGCGGCACCGGTGTGCTGAACCTGCTGGACCTGTTCTCCGGTGGCGCGCTGCTCCAGCTCTCGGTCTTCGCGCTGGGCATCATGCCGTATATCACCGCGTCGATCATCCTGCAGCTGCTGACCGTGGTCATCCCGCGGTTGGAGCAGCTCCGCAAGGAGGGTCAGGCCGGCCAGGCGAAGATCACCCAGTACACCCGCTACCTGACGCTGGGTCTGGGCATCCTGCAGTCGTCGGCGTTCGTGGCGCTGGCCCGCTCCGGGCAGCTCTTCCAGAACCGCTGCGACCAGTTCCCGATCATCCCTAGGGGCACCGGCATCCCGGACTGGCTGACCCTGTCCATCCTGGTCATGACCATGACCGCGGGCACCGGTGTGGTGATGTGGCTCGGCGAGCTCATCACCGACCGCGGCGTCGGCAACGGCATGTCCGTGCTGATCTTCACCTCGATCGCGGCCCGGCTCCCCAGCGAGGGCTGGAAGATCAAGACTACCAAGGGCTGGGGGATGTTCTTCCTCGTCATCGCCCTGGTCCTGCTGGTCATCACCGCGGTCACCTTCATCGAGCAGGCCCAGCGCCGGATCCCGGTGCAGTACGCCAAGCGCATGATCGGCCGGCGGATGTACGGCGGCACCTCCACCTACATCCCGCTCAAGGTGAACCAGGCTGGTGTCATCCCGGTCATCTTCGCCTCGTCGCTGCTCTACCTGCCGACGCTCGCGCTCCAGTTCTTCGACCAGACCAACCCGGGCAAGACCCAGGCCTGGATCCAGAACCACATCGTGAAGGCGAGCGCGCCGGAGCACATCG
The DNA here is from genome assembly GCF_042871425.1 of Micromonospora sp. NPDC005806. NCBI lineage: Bacteria > Bacillati > Actinomycetota > Actinomycetes > Micromonosporales > Micromonosporaceae > Micromonospora > Micromonospora sp. NPDC005806. The sequence continues at coordinate 389,210 of NZ_JBIAIL010000001.1, read as the reverse complement.
CGATCTACTTCCTGCTGATCATCTTCTTCACGTACTTCTACGTGTCGATCACGTTCAACCCGACCGAGGTCGCGGACAACATGAAGAAGTACGGCGGTTTCGTGCCGGGCATCCGCCCCGGCAAGCCGACCGCCGAGTACCTCGACTTCATCCTCAGCCGGATCACCCTGCCGGGCGCGCTCTACCTTGGCGTCATCGCGATCCTGCCGAACTTCTTCTTCATCTGGCTCGACAACCAGCAGTTCCAGAACTTCCCGTTCGGCGGCACCGCTGTGCTCATCATGGTCGGCGTCGGTCTGGAGACCGTGAAGCAGATCGAGAGCCAACTCATGCAGCGGAACTACGAAGGGTTCCTGCGGTAGATGCGACTCGTTCTGGTTGGCCCGCCGGGCGCGGGCAAGGGGACACAGGCGGAGTTCATCGCCGCCCACCTCTCGGTGCCGAAGATCTCGACCGGTGACATCTTTCGGGCCAACGTCTCCCAGGGCACGGCCCTGGGGGTCGAGGCGAAGCGCTACATGGACGCCGGCAAGCTGGTTCCGGACGAGGTCACCATCAACATGGTGCGGGACCGGCTCGCCGAGCCGGACGCCGGCGAGGGCTTCCTCCTCGACGGCTTCCCGCGTACCACGCCGCAGGCCGCCGCGCTGGACAAGCTCCTCGCCGACCTCGGCACCGCGCTGGACCTGGTGCTGGAGCTGGTCGTCGACGACGACGAGGTGATCCGGCGGCTGTCCGGCCGGCGTACCTGCCGCGGCTGCGGCAAGATCTGGCACGTCGAGTTCGACGCGCCCACCCGGGAGGGCGTCTGCGACCGCTGCGGCGCGGAGCTGTTCCAGCGGGACGACGACAAGCCGGAGACCATCGCGGCCCGGCTCCGGGAGTACGCCGAGAAGACCGCGCCGCTGGTCGACTACTACGGCGCCCAGGGCAAGCTCGTCGGCATCGACGCGACCGGGCCGGTGGAGGACGTCACGGTCCGCGCCATCGACGCCCTGCGCTCGTACGGCGGCTGACGTCTCGCCGGCGATCCCGGCGGATAGAGTGCGAACAACGGGGTACGTCCGACGTGCCCCGTTGCTCCGCGCGACGAAAGGTAACGCCTCCATGCGTCGTCCCCAGCTGGATATCCAGCTGAAGACCCCCGACCAGATCGAGATGATGCGGGCCGCCGGTCTGGTGGTCGCCCGTGCGCTGCGGCTGATGCGGGAGGCGGTCGCTCCCGGGGTGAGCACCGCCGATCTGGATGCGATCGCCGAGTCCACCATCCGTGAGGCCGGCGCCACCCCGTCCTTCAAGGGCTACCACGGCTTCCCGGCGTCGATCTGCTCGTCGGTGAACGAGCAGGTGGTGCACGCGATCCCGGCGTCGAAGCAGGTGCTCCGCGAGGGTGACCTGATCTCGATCGACTGCGGTGCGGTGTTGAACGGCTGGCACGGCGACTCGGCGATCACGGTCGGCGTCGGCGAGGTCGACCCGGCCCTGCTGAGGATGGCGGCGGTGGCCGAGGACGCGATGTGGGCCGGGATCGCGGCCGCTGCCCGGGGCGCGGCCAGCGGGAAGGGCCGGCTCACCGACATCTCGCACGCGGTGGAGACCGCGGTCCGCAAGGGCGGCCGGTACGGCATCGTCGACGGCTACGGCGGCCACGGCATCGGCACGGAGATGCACCAGGACCCGCACGTGCTCAACCACGGGCGCCCGGGGAAGGGCCCGCGCCTGGTGCCCGGGATGGCGCTGGCGATCGAGCCGATGATCACCATGGGCTCCCCGCGCACGGTGGAGCTGGCGGACGGCTGGACCGTGGTGACCCGGGACGGGTCGATGGCGGTGCACGTCGAGCACTCGATGGCGCTGCTGGACGACGGGGTGTGGGTGCTGACCGCCGAGGACGGCGGCCGGGGCCGGCTCGGCGACCTGGTCACCTCCCGCCAGCCGGCGGACTCCCCGGCGGTCTGACCGGGCCGCCCGCGCCGCGGCGCCCGGTGGGATCGGCCGGGAGCCTCGGGCCGCGGGAAGGCCTGGTGCGCGTACCGAGGACGATTCGTCCGGGTCATCGGGTTCCTAGGCGACGTCGGGAACTTTCTGCCCATCTGGGCGCACCGTGCCGCTCGTCACCGCCGCGCCGGCCGGGCGGGAAGGGCGCTACCGTCCGGTGGCGCACCGGTGGCATGCTTGGCGTCATGGAGGGGCGAAGCGGGATGCGGGCGGCCGACGCCGACCGGGAGGCCACGGCGGAGCGGCTCCGGGTGGCCCTCGAAGAGGGCCGGCTCGGCCTGCACGAGTACGACGAACGACTGGTTCGGGCGTACCAGGCGAAGACGTACGACGAGCTGGACGAGGTCGTGGCCGACCTGCCCGGGACGACGCCCGCGCAGCGCGCCGCAGTGGCCCCGTCGGCGCCGTCGGCGCCGCCTGCGGCAACCGACGCGGGCGGGACGGTCGTGGACAGCGGGCGCGGCACCGGCTGGCTGCTCGCGATCTGGTCGCCCTGGCTGCGGGTCGCCGGGATCCTCACCGCGATCTGGTTGTTCGCCTCGCTCGGCTCCGGGCACCTCGGGCATTACTGGCCGGTCTGGGCGATCGGGCCGTGGGGCTTTTTCCTGCTGATGCGCACGGTGGGCGGCCACGACCAGGGGTGGCGGCACTCGACCGAGCGGCACCGCAAGGATCGGCGGGACCGGCGCCGGCGACGCTGACCGCCGAGGCGGTGGCCAGCGTCACAGCAGGCGAGCGGGGCTTGACGAATTTCCTTCGGCGGGGTGACCGGGCGGGCGGCCGGTTTGGCGACGACCCGCAGGCGGGCGTACACTTTCTGATCGGCGCACAGCGTCCACTCCGGCATGCCCACCCGCGCTTCGGTGGGAGCTGGAGCCGCGGCTGGCGCGGGTTGCCTGATCTTGATCAGTCACCCGTGTAAGACGTTGTGGGCCGTCCGGAGCAACCGACGTCAGGACAGCGGAGGACATGCCGAAAAAAGACGGAGCCATCGAGATCGAGGGTCGGGTCATCGAGCCCCTGCCGAACGCCATGTTCCGCGTGGAGCTCGCGAACGGCCACAAGGTGCTGGCTCACATCAGCGGCAAGATGCGGCAGCACTACATCCGCATCCTGCCGGAGGACCGGGTCGTCGTCGAACTCTCGCCGTACGACCTGACCCGCGGGCGCATCGTCTACCGCTACAAGTAAGCCTGACGACGGCCGGGACGTCCCCGTGTCCGTCTTCGACGTCCGGGTCGCGCTTCGTCGCGCCTCCGGGCCAGATGGGAAGTAAGGCAACCGTGAAGGTCAAGCCGAGCGTCAAGAGGATCTGCAACAACTGCCGGGTGATCCGGCGGCACGGCCGGGTCATGATCATCTGCTCCACCGACCCGCGCCACAAGCAGCGCCAGGGCTGAACCAGTCCCACCGGCCGTGACGGCCGGTCGGATCGGTCCGGGCCGCAGATCCCGACAACACATCATCAGCTCGTCCCAGCCGCGAGCGGTACGCAGCGCGTACTCCCTCGTGGTTGACCCCCGGTCGGAGGCCGGGGCCCGCTCGGGCAACGACCGATCCCGGTCGCCGGCGCGAAACGCGTCGGAAGGACGGGACGGCCGGTAGCGGGGTGGGACGGGTCCACACCTCCGCCACAACATCACGAGGAGTACGCCCGCACATGGCACGTCTAGTCGGCGTGGACCTCCCCCGCGACAAGCGGATGGAGATCGCGCTCACCTACATCTTCGGGGTCGGTCGCACCCGCGCCCTGGAGACGCTCGCCGCCACCGGCATCTCGCCGGACAAGCGCGCTCGGGACCTCACGGACGAGGAGCTCGTGCAGCTCCGCGACCACATCGAGGCCAACTACCAGGTTGAAGGTGACCTTCGCCGCGAGGTCGCCGCTGACATCCGCCGCAAGGTCGAGATCGGCTGCTACGCGGGTATCCGGCACCGCCGGGGCCTGCCCGTCCGTGGCCAGCGGACCAAGACCAACGCCCGGACCCGGAAGGGCCCGAAGCGGACCGTCGCCGGCAAGAAGAAGCCCGGCAAGAAGTAACTAGGAGCGCACAGACTTATGCCACCGAAGGCTCGTGCCGGAGCCGCCGTCAAGAAGGTCCGGCGCAAGGAACGCAAGAACGTCGCCCACGGGCAGGCGCACATCAAGAGCACCTTCAACAACACCATCGTGTCCATCACGGACCCGACCGGTGCGGTCATCTCCTGGGCCTCCGCCGGCCAGGTGGGCTTCAAGGGCTCCCGCAAGTCGACTCCGTTCGCCGCGCAGCTCGCCGCCGAGGCCGCCGCGCGTCGGGCCATGGAGCACGGCATGCGCAAGGTCGACGTGTTCGTCAAGGGACCCGGCTCCGGCCGGGAGACCGCCATCCGCTCGCTGCAGGCCGTGGGCCTCGAGGTCGGTCAGATCTCCGACGTCACCCCGCAGCCGCACAACGGATGCCGTCCGCCGAAGCGTCGCCGGGTCTGAGAGGTTAGAGAGAGATGGCTCGTTACACCGGTGCTGACTGCCGCCGTTGCCGGCGGGAGAAGATGAAGCTGTTCCTCAAGGGCAGCAAGTGCGATGGCCCGAAGTGCCCGTTCGAGTCCCGGCCGTTCCCGCCCGGGCAGCACGGCCGCGGCCGCACCAAGGAGACGGAGTACCTGCTCCAGCTCCGTGAGAAGCAGAAGGCCCGTCGTGTCTACGGCGTGCTGGAGAAGCAGTTCCGCGGTTACTACGAGGAGGCCGTGGGCAAGCAGGCCAAGACCGGTGAGGTCCTCCTGCAGATCCTCGAGTCGCGGCTGGACAACGTGGTCTACCGGGCCGGCTACGCCAAGTCCCGGGACATGGCCCGTCAGCTGGTCAAGCACGGTCACTTCACGGTGAACGGCAAGAAGGTCGACATCCCGTCGGCCCGCGTGAAGGAGCACGACATCATCGAGGTGCGTGCGAAGAGCCGGGAGCTGACCCCGTTCATCGTCGCGCAGGCCGAGGCCGGTTCGCGGACCGTGCCGGCGTGGCTGGAGGCGATCCCCAGCCAGATGAAGATCCTCGTGCACTCGCTCCCGGCCCGCCAGGTGATCGACACCCAGGTCCAGGAGCAGCTGATCGTCGAGCTCTACTCCAAGTAAGGGCTCATTGCGGTGGCCCGCCCTCCGGGGCGGGCCACCGGAACAGTTTGTGTCGTGGGCGTCATATAGCGGGCGCCCCGGAAGAGAAGAGAAAAGATGCTCATCAGCCAGCGACCGACCCTCTCCGAGGAGTCGATCAACGAGACCCGGTCCCGGTTCACCATCGAGCCGCTCGAGCCGGGCTTCGGTTACACCCTGGGCAACTCGCTGCGGCGCACGCTGCTGTCGTCCATCCCGGGTGCGGCCGTGACCTCGATCAAGATCGACGGTGTGCTGCACGAGTTCACCACGATCCCCGGGGTCAAGGAGGACGTGGTCGAGCTCGTCATGAACATCAAGGAGCTCTGCGTCAGCTCCGAGCACGACGAGCCGGTCAGCATGTACCTGCGCAAGCAGGGCCCGGGCGACGTGACCGCCGGTGACATCCAGCCCCCGGCCGGTGTCTCGGTGCACAACCCGGACCTGAAGCTCGCCACCCTCAACGGCAAGGGCCGGCTCGACATGGAGCTGACCGTCGAGCGGGGTCGGGGCTACGTCACGGCGGCGCAGAACAAGCAGGCGGGCGCCGAGATCGGCCGGATCCCGGTCGACTCGATCTACTCGCCGGTGCTCAAGGTGACCTACCGCGTCGAGGCGACCCGTGTCGAGCAGCGGACCGACTTCGACCGGCTGATCATCGACGTCGAGACCAAGCCGTCGATGGGCCCGCGTACCGCGCTGGCCTCGGCCGGCTCGACGCTGGTGGAGCTCTTCGGGCTGGCCCGGGAGCTGGACGAGACCGCCGAGGGCATCGACATCGGGCCGTCCCCGCAGGACGCTCAGCTGGCGGCCGACCTGGCTCTGCCGATCGAGGAGCTGGACCTCACCGTCCGCTCCTACAACTGCCTCAAGCGCGAGGGCATCAACTCCGTTGGTGAGCTGATCGGGCGTACCGAGGCGGACCTCCTCGACATCCGGAACTTCGGTCAGAAGTCGATCGACGAGGTCAAGATGAAGCTCGCCGGGATGGGCCTGGGGCTGAAGGACTCGGCTCCGAACTTCGACCCGGCGCACGTCGTGGACGCCTTCGGCGAGGCCGACTACGACACCGACGACTACCGCGAGACCGAGCAGCTCTAAGTCCGGCTGCCGCCACATCTGAGGAGCACCAAGAATGCCCACGCCCACCAAGGGCCCCCGCCTCGGCGGCAGCCCCGCGCACGAGCGGCTGATGCTGGCCAACCTGGCCATGTCGCTGTTCCAGCACGGCAAGATCCAGACCACCGAGACGAAGGCCCGGCGGCTGCGTCCGCTGGCCGAGCAGCTGATCACCAAGGCCAAGCGCGGCGACCTCGCCTCGCGTCGGCGGGTGCTGGCCGTCGTCAAGGACAAGGACGTGGTCTACACCCTGTTCGACCAGATCGCGCCCCGGTACGCCAACCGCAACGGTGGCTACACCCGGATCGTGAAGACCGGCCCGCGCAAGGGTGACGCCGCTCCGATGGCGATCATCGAGCTGGTGGAGGAGCTTCAGGTCGCCGAGCCGAAGGCGAACAAGAAGACCGCCGCCCGCAAGGCCGCCCAGCAGGACAAGGTCGAGGCCCTGGCCCCGGCCGAGGAGACCCGGCGCTCCATCGAGGCCACCGACCAGGACGCCGATGCCCCGGTCTCGGCCACGGGTGACACCGCCGCCGCCCGCGAGGACAGCGACGAGGCCACCGAGAACGAGAAGGCCTGAGCACAGGCAGCATCGTCGGGCCCGGCACCCCTGCGTGGGGAGCCGGGCCCGACGGCGTCAACGGGAGGTACGAGGTGGACGAGCGGACCCGGCTGCGGCTGGACGTCTCGTACGACGGCACCGACTTCTCCGGCTGGGCCGTCCAGCCGACCCGCCGTACCGTGGCCGGCGTCCTGATTGAGACGCTGGACCTGGTCCTCGGCGCGGGCACCGCGACCGGGCTGACCGTGGCCGGCCGGACCGACGCCGGCGTGCACGCCACCGGCCAGGTGTGCCACCTCGACCTGCCCACCGAGGTCTGGCGGCAGCACGAGGGGAGGCTGCTGCGGCGGTTGGCCCGGCTCCTCCCGACCGACGCGCGGGTACGCGCGATGACCGAGATGCCGGCCGACTTCGACGCCCGCTTCTCGGCCACCTTCCGCCGCTACGAGTACCGGGTCACCGACGCTCCCTGGGGTGCCGAGCCGCTGCGCCGCCGGGACACCCTCGCCTGGCCGAAGCCGCTCGACGTGGCGGCACTGAACGCCGCCGCGGCCGGCCTGGTGGGGGAGCACGACTTCGCCGCGTACTGCCGGCGCAAGGAGAACGCCACCACGCTGCGCGAGGTGACCCGGCTGGACTGGCGGCGCGACCCGGACGGGATCCTGGTCGCCACCGTGCAGGCCGACGCGTTCTGCCAGAACATGGTGCGCAGCCTGGTCGGCGCGATGCTGGTCGCCGGGGACGGCCGCCGCCCGGTCGACTGGCCGGCCGGTCTGCTGACCCGCCGGGAACGGTCCAGCGAGGTCACGGTGGCGCCGGCGCACGGGCTGGCCCTGGTCGAGGTCGGCTACCCGGACGATCCCGCCGGTTACGCCCGCCGCGCCGAACTCACCCGCCGGCTCCGCGTCCCGGTCGCCGAGGGCTGACCGCGTGCCCCGCGCCGGCCCGGGCGGCGGACAGCCTGACGCGCCGGCTCGGACGGGAGACGGCGCGCCGCCCCGGTCGGGACGACGGGCCGTCGCGTTTCGCCGTCAGTTGCCGGGCGAGTTCCGGTCGCCGCTGCCGTCCTGCCCGGTGTCGCCGTCCGTCGGGCTGTCGGTGAGCTGGCTGGTCACCCCGCCGTTCGCCCGGCGCTCCAGCACGCCACGGTTCAGGTAGACCTCGATCACGTCGTACAGGATCTCGCGTGTCCGCGTGTCGGTCGAGCTGATCCTCGCCCCGTCGGCCCGGGTGACCAGGCAGTACGCGATGTAGTGGCCGCGTACCTGCCAGCCGACCCGGGCGGCGGCCTCCTCCACGGCCTGGGTGTCGTTGCCCGCCGCCATGCCCCGGAACCGGCCCTGCCGCTCGTCGAGCATCTGTCGGATCCGGTCCCGGGCCCGTTGGGCGCTGGCCACGTCGGTCAGGTTGAACAGTCCGGCGGTGAGCAGGTGCTGGCCGTCGGGGGAGCGGAGGGTTGCCCGGACCACCTGGTTGCAGCCGAGGCGGACCAACAGGTCGGCGATCTCGCCGGTCGTCGCGACCGCGCAGCTGCCGCTGGAGTTCGTCCTGAGCACCTGGTAGGCCGGTTGGCCACTGTTGATCACCAGCGCCTTGCCCGGGAAGACCTCCTTGGCGGTGAGCGCCAGCTGGTCGGTGTCCCGGGAGTTCAGGCCGGTGTCGTCGGCGGCGCCGGACTGGTCGACCACGGGCTGACCCGTCGGCGTGCCGGCCTGCGGCGTGCCCTTCCGGTCCTGGAGCAGGGCGGCGACGGCCAGGCCGCAGAGCGCGAGCAGCACCAGGACGGCGGCCCCGCCGATCAGCGCCTGCCAGGCCCCTCCTGCGCGGCGTTTGCGCTCGCCCCGGCGGGTGCGGGGCAGGTCCAGCGGGTCGGTCGCGCGGAAGGACGGAGGCGGGGCTGTGGACACGGGTGGGCGCGGCGCGTCGCCGGGCACCGGGAGGGTGGCCCCGGCGAAGTCGGGCTCGGCCGGGGGCCGGGCCGGCGCGCGCGTGGGCCGGCCCGGTGCGGGCACGGGGGCCGGCGTCGGGGTGACGTCGACAGCCGGTCGGGTAGGCCGGACCGGCGGTGGCAGCGACGGGGTGGGGAAGCGGGACGGTGAGGGCCCCGTTGGTGGAGGCGCGGCAGCGCCGGGCACGGACGGGTCCGAACCGGGCCTCGGGTACTCCAGGAAGGCGTCCTCATCGGACTCGTACCGATACACCATGTCGGATACAGTAGGACCGATTATCCCTTTAGAGGGTAATATCGCGGAATCCCGACGTAGTGGCGTCATTCCGGGCGGGCCGCACGCCAGCTCGTCCGCTGCGCCGCACCGTCGCCGGAGCCCTCACGGGCCGGTGCGACAATGCCCGATGTGACCGGCGACCATTACTTCTCCGCTGAACCCACGAGCGCCGCCCAGCCGCGCGAGGTCGAGTTCTCCGTCGCCGGGCGCGACTACACCCTCGCCTCGGCCGGCGGGGTCTTCTCGGCCGACCGGCTCGACCCCGGCACCGCCGTGCTGCTGCGCAAGGCCGAGCTCCCGGGGACCGACGTCACGGGTGAGCTGCTCGACATCGGCTGCGGATTCGGTCCGATCACCTGCGTCCTGGCCAGCGTCGCACCGTCCACCACGGTGTGGGCGGTCGACGTCAACGAGCGCGCCCGCGAGCTCACCGCCGCCAACGCCGCCCGGGTGGGCGCCGCCGAGCGGGTGCGCGCGGTCGCGCCGGACGACGTACCGGCAGACGTCTCGTTCGCCCAGATCTGGTCCAACCCGCCGATCCGGATCGGCAAGGCGGAGCTGCACGAGCTGCTGCGGCGCTGGCTGCCCCGGCTCGCCCCGGACGGGGTGGCCTGGCTGGTCGTCGCGAAGCACCTGGGCGGCGACTCGCTGCACCGCTGGCTGGTCGAGCAGGGCTGGCAGGTGGAGCGGCACGCCAGCCAGAAGGGCTTCCGGGTGCTGCGGGTCACCCGGTAAACGAGTGTCGCCCGTCCCGGCACCTCGGGCAGGATGCCGGCGTGGGATACGTGGACGTAGCTGGTGCCGGGCACATCCTCCCGGACGGCCGGGAGCTCTTCGCCGAGGTGTCGTTCCGGGTTGGTGAGGGCGCCAAGGTGGCCCTGGTCGGGCCCAACGGCGCCGGCAAGACCACGCTGCTCCGGATGGTCGCCGGTGACCTGCCCGTGAAGACCGGCGCGATCGCCCGCTCCGGCGGCCTCGGCGTGATGCGCCAGTTCATCGGCATGATCGGGGACGACTCCACGCTCGCCGACCTGGCGCTCTCGCTCGCTCCGCCGGCGCTGCGCGACGCCGGCCGCCGGCTCACCCTGACCGAGACGGCCATGCGGGCGGCCGAGGTCCGCGGCAAGTACAGCACCGCCGCGAGCAAGGCGCAGCTGGCGTACGCGGACGCGCTGGCCGCCTGGGGCGAGGTCGGCGGGTACGACGCCGAGGTGCTCTTCGACACCGTCGCCACCATCGTCCTCGACCTGCCGTGGGACGCCGCTCGGGACCGTCCGGTGCGGACCCTCTCCGGCGGCCAGCAGAAGCGCTTCGCCCTGGAACTGCTGCTCCGCGGCACCGACGAGGTGCTCCTCCTCGACGAACCGGACAACTTCCTCGACGTACCGGGCAAGCGCTGGCTGGAGGCTCGGCTGCGCGAGTCCGGCAAGTCCGTGCTCTACGTCTCGCACGACCGGGAGCTGCTGGCCCAGACCGCCGACCGGGTGGTCGCCGTGGAGGGCGGCAGCGCCTGGGTGCACCCGGGCGGCTTCGCCAGCTGGCACGAGGCGCGGGTGGCCCGGCACGCCCGCCTCGACGAGTTGCGCCGCCGCTGGGACGAGGAACACCAGAAGCTGCGCGAGCTGATGCTGATGTACAAGCAGAAGGCCGCGTACAACGACGGGATGGCCTCCCGCTACCAGGCCGCGCAGACCCGGTTGCGCAAGTTCGAGGAGGCCGGGCCGCCGCCCGTACCGCCGAAGGACCAGGACATCCGGATGCGGCTGACCGGCGGGCGGACCGGCAAACGTGCCGTGATCGCCGAGCAGCTCGAGCTCGACGGCCTGACCTACCCCTTCGACCTGGAGCTCTGGTATGGCGACCGGGTCGCGGTGCTCGGCGCCAACGGGACGGGGAAGTCGCACTTCCTCCGCCTGCTGGCCCGCGGCGGCACCGACCCGGACCCGGCCAACACCCCGGTCGACGGCGCGGCCGCGCTCGCGCCGGTCGCCCACGGCGGGGTGGTCCGGCTCGGCGCGCGGGTTCGCCCCGGCCACTTCTCGCAGACCCACGACCGGCCGGAGCTGATGCAGAAGACGCTGGTCGACATCCTGTGGCGGGGCGACGAGCACCGGGCCGGGATGGACCGGCACGCGGCCATGGCGGCGCTCAGCCGGTACGAGCTGGCCGGTCAGGGCGACCAGCGGTTCGGCACCCTCTCCGGCGGGCAGCAGGCGCGCTTCCTGGTGCTGCTGCTGGAGCTCTCCGGCGCTACCCTCTTGCTGCTCGACGAGCCCACCGACAACCTCGACCTGGCCTCCGCCGAGGCGCTGGAGGCCGGCCTGAACGCCTTCGAGGGAACGGTGATCGCGGTGACCCACGACCGCTGGTTCACCCGCTCCTTCGACCGGTTCGTGCTGTTCCGGGGCGACGGCGAGGTGGTCGAGACCCCGGAGCCGGTCTGGGACGTGGCGGTGGGTTGAGCGGCGACTCGGCGGCTGGCCGTCCGGCGGCCAGCATAGGGTGGATCTCGTGACTGAGATGACCTACCGCCGGCTGGGCGACTCCGGGCTCGTGGTGTCCGTGGTCGGCATCGGCTGCAACAACTTCGGCCGCAAGCTCGACCTCGACGGCACCCGCGCGGTGGTCGACGCCGCGCTCGACGCCGGGATCAACTTCTTCGACACCGCCGACATCTACGGCGAGCCGCAGGGCGGCTCCGAGGAGCTGCTCGGCCAGGCCCTCAAGGGCCGCCGGGACGACGTGGTGGTCGCCACCAAGTTCGGCATGGACATGCACGGCCTGAACGGGCCGGACTTCGGTGCCCGGGGCGCCCGCCGGTACATCGCCCGCGCGGTCGAGGCGTCGCTGCGCCGGCTCGGCACCGACCACATCGACCTGTACCAGATGCACGAGCCCGACCCGGGCACCCCGATCGACGAGACCCTCGCCGCCCTGGACGACCTGGTCCGCGCCGGCAAGGTCCGCTACCTGGGCAACTCGAACTTCGCCGGCTGGCAGATCGCCGACGCCGACTGGACGGCGTCGACCCAGGGCCGCACCCGGTTCATTTCCGCGCAGAACCACTACTCCCTCCTGCAGCGGAGCGTGGAGGCCGAGGTCATCCCCGCCTGCGAGCGGTTCGGCCTGGGCATGCTGCCGTTCTTCCCGCTCGCCAACGGCCTGCTCACCGGCAAGTACAAGCGGGACGAGGCGCCACCCGCCGGCAGCCGGCTCTCCGGCGGCGGCCGGTACGCCGAGCGGCTGGCCGCGGCCGACTGGGACACCATCGAGGCGATCGACGCGTACGCGGCCGAGCGCGGGCTCACCATGCTCCAGGTGGCCATCGCCGGGCTGGCCGCCCGCCCGGCGGTGACCTCGGTGATCGCCGGCGCCACCACTCCCGAGCAGGTACGCGCCAACGCCGAGGCCGGCGCCTGGCAGCCGACCGACGAGGACCTTGACGCCCTCGACGCCATCCTCTGACCCACCCTTCGCTGCCCTGGTGCCACCCGACGGCCCCGGGGCAGCGTGCTTTCCGCCCCGGCTCGTGACCCCGACCGATCAGTGGAACGCCATGCAGGTCGTGCGGGTGAGGGCACCCGGACAGCATGGCGTGAGTGGATGGTCACGCATTGTCCCTGCCTCCACTCGCGACGGTGGGTGGGAAAAGTGTCACCCGCCCTTGGCGGATCCGGGGGAACGTCGTACGGTAGGCCGCAAGTGACCCACGGGAGCCCGGTGCAACCGGGCTGAGAGGGGGGCTGGAAGCCCCCGACCGTCGAACCTGATCCGGGTAATGCCGGCGCAGGGAGGAGTGTTGCCGTGCCGTCCCTGGGACGACTGCATCTGATCACCGACACCCGGCCGGGGCGGGACCCCCTCGGCGTGCTGCGGGCCGCCCTGCCGGTGGCCCACGCCGAGTTGGTCGTCCAGGTCCGGGTGGAGGACGACGCCACCGACCGCGAGGCCTACGAGCTGGCCCGCCGGGTCGTCACGCTGTGCCGGTCGTACGGGGCGACGTGCCTGGTCAACGACCGGCTGCACGTGGCGCTGGCGGTGGACGCCGACGGCGGGCACGTCGGGGCGGACGACCTGCCGGTGCCGGCCGCCCGCCGCGTGCTCGGGGCCGGCGCCGTGCTCGGCGCGACCGCCCGGGAGCCGGGCGGCGCCGCTGCGGCGGTCGCCGCCGGGGCCAGCTACCTGGGCGTGGGCCCCTGCCACGCCACCACCACCAAGTCCGGCCTGCCCGATCCGATCGGCCCCGCCGGGCTACGCGCGGTCGCCGGGGCGGTGGACGTGCCGGTGATCGCGATCGGCGGGGTGACCGCCGCGGCGGTGCCGGCGTTGCGGGCCGCCGGGGCGTACGGGGTGGCGGTGGTCGGAGCACTCTCCGGGGCCGCCGATCCGGCCCGGGCCACCGCGGCGCTGCTCGCGGCGCTGACGTGCTGACCCGACCGGACGTCGCCATCGTGGGGGCGGGACCGGTCGGGCTGGCGATCGCGTGGCGCTGCGCGTCCCGTGGACTGCGGGTGGCGGTCCACGATCCCGCCCCGGGGTCGGGCGCCTCGCAGGTCGCGGCGGGGATGCTGTCGCCGGTCGCCGAGGCGTACTTCGGGGAGCACGAGCTGACCGGGCTGCTCGCCGAGTCCGCCGCCCGCTGGCCGGGCTTCGCCGCCGAGCTGGTCGAGGCCGCCGGCGCTGACGTCGGCTACCGCACCGATGGCACCCTGGTGGTCGGGTTGACCGCCGACGACCTGGCCGAGGCGCGCCGGCTCTGGTCGTACCAGCAGGGGTTGGGCCTGCCGATCACGCCGCTGCGCCCCTCGGAGCTGCGGGACCGCGAGCCGGCGCTGGCCCCCCGCGTGCGCGGCGGCGCGGTCGCCCCCGGCGACCACCAGGTCGACCCGCGTCGGCTGGTGGCCGCGCTGCGGACGGCGGCGGAGGGGGCCGGCGCGGTGCTGCGCCGGCACCCGGTCGGCGCGCTGTCCGAGGTGGACGCCCCGGTCACCGTCGTCGCGGCCGGCTGCGGCGCGGCGGCGCTCACCGGCCTCCCGGTCCGGCCGGTGAAGGGCCAGGTGCTCCGGCTCCGCGCGCCCGGTCGCGGTGCGCCGGGCTTCCGGCACGTGATCCGGGGGTACGCCGACGGCGAGTCGGTCTACCTGGTGCCCCGGGACAGCGGCGAGGTGGTGGTCGGGGCGACCGTCGAGGAGCGCGCCGACACCGAGGTGACCGCCGGGGCCGTGCTCCGGCTGCTCCGCGCCGCGGTGGACCTGCTTCCCGAGCTGGCCGAGTACGACCTGGTCGAGGCGTCCGCCGGGCTGCGCCCAGGCACGCCGGACAACGCGCCGATCATCGGACCGCTGCCCCGCCGGCCCGGCGTGCTCGTCGCCACCGGGCACCACCGGCACGGCATCGTGCTCACCCCGGTCACCGCCGACCTGGTCACCGGGCTGATCGTCACCGGCGAGCCGGATCCGCTGCTCGCCCCCTTCACCCCCGAGCGGTTCGAAATCGGGAAGGAGCGCACGTGGAACTGATCGTCAACGGCGCCGGGCGGAGCGTGCCCGGCGGAGCGACGGTGGCCGATGTCGTCCGCGAGGTCACCGACCAGCGGCGCGGTCTCGCGGTCGCGGTCAACGGTGAGGTGGTGCCGCGCGGCGGCTGGCCGGCGACCGTGCTGCGCGACGGCGACCGGGTCGAGGTGCTCAGCGCCGCCCAGGGCGGGTGAGCGTGATGGCCCTCGAGATCGGCGGGGTCACGTTCGGCTCCCGACTCATCCTCGGCACCGGCGGTGCGGCCAACCTGCACGTGCTGGAGCAGGCGATCCGGGCCGCCGGCACCGAGCTGGTCACCCTTGCCCTGCGCCGGGTGGACACCGCCCCGGGCGCCGCCGGCGGCCTGTTCGACCTGCTCGACCGCTGCGGCGTACGGCTGCTGCCGAACACGGCGGGCTGCCACACCGCGTCGGAGGCGGTGAAGGTGGCCCACCTCGCCCGGGAGGCGTTCGACACTGACTGGGTGAAGCTGGAGGTGATCGGGGACGAGCGCACGCTGCTGCCCGACGGGGTGGAGCTGGTGCGAGCGGCCGAGGAACTGGTGGCGGACGGGTTCACCGTGCTGCCGTACACCTCGGACGATCCGATCCTGGCCCGGCGGCTGGCCGACGTGGGCTGCGCGGCGGTGATGCCGGCCGGCGCCCCGATCGGCTCCGGGCTGGGGGTCAGCAACCCGCACCACATCCGGCTGATCCGGCAGAGCGTGGACGTGCCGGTGATCCTCGACGCCGGCATCGGCACCGCCTCGGACGCGGCGCTCGCCATGGAACTCGGCTGCGACGCGGTGCTACTGGCCAGCGCGGTCACCCGGGCCGAAGACCCGGTGGCGATGGCCACCGCCATGCGGTACGCGGTGCAGGCCGGGCGGCTCGCCTACCGGGCGGGCCGGATCCCCCGCCGCTTCCACGCCCTGGCGTCCACTCCCGACGACGGGCGGCCGGACCTGTGAGCATGCCGCTGCCGGCGACGCCGGCCGATCTTGGTAACGCCCCGGAGGGGCCGATCCGTACCAGGATCGCGCCTGGTCCGGCCCGGGTGCCCGCCGGCGTCATGGTGCTGACCGATCGGCGGGTGGCGCGGCGGCCGTTGGCCGAGGTCGTCGCGGCGGCGGTCGGTGGCGGAGTGCGCTGGGTCGTGCTGCGGGAGAAGGACCTGCCGCGTGCCGAACGGGCCGCCCTCGCCGCGGAGGTGCGCGCGATCCTCGCCGAGGCGGGCGGCACCCTGATCGTCGCCGGCCCCGACCCCCTCGACGGCGACGCCGTCCACCTGCCCGCCGCCGGCCCCTACCCATCGCCGGCCTGCGGACTCGTCGGCCGCTCCTGCCACGACGCCGCGGAACTCGCCCGACTCGGCACCGAGGACTACGCCACCCTCTCGCCCGTCTGGCCCACCAAGACCAAACCCGGCTACGGCCCACCCCTTTACCCCGGCGGATTGCGCATGCTGGTCGAGATCACCCCGGTCCCGATCCTCGCCCTTGGCGGCGTCGAAACCCCCGGCCAGGTGCGCGAAAGCGTCGAGGCAGGTGCCGCAGGGGTGGCGGTGCTCGGCGCAGTCATGCGAGCCGAAGACCCGGCGGAGGCCGCCACCACGCTGACCGAGAGCTTTCAGAAGGCGGTCACCCCGGTGCCGCAGAGCCCGCGCTTCTCGACGGAGGTCCCCACAAGCGCAACCAGGGGGAGACAATGACGCCGAGAACCGTGCTCACCATCGCCGGATCGGACTCCGGCGCAGGAGCCGGCATCCAAGCCGACCTCAAGGTCTTCGCCGCCCTCGGGGCGTACGGCACCAGCGTGCTCACCGCGGTCACCGCGCAGAACACCAGGGGCGTGGACGCCGTCCTGCCGCTGCCCCCGCAGACCGTCCGCGACCAGCTCGACAGCGTGCTCGGCGACTTCCGGGTAAGCGCGGTGAAGACCGGCATGCTCGGCACCCCGGCGGTCGCCGAGGCGGTGGCCGAGGCGGCGAAGGCGGGCCGGCTGCCGCGGCTGGTCGTCGATCCGGTGCTGGTCGCCACCAGCGGACACCGGCTCGGCGTGGTGGAGGCGGTGGAGCGGCTGCTGCCGTACGCCGAGGTGGCGACGCCGAACTGCGCGGAGGCCGCGGCCCTCACCGGACGCCCGGTGAGCACGGTCGAGGAGATGGCCGCGGCGGCCGAAGCCCTGGCGGCCGGCGGCCCGGCGCACGTGGTGGTGACCGGCGGCGACGTGGACGCCGGCGGCGAGTCGGTGGACGTGCTGGCCGGCGGCGGGACGACCACGCTGCTGCGGGCGTCCCGGGTGGCCACCCGGCACAACCACGGCACCGGCTGCTCGTTCTCGGCGGCGGTCGCCGTCCGGCTGGCGGCGGGCGACCCGGTGCCGGTCGCGGTCGCCGCCGCCAAGGAGTACGTGACCCGCGCGCTGACCGGCGCGCGGGACTGGGAACTGGGCGCGGGACGCGGCCCGCTGGACCACTTCGGCTGGTCCTGTTGACCATCAGGGAGGCTGTCATGCAGGCACGACGCAAGGTCTACGTGGAGGGGTCGCGGCCGGACCTCCGGGTGCCGTTCGCCGAGGTGGACCTCACCGGGGACAACCCGCCGGTCCGCCTCTACGACACCTCCGGCCCCGGCTCGGACCCGGAGGTCGGGCTGCCGCCGCTGCGCGGGCCGTGGATCGCGTCCCGCGGGGACGTCGCTCCGGTGCGGGGCGCCGGGACGCCGCTGGCGGGCGTGACCGGGAAGCGTCCGACGCAGCTCGCGTACGCCCGGGCGGGAGTGGTCACCCCCGAGATGGAGTTCGTGGCGATCCGCGAGGGCATCGCGCCCGAGTTCGTCCGGGACGAGATCGCGGCCGGGCGGGCGGTGCTGCCGCTCAACGTCAACCACCCGGAGTGCGAGCCGGCGATCATCGGCAAGGCGTTCCTGGTGAAGGTGAACGCCAACATCGGCACCTCGGCGGTCACCTCCTCGATCGCCGAGGAGGTGGACAAGCTGACCTGGGCCACCCGGTGGGGCGCGGACACCGTGATGGACCTGTCCACCGGCAAGCGGATCCACGAGACCCGCGAGGCGATCGTGCGGAACTCGCCGGTGCCGATCGGCACCGTGCCGATCTACCAGGCCCTGGAGAAGGTCGGCGGCGACCCGGTGAAGCTCAGCTGGGAGGTCTTCCGGGAGACCGTGATCGAGCAGGCCGAGCAGGGCGTCGACTACATGACGGTGCACGCCGGGGTGCTGCTGCCGTACGTGCCGCTCGCGGTGGACCGGGTGACCGGCATCGTCTCGCGCGGCGGCTCGATCATGGCGGCCTGGTGCCTGGCCCACCACGAGGAGAACTTCCTCTACACCAACTTCCGGGAGCTGTGCGAGATCCTCGCCCGCTACGACGTCACGTTCTCGCTCGGGGACGGGCTGCGGCCGGGCTCGATCGCGGACGCCAACGACGAGGCGCAGTTCGCCGAGCTGAGGACCCTCGGCGAGCTGACCCGGATCGCCTGGGACCACGACGTCCAGGTGATGATCGAGGGGCCCGGCCACGTGCCGATGCACAAGATCAAGGAGAACGTGGACCGCCAGCAGGAGTGGTGCCACGAGGCGCCGTTCTACACGCTCGGCCCGCTGACCACCGACATCGCGCCCGCGTACGACCACATCACCTCGGCCATCGGCGCCGCGATGATCGGCATGTTCGGCACCGCGATGCTCTGCTACGTGACCCCGAAGGAGCACCTCGGCCTGCCGGACCGGGACGACGTGAAGGCGGGCGTGATCGCGTACAAGATCGCCGCGCACGCGGCCGACCTGGCCAAGGGGCACCCCGGGGCGCAGGCCTGGGACGACGCGCTCTCCAAGGCACGCTTCGAGTTCCGGTGGGAGGACCAGTTCAACCTCTCGCTGGACCCGGAGACCGCGCGGTCGTACCACGACGCGACGCTGCCGGCCCAGCCGGCGAAGACCGCGCACTTCTGCTCGATGTGCGGGCCGAAGTTCTGCTCCATGAAAATCACCCAGGAGCTGAAGGACTACGCGGCGCGCGGCATGAAGGACAAGTCCGAGGAGTTCGTCTCCGCCGGGGCGCGGGTCTACCTGCCGCTGGCGTGAGCCTGCGGTGGCCGGGCCGGCCGTGCGGTCGGCCCGGCCACCGGGTCAATCGCGGTGGTGGCGGCCGGTGCGCAGCGTGCGGGTGTCGTCGGTGTCGTCGTCCGAGGCGAGGCCGGCGACCCAGTCGACGTACTCCTCGTCCTTCGCGGGCAGCGGCGCGGACTCGTGGTCGGGCTCCGCCACCTCGGCACCCTTGGCCCGGTTGCGCCGGAACAGGCCCCGCCGTGCCTTCGCCTTCCCGGCGCCCGGCTCTTCGGTCGCCTCGGCCGCCTCGGTCGGGTCGGTCGGGTCGGGGGCCGCCTCGGCGGGTTCGTCCGGGTCGGCGTGCCGGCCGTGGCCCGGCGAGTCACCGGGTACGACCGGCGTGGTGGGTCGGGCGTTGTCGAAGGCGTCCCAATCCGGCCGGGACAGGTCCGGCAGGGCCCGGTGGCGGGGACGTGGGGCCGGTGCGGGCCGAGCCTCGTCCGCCGGGGCGGCGCTGTCGCCGTTTGCGCCGGTCGGGCCCGGAGCGCCCGGGGCGGTGGTGCCGCGCGGGGTGACCGGCCAGCTCGGCCCGGGTGTGATCGGCCAGGCCGGCCGGACCTCGCCCGGCCGGTCGGTCACGTCCTCGAAGATCGGGAAGCGCGGACGGGGCGACGCCGGGGTGTCGAGCGGACCGGGGACGTCGGGTCCGACCGGCTCGTCGGCGAAGAAGTTGCTCGTCGTGCTCGGCTCGGCGGTCGCGGCCTCCGGCCCGGGTGAGCTGCCGCCGAGGGCCGGTGTCCGCTCGTCGTCCGCCCCGGCAGGCTGGGCGCTCGCTGGTTCGGGGAGCGCGGGGGCGACCTCCGGCCGTGCCGGCACGTCGAGCTCGGCGGCCGGCTCGGCCGGTGTCGTCCCGACCGGCTCGGAGCCGGGGACCGCGCCGGTGGTGGCCTTGCGTCCGCGCTTGGACCGCCCGCCCGCGCGAGGGGCGTCCGGCCCGGTCGGGTCCGTTCCGGCGGCGCCCGGTTCCGCCTGGGACGCGGTGGCGCGGCGGGAGCGGCGCCCGCCGGCCGCGCGCGGCGCCGGCGAGGTCGGCAGTTCATTCCCGCCAGCCCGCGGGGTCGCCGGCGCGGTGGACAGGCCGCTGGTGGTCGGGCCCTCCGTGGCCGACGGGACGGCGGCCGCCGGGTCGCTCGTCACGCCGGTCTTGGCCGGGACGCGCCTGTTCCGTGGGGCTGCGCCACCGTCGCCCTCGGACCGCTCAGCTCCGCGCTGCCCCGCACGCGCCGGCGCCGGCGGCTCGGCGGACGCGGCGGTCCGATCCGTGGCCGGCGACGCCGACTCCGGAGGCAGGGCCGGCTGCTCCTCAGCCGGCGGCGCCGGCTCCGGCGCTGCCGCCCCGGCGGCGCTCCGGGGCGGTTCCGGGGTCCGCTCCGGCGGTGCCAGGTCGGCAGACGACGGCGTCGGGCGGGCGGAGCCCCGCCGCTCGCGCTCGGCGGACGGATGGGTGGCCGGGCGACCTGCGGCGAGCACGTCGATGGCGGAGGTCCGCCGGCCCGCGGGCAGCAGTCCCGGCACGGGCAGGTTGCGGGTCAGGTCGTCGGCCTCGCGGGCAGCGACCTCGTCCCGGCCGTCAATCTCCGCCGCGCTCGCCGGCGCCTCCGCCACCGGTACGACCGGGGCGGTGGCGTCGTCCGCCGGCACCATCGGCGGGACACGGTCGTCGGAGGCGGTGTGCCCGGACACCGTCCAGCCGGCCGGTACCGGTGCGGGGGTGACGCCGGACGGCGCCGGCCAGTCCCAGTGGGCGGGGGCGGGCGAGCCGCCATCCGAGGCGGTACCGAACCCGCCCGACCCGTCCGCCGCACCGACGGCAGCCGACGGTGCGGCGAGCGCGGACCCGCTCGCGGTCGCCGACGCGACCGGAGTGGCGGCCGAGGCCGGGAGGGGCTGGAGGATGTCGGTGGGCTCGATCGCGTCGGTGTCGGTGTCGGTGTCGGTGTCGGCGGCCGGCGCGGGTCGGCGCAGCACCGTGGCGGCGGCCGAGCCGAGCGCGCCGGAGGCCACCGCGATCAGCGCGCCGTAGTAGGGGGCGAGCTGGTAGTGGTCGGCCGCGGCGCCGGGGCCGGCGGTAAGGTACGCGAAGGCGAGCAGCGCCGGTCCGGCCACCCCGGCCGCCCCGGCAACCAGCGGAAGGTGGCCCTGCCGGCGGGCCCGCGCGCCGGTCACCGCGCCGGCGAGCAGGGCCATCGTGGGCAGGACCAGCATGGCCAGGCGCTGCGCCGCCGCGGCGTCCAGCCAGGACGGTTCGAGGACCCCGAGGCGTACGGTGCGCAGCGGCCCGTTCGAGGTCACCGTCGGCGCGACGGAGACCAGCGCAAGCACCCAGACGGCCGCGGCGGTCAGCGCGATGTTCCACCCGAACGGCGGCTTGAGCAGGACGGCGATGGCGGCGCCGGCCCCGACCAGCGCGCCGAGGATCGCGCAGATGCCGACCGCCCAGACCGGGTCGACGGTGCCGCCGAGTTCGGCGGTGCGGGCCGGCTGCATGCAGAGCAGCGCGACCACGGTCGCGCCGAGCGCGGCGGCGCCGGCGACGGAGAGCTGTTCGGTGGTGCCACCCGGGGACCCGTCCCGGCGGGCGAGGCGTCCCGTCGCGACGGCGCCGGCCACCGCGGCGATCGCCGCGAACCAGCCGACCCAGGCGAGCTGGGCGGGCCACCGGTTGATCGAACCGTCGGCGAACGCGCCGTTGAGGCGTACGACGCCGAACCCGTACGCGATGCCGAGCTGGCCGGCCCCGGCCAGCACGCTCACTCCGAGCGCCGTGAACGGCAGCCTGCCCCACGTCCGAAAGGCCATGTCGGGCACGTTACGGCCCGGTGCGGTCGATCGCCACTTGCCACTCTTTACGCGAGGCAGTGGCGTCCGGGCGACTACTTCAGCTCGACCAGGCGGGCCAGGTAGGTGGTGTCCCCGACATTGGTCAGCATGTGCACGGCGCCCGGGTCGCGGTAGACCACGCCGCCGGTCGGTTCATCGGCGTCGATCTTCGTGCCGTCGATCGTCTGCACCACGTTCTTCGCGCCCTGGATCGCCACCACCAGGTACGGGTGGTGGTGCCGGTGCAGCGGCTGCCGCTCGCCCGGCTCCAGCCGGATGTGCCAGACGCGCACCCGGTCGTTCTCGTAGACGATCTCCTGGCCCACCGGGCCGAGTTCGAGGTCGGCGGAGAGGCTGGTCATCGGGATCCGTCCAGTTGGGGGAGCACCTCGGCGGCGATGAGCTCCAGGTGGTCGAGGTCGTCGAAGTCGATCAGGCGCAGGTGCACCCGGGTGGCCCCGACCGCGGCGAACTCGCCGAGCCGGTCGACGAGCTGCGCGGGGGAGCCGATCACCGGGTCCTCCGGCGGCAGGGCGCTCTTGACGTGCAGTGGCGCGGCCCGCCGCCGCGCCTCCGCGTCGGTCCGCCCGATGGCCACCACCACCCCGGCGGAGAGCACCAGCGGCGCCCGCCCCGAGGCGGTACGCCCGACCCGCTCGCTTGCCCCGCGTACCCGCTGGTAGGCGGCGGCCGTCTCGGCGACGGTCTTGAACGGCATGTTGAACTCGTCCGCGTACCGGGCGGCCAGCTCGGGGGTGCGCTTCGGGCCCCGGCCGCCCACGATCACCGGCGGACCGGGGCGCTGCACCGGCTTGGGCAGCGCCGGCGCGTCGAGGAGCTGGTAGTGCTCGCCCTTGAAGCTGTACGTCTCGCCGGGCGGGGTGCGCCACAGCCCGGTGACGACCTCGAGCTGTTCGGCGAGCCGGTCGAACCGCACGGCGACACCGGGGAACGGGATGCCGTACGCGGTGTGCTCCCGCTCGTACCAGCCGGCGCCGATGCCCAGCTCGACGCGGCCGCCACTCATCTGGTCGACCTGGGCCACCATCACGGCCAGCGGCCCGGGCAGGCGGAAGGTGGCCGAGGTGACCAGGGTGCCGAGCCGGATCCGGGAGGTCTCCCGGGCCAGCGCGGCGAGCGTCAGCCAGGCGTCGGTGGGGCCGGGCAGGCCCGGCTCGTCACCCATCGACCGATAGTGGTCGGCCCGGAAGAAGCCCTCGAAGCCGGTCTCCTCGACCCGCCGGGCGAACCGGAGCTGGTCGTCGTAGCTGGCCCCGCGGTGCGGTTCGGTGAACACCGACACCCGCATGGTCACTGCCCTCCCGTGCCGGCGGCCGCCGGCGTCTCGGTCCCGTCGGTCGGCTCGGCCTGCCTGGGCGTGGTGGGCTCCCGCTCCATCAGCAGCTCGTGCAGCTCGGCGCTGATCCGGGCTACCTCGGCGAGGTGCTCGTGGCGGCCGAGGGTGCGCGGCCGGGGCACCTTGACCTCGACCACCTCGCGGATCCGGCCGGGGCGTGGGCTGAGCACGACGACCCGGTCGGCGAGCAGCACCGCCTCGTCGATCGAGTGGGTGACGAAGACGATCGTCGCCCGGGTCTCCATGTGCACCCGCTGGAGCTCGCCGGCGAGTTCCTCGCGGGTGAGCGCGTCGAGCGCGGAGAAGGGTTCGTCCATGAGCATCACGCGCGGTTCGCCGATCAGCGACCGGCAGAGCGAGACGCGCTGCTGCATGCCGCCGGAGAGCTCGTGCGGCAGGCGCTTCTCGAAGCCGCCCAGCCCGGCCATCTCCAGCAGCTCCCGGGCCCGGTCGCGGTGCTTCGCCCGGCTCCAGCCGAAGATCTCCACCGGGAGCAGGACGTTGTCCAGCACCGAACGCCAGGGCAGCAGGGCCGGCCGCTGGAACAGCATGGCGATGTCCCGGCGGGGCTTCGTGATCGGCGTGTCGGCGACGGTGATCTCCCCCGCGGTGACCGGCAGTAGGCCGGCGATCATGCGGAGCAGGGTCGATTTGCCGCAACCGGACCGGCCGAGGACGGCGACGAATTCGGCCTCGGCGACGTCGAGGTCGATGTCGCGCAGCGCCTCCACCCGCCCGGAGCGGCCGTCGAAGGTGCGGGACACCCCGGACAGCCGGATCATCTCCCGCCAGCTCCCTTCCACGTCGCGAGTGCGAGCCGGACCAGCGTAGCGGGAGTCGCTCCTCATAGCACCGTTCGGAATGGACGGAGACCCCCTCTCCGTTGGGCAACTTCGTTTCCGTACCGCAACCGGAGGCCGGACGTCGCGGCAAGAAGCTTCTCGTACGCTGTTGCGCGCGAAGAGTCCCCTCACGACGGTCCCGTCGGCTGCCCCTCGTGCCGACACCGTCGGACCCACGACCCGCCCGGGCGAACATGCCTGGTCGGAAAGGACATGGTGCACTGATGAGAAGGCTGACCCGTTCGGTCGCCGCTGCCGCGCTGGCCACCGCCCTCGCCCTGGTCTCCGGTTGCAGCAGCGACTCGGACAAGGCCGCGGACAAGGCCCCGGGTGGCGCGGCGCTGGAGAAGGTGACCTATCTCACCTCGTTCGGCAACTTCGGCCGCGACTCGTACGCCTGGGTGGCGAAGGAGAAGGGCTTCTTCAAGGAGGCCGGCTTCGACGTCGAGATCAAGCCGGGCCAGGGCACGGGCGATGTCATCAAGCTCGTCACCGGCGGCCAGGCCGACTTCGGCCCGATCGACCTGACCGGTGGCATCCTCCAGATGGGCAACGGTCAGGCCAAGGACTTCGTCGCGGTGGCGGCGATCCAGCAGCGCACCATGGCCGCGATCGTCTCGGTCGAGGGCAAGAACATCGCCACGCCGAAGGACCTGGAGGGCAAGAGGCTCGCCGACACCAAATTCTCCGTCGTGTACAACCTCTTCCCGACGTACGCCAAGCTGGCCGGCATCGACGCCAGCAAGGTGACCTGGGTCAACGGTGACGCAGCGGGACTGATCGGGATGCTGGGCGCCGGCTCGGTGGACGGCATCGGCCAGTTCGTGGTCGGCCAGCCGACCGTCGAGGCGGTGACCAAGAAAAAGCCGGTTGTGCTGCCGTACAGCAACGTGATGCAGGACCTCTACGGCAACGCGCTGATCACCTCCAGCAAGATCGCCAAGGAGAAGCCGGAGATGGTCAAGCGCTTCACCGCGGCGCTGATCAAGGGCCTGGAGTACTCCCTGGCCCACCCGGAGGAGGCGGGCCAGATCTTGAAGAAGTACGTGGACGCCGCCAACCCCGCCGCGGCCGCCGCCGAGCTCCAGCTGATGGCCGCGTACGTCCGGTCCAACAACTCCGGCACCGCGCTGGGCACCCTGGACAGCGGTCGGGTCGCCAAGAGCATCGCGCTGCTGCAGGGCGCGGGCGCGCTCAAGCAGAACCTGACCCCCGACCAGATCATCGACTTCAACCTCGCGCCGAAGGCCTGACCGGCCGGCTCGGACAACGGGGGTGCGCACCCGCCGGGGTTCCGGCGGGGCGCACCCCCTTCGCGTGCCGGCCGTCCGGCCGGCGGAGAGAGGAGGACACGTTGACGCAGTTGACCGCAGCCCGGCCGGGGACGTCGGCGCCGGCCACGGCCGCCCCGACCCGGTCCGGCGTACGCCCGGCGGCGGTGGGGCTGCCGGCGCTCGGGCTGGTGATCGCGGTGGCGGCCTGGTGGCTCGTCAGCTCGGGGCTGCACCTGGTCCACCCGGCGGTGCTGCCACCGCCGCAGGCGGTGTGGCAGGGGCTGACCGCCAGCATGCAAGTGCTGCTGCCGGCGCTGGGGATCACCATCTGGATGACCCTTTTCGGCTTCCTGCTCTCGTCGATCGCCGGCGTGCTGATCGGGATGGCCCTGGCCGCCTCCCGCCGGGTGGAGCGGATGTTCGCGCCGCTGCTGGTGGCGGTCAACGCGGTGCCGAAGATCGCGTTCGGCCCGCTGCTCGTGGTTGCCGTCGGCTGGGGGCAGAAACCCATCCTGACCATGGTGTTCCTGCTCTGCTTCTTCCCGATCGTGCTGTCCACCGCGACCGGGCTGACCACCACCCCGGTCGACATGGCCGAACTGGCCCGCTCGCTCAACGCGTCGTGGTGGCAGGCGTTCCGCAAGGTGCGCTTCCCGGCCGCCCTGCCGCAGATCTTCGTCGGGCTGAAGGTGGCGATGCCGCTCGCCGCGATCGGCGCGGTCATCGGCGAGTTCTACTCGGACAAGCCCGGGCTGGGCTACCAGATCATCCAGTACAACGGCATCGGCGACACCGCGACGGCGTGGGCGGCGATCGTGCTGGTCGCCCTGATGAGCATCCTGCTCTACTCCGCCCTCACCCTCCTCGAACGCCTGACCCTCCCCTGGGTAAGAGCCACCACCTCCGCAAGGTAACCACTCGGCGGCGAGGTGCTGCCCGTCGACAGTGGACCTCGGGTCGACCGTAGACACCCGAGGTCCACAGAAACGGACGGACGGACGGACGGCGCGGAACCACCGAAGGTGTGGCCCCACCGCAACCGGCGGAGGGATCAAGCCTGACCGCCCGGGGCCGGTTGCGGTGGGGCCACACCCCCCAGCGCAACCACTACCCGGCGAGACGCCAGCGACCCCCACGCGCCACGAGCGTCGTCAACGCCTGCGGCATCAACCCCGAGTGGTTGTCGGGCGTCATCCGGATCGGCCCGGAGAGCCCGTCGAGCTGCGAGGTCTCCAGCACGTCCCGCAGGGTGTCCCGGTGCGCCGTCCCCGACTCGTCGCCGGCGCGCAGTTCGGCGTCCGCGATGAGCTGGACCGCGTCCGCGGCGAACGAGGAGAAGCCGTTGTAGCCGCCGTAGCGGGCGGTGTAGTCCTGGAACCACTGCCGCCGGGCGGCCTTGGCCGGGGTGGTGGCGATGACGTCGTCGATCACCATGGTCTGAGTGAAGATCAACGTCGCCTTCTCCGTGGAGCGGGCGGAGGCGCCGAGGAAGAGGTCGCCGGCGGCCGAGGCGTCGAAGAACAGGTCGCCGGCGAACCGGTCCTGCCGGGCGTTGGCGGCGGCCA
This sequence comes from Micromonospora sp. NPDC005806, assembly GCF_042871425.1. Classification (NCBI taxonomy): domain Bacteria; kingdom Bacillati; phylum Actinomycetota; class Actinomycetes; order Micromonosporales; family Micromonosporaceae; genus Micromonospora; species Micromonospora sp. NPDC005806. The sequence continues at coordinate 362,677 of NZ_JBIAIL010000001.1, read as the reverse complement.
GTGCCGCCTGCTCCGGCGGCGTCCAGACGACCAGCGCCTCGGGCTTCTTCCCGACGAGCTGGCCGACCTGGCCGCTGACGTCGGTGTCGGTGCCGCGTACCGCTTCGGCGCGGACCATTCGGATGCGGGCCTTGTCGAACTCGCCCTGCAGCGCGGCCAGCCCCTCCTGGCCGTAGTTGTCGGCGCTGTGCAGCACGGCCACCTTGGCGAGCCCGCGCCGCTTCAGTTCGGTGGTGAGCGCCGCGGCGCTGTCGGCCGCGTTCGGGGCGAGCTTGAAGACGTAGCGGCGTTCGGCGACCGGTTCGGTGATCGCGGCGGAGGAGGCGAGCGCGACGGTCGGAATGTGCTTTTCGCCGATTGTGCGGGCGGCGCCGACCGCACATTCGTTGCAACCGCCCATGATGATGGCGCTGACCCGGGAGTCGCCGCTGAAATCGTTGATGTTACGCAAGGATTCGGCGGCGTCGGAGCGGTTGTCCTTCACCTTGAGCTCGATCTTCCGGGCACCGAGCGCGCCGGACGAGTTCAACTGCTCGACCTTCAGTTCCAGGGCCCGTTGGTACACCTTGCCGATCGCCGCGGATGCGCCGGAAAGTTCGAGGTCCGCGGCGATCACGATCGGCCTGCTGTCCTGCTGCTCCCCGCCGAACTGGCAGCCGGTGAGCGTGGCGGCCAGCACGGCCGATGCGAGCGCCGCGATGCTCGCGGAGCGGATGGGGCTCAACTCAGTCCTCCAGGTGCGGCGCGGGGTGTACGCCCGATCACCGCCGCTCGTCCGTCCTCAGTGGAGGAACGGGGTTGGTGTGCCGTACGGTGTGCGCGAAGCCTGCAAAACCTTGCCAATGCCGGGCCGTGTGGTCAAGCACGGATGTCGCGAGCCGTTTCGGGACACCCGTCCCACATGTTGGCGACACGGAACGTTAACGAACCATTACCGCTTAGCTGCGACCGACCACTCTGGAGTTACATCCCCAGTTCAGGGGCTTGAGAAAATGAAGGTATTAGTTGACCGCTGCACCGGTTGAGTGGCCGCCGACCGTTTCCTGTCTCACTGCGGCTTCCCAAACAGCAATACGTCTGATGAAATCGCGGCCGTGCCGCGCGCGGCGCCGCCCGCCGCACCAGGCACCGGTCGGCGGGTCAGGCGTGGAAGAATCGACGGAGGCGATGTCGTGAGCACCGGACCTACGACCCTGCCCGAGAGCCCTGGCGTCGACCAACGAAACCGGCGACGACGAGTTCCTCGGCTGCGTGACGCGCGGATCCGTTCCAAGCTCGCCCTCATCCTGGTCGTTCCGGTCGCCGCCGTCATCGCGCTGGCAACCATCCGACTCGTCTCGGTCGGCGAGGGCGCGTACGAGGCCACCCGGATCCGGTCGCTCACCGCACTGTCGATCGACGTCTCGGCGCTCGCCCAGGACCTGCACAAGGAGCGGATGGCGGCGGCCGCGTACCTGGCCGCGCCGGAACAGAAGCCGGACGACTACAACCTGCGGGTCCGGCGTACCGACGAGCGGATCGCGGCGTACCGGGCGGAGCGGGGGCGGCTCGGCGACGTGCCCCGCTCGGTGTCGGACCGGCTCAAGGTCGTCGAGGACCACCTGGCCACGCTGAACGGCACCCGCCAGGAGGTGCTGGACCGGCGGCAGATGCCGGTGGCCGAGGCCAGCCTGCGCTACGGCATCATCCTCAACGACCTCGTCGCGTACGGCGACACCCTCGCCCAGCAGCCCGGCGCCGAGGGCATCGCCGACGCCCGCCGCGCGGTGGCCGCGTTCTCCCACGCCAAGGCGGAGGTCGCCGAGGAGGAGGCGGTCGTCTTCACCGCCCTTTCCACCGGCCAGCTCGACGAGGAGCAGTTCTCCTCCTTCGTGGCCACCCTGACCGGCCAGCAGGAGGCCCTGCTCTCCTTCTCCCGCGCCGCCGAGCCGGAGCAGCGGGCCCTGGTGGACGGCACGGTCTCCGGTGACGCCGTACAGCTCGCCGACCGGGTCGCCACCGACGTGTCCCGCTCGGTCAACCAGAGCCCGCTGGTCGGCCGGGACGACGCCGCGGCGGCCATCGGCGCGGTCGACGACCTCATGCGGTGGGCCGAGATCCAGCTCCAGGACCGGCTGCTCGCCGACGCCGACGCGGTCCGGGCCAACGTCATCCGGCAGGCCGTCGTGGAGAGCCTGCTCGTCCTGCTCACGCTGCTCATCGCCGTGACGCTGGCCGTGGTGCTGGCCCGCTCGCTGAACGACTCGCTGCGCCGGTTGCGCGAGGGTGCCCTGGCCGTGGCGAACCACGACCTGCCGGACGCGGTGAGCCGGCTGCAGAGCGTCAACGCCATCGGCGACGGCGGCGTGGACGAGATCGTCCAGCAGGTCCGGGACCCGATCAAGCTGACCAACCGCGACGAGGTCGGCCAGGTGGCGGCGGCCTTCAACGTGGTCCACCGGGAGGCGGTCCGGGTAGCGGCCGAGCAGGCCGCGCTGCGGACCAGCGTCTCGGCGATGTTCCTCAACCTGGCCCGCCGGTCGCAGAGCCTGGTCGACCGGATGATCGGCGAACTGGACGCGATCGAACGCGGCGAGGAGGACCCGAAGCGGCTCGCCCAGCTCTTCGAGCTCGACCACCTGGCCACCCGGATGCGCCGCAACGACGAGAACCTGCTGGTGCTGGCCGGCGCCGACTCGGCCGTCCCGCGCCGCGAGGACGCGCTCCTGGTCGACGTGCTGCGCGCCGCCCAGTCCGAGGTGGAGCTCTACAACCGGATCGAGTTCGGCACCGTCGACACCGACATCTCGGTCGCCTCGCAGGCGGTCAACGACGTGGTCCGGCTGGTCGCCGAACTGCTGGACAACGCCACCCGCTTCTCTCCGCCGAACACCACGGTGGTCGCGGACGGCCGGCGGATCCGCGACTACGTGCTGATTCAGGTCGAGGACCGCGGTCTGGGCCTGAGCGACGAGCAGCTCGACTCGCTGAACCGGCGACTGGCCGCCCCGCCCACGGTGGACGTGGCCGCGTTCCGGCTGATGGGTCTGGCCGTGGTGAGCCGGCTCGCCTCCCGCTACGGCATTCGGGTGGAGCTGCGGCGCAACGTCGAGGGCGGCACCGTCGCCCAGGTGACCCTGCCCAACTCCGCGGTGGTGCTGCCGGCCAACCGGGGCCAGGCCCCGCTCATCGGGTCGCGCCAGCCGCTTGCCGTCGAGCCGGCCCCGCTGAGCCAGCTCGGCGCCGCCGCCGAACCGCTGGCCGAGCGGGGTGCCACGGCGACCCTGACCGACCAGTGGCGGAGCGCCGCCCCGCCGCCCGCCCGCTGGCAGGCCGCCGCCGAGGCGCGGGACAGTGGTCCGGCCGGGCAGGTGGGCGGGGTGGCCGGCGCGCTGCCGAGCCTGCCGACCGTCCCGACGACCGCCCCGGTCGCGTCCACGCCGCCCGCGCCGGCGACCCCCGTCTCCGGTGCCGGGTACGCGACGACCACGCCGGACCACGCATACCCCCCGCGCGACCCGCTGCCGAAGCGGACCCCGGCTGGCGAGGGCGTCGCCCCGGTCGACCGCGCTCCGCTCGCGCCACCGACCTACCCGCCGGCCCCGACCTACCCGCCGGCCCCGACCTACCCGCCGGCCCCGGCCTACCAGCCGGTCGCGGCGGCCCCGCCCGTCGAGACCGTGCCGACGATGGCCCAGCCGGCCGAGGCGCCGATCTTCCGCGAGATGGAGGCCGTCTGGTTCCGGTCGCACGGGGAGGACGAGACCACCATGTTCGCCCGCCCCCGGTTCGACGATGAGTCGGCAGCCGCCCCGGCGCAGCCGGTCGCCGCGGCCGCGCCGCCGCTGCCGACGCGTACCCCGGGCGCCCAGGCCGCCGGGGTGACCACGTCGCCGCCGTACAGCCCGCCGACCGTGCCGTCCGCCGCCGTCGCTCCGCCGGCGCCACCGGCAGCCGACCCGGGCGCCTGGCGGACGGCGGCGGACGAGGGCTGGTCGCGGGCCAGCCGGGCCGCGGAGCCCAGCACCGGCGGCACCACCCGCTCCGGCCTCCCGAAGCGGGTGCCGCAGGCCCAGCTCGTGCCCGGCGGCATCGAGCCGAAGGGTGGCCGGGCCCAAGCCCGGCGCACGCCGGACGAAGTACGTGGCCTGCTGTCGGCCTACCACCGCGGTGTGCAGCGGGGGCGGACGGCGGGCGCGGACCTGAACAGCACCTCGACCAAGGAGACGAACCGATGAACAGGTCAGCGGCCATGCAGGACATGGGTTGGCTGCTCACCAACTTCGCCGACAGCGTGGCGGGCATCGCCCACGTGGTGGCGGTGTCCGCGGACGGGCTGCTGCTCGCCTCCTCCCGCGACCTGCCGGCGGACCGGGCGGACCAGCTCGCCGCGATCACCTCCGGCGTGGTGAGCCTGACCGAGGGTGCGGCGCGGATGTTCAGCGCCGGCGCGGTGCTCCAGACGGTGATCGAGATGGACAGCGGATACCTGTTCCTCATGTCGATCAGCGACGGCTCGTCGATGGCGGTGCTGGCCGCCCGGAGTTGCGACGTCGGCCAGGTGGGCTACGAGATGGCGTTGCTGGTGGAGCGGGTCGGCCAGGCGCTGTCCCCGCTGCCGAGGGATGCCGTCCGGTCCTGACCGGGCGTCCGGTGTGACTTGGTGATCCGGAGCCGGCCCGGCTCCGTACGGAGGGAGGTGATCGCGAGATGGAACCACGACGGGACCCGCGTGGGGCGCTGGTGCGACCGTACGCGGTCACCCGTGGCCGCACCGAGCCGTTGCAGAACATCGCGCTGGAGGCGGTGCTGTCCTGCACCGCGACCCAGTCGGCCGAGGCGCGGTTCGCCGGGCACGACAAGTACCGCATCGCCTCGGTCTGCGAGAGCCGACCGCAGTCGCTCGCGGAGATCGCCGCGTACACCCGGATGCCGCTGGGCGTCACCCGGGTGCTGGTCGCCGACATGGTGGCCGAGAGCCTGCTGACGCTACACACTGCCGCTCCCGCCACCGGGTTCGCGGCGCGAATGAACCTGCTTGGAAGGGTGCTAAGTGGACTTCGCGAACTATGACCCCGCCGGGGCGAACCGCAGCCGGGAGATCATCTCCGCGAAGATCGTGGTCGCGGGCGGCTTCGGGGTGGGCAAGACCACCCTGGTCGGCGCGATCTCCGAGATCACGCCGCTGACCACCGAGGCGCTGATGACGGCGGCCGGAGTGGGCATCGACGATCCGTCGAAGGTGCCCGGCAAGGAGACCACCACGGTCGCCATGGACTTCGGCCGGATCACCATGGCCGAGGACCTGATCCTCTACCTCTTCGGCACGCCCGGCCAGACCCGCTTCTGGTTCATGTGGGACGAGATCATCCGGGGTGCGGTGGGCGCCGCCGTCCTGGTGGACACCCGCCGGATCACCGACGCCTTCGCCCCGCTGGACTATTTCGAGAACCGCAACCTGCCGTACCTGGTGGCGCTGAACCGGTTCGACGGGGCGCCGCAGTACGAGCCGGAGGAGGTCCGCGAGGCGCTGGCGATCTCGCCGGACGTGCCGCTGGTGATGTGCGACGCCCGGCAGCGCGACTCGGTCAAGCAGGTGCTGGTGACCGTCGTCGAGCACGCCATGCTCCGCCTCCAGGCCGAGCACGGCTACCCGGCCTCGGTCGGCTGACGCAGCCTGCCCGGTGCGGCGGTCCGGGTACGTGTCGACATGGCCCCGTCTCCGCCACCGAAGGCGGCGGCGCAGGGCCCCTCCGGCTTATTCCACCCGGAGCCGATAACCGCGCTTCACCACCGTCTGCACCACGCGCGGGGCGTTCAGTCCGACCCGCAGGCGGGCGACCGCCATCTCCACCGCGTGCTCGTCCGCGCCCCGGGGCAGGGTACGCAGCAGCGCGGTGCGGGACAGCACCTTGCCGGGCGCCGCGGCGAGCGCCCGCAGCACCGCCATCGGGGCCGGGGCGAGCGATCGCAGCTCCCCGTCGACCACGGCCGCGTGCCCGCGCAGGGTCAGCAGGTGCCCGCCGGCCTTCACGGTGACGGTCCGCCGGGGCAGCTCGTCGACGATCGTCCGGACCAGGGCGCCGAGCCGGGCCCGGTTCGGGGCGCTCACCGGCACCCCGCGCCGCACCAGTGGCTCGGCGGTCACCGCGCCGACGCAACTGGCCAGCACGTCACCCCGTAGCGCCGCCAGCACCGTCTCGGTCCGGTCCCCGGCCGCCCGCAGCATCGCCTCCGCCGCCGGGGCGGAGGTGAACGTGACCGCGTCGACCAGCCGCCCCGCGACCAGGTCGATCAGCCGGTGCAGCGGGGCCGGGTCGGCGGGCGGCGCCCACCGGTAAACCGGCACCTCGATCACCGTGGCCCCCGCCGCCTCGAGCGCCTGGGTGCACTCCGGCTGCCGCTCGCCGTGCAGCTGCATGGCGACGACCTGGCCGGCCACCCCCCGCCGGACCAGGTGGTCGATCACCTCGTCGCAGCTCTCCGAGGCCGGCGACCAGTGCTCGCGCAGGCCGGCGGCCCGGATCGCGCCGGTCGCCTTCGGGCCGCGGGCCACCACGTACGACCGGGAGAGCAGGCCGCGCAGCGGCTCGGCCAGCCCCCACCCCTCGGCCGCCTCCAGCCAGCCGCGCATGCCGATGCCGGTGTTGGCCATCAGGACGTCCGGCGGCCGGTCGAGGCAGGCCCGGGTGGCCTCGCGCAGGTCGGTGTCGTCCGCCAGCGGCACGATCCGCAGGGCGGGGGCGAGCACCACCCGCGCACCGCGCCGCTGGAGCAGCGCGGCCAGCTCGTCACGCCGCCGGTCGGCGGTGACCCCGATGGTGAAGCCGGCCAGTTCGTCCCGCATCACTCCTCCTGTCGCAGCCGCACCTCGACCTGTCCGTTCCGACAGCGCGCCTCGTGCCGCCGCAGCGCCACGCCCGGGAGGTCGAGGCACCGCCCGGTGCGCAGGTCGTAGACCTGCTTGTGCAGTGGGGAGGCGAGCGTCGGGACACGGCCGCGGCTGCCCACGATCCCCCGGGACATCACGCACGCGCCGCCGACCGGGTCCAGGTTGTCGACCGCGTACAGCTCGGCACCGGTCCGGAAGAGGGCCACCTGCACCCCGTCCACCAGCGCGGCCACCCCACGATCGGGGTCCAGCCGGTCCAGCGGGCAGACCGGCGTCCAGTCCACGGTGCTCAACGGACTCATCGGCGTACCTCCGGAAGGCCGAGCGCGACCGGCTGGCGACGGCGGTCGGGGCCGGCCCCCGGCGGCACCCCGCGCACCGGCACCGGCTGGCCGCGTTCGACCGCGAACGTGATGGACGGGTCGGGCACGTCGGGCGCATTGACGAAGGAGGTGAAGCGGCGCAGCCGCTCCGGGTCCTCGAGCACGTCCCGCCACTCGTCCGAGTACGACGCGACGTGCCGGGCCATCGCCGCGTCGAGTTCGGCGCAGAGCCCGAGCGAGTCGTCCACGAGCACCGACCGCAGGTGGTCCAGGCCGCCGTCCATCGCCTCGATCCAGGCGGCGGTGCGTTGCAACCGGTCGGCGGTGCGGATGTAATACATCAGGAATCTGTCGATCAGCGGAATCAGCGCTTCTGTGGACAGATCGGTGGCGAACAGGTCGGCGTGCCGGGGGCGGAAGCCGCCGTTGCCGCCCACGTAGAGATTCCAGCCGGTCTCGGTGGCGATGATGCCGAAGTCCTTGCTGCGCGCCTCGGCGCACTCCCGGGCGCAGCCGGAGACCGCCGACTTGAGCTTGTGCGGGGCGCGCAGCCCCCGGTAGCGCAGCTCCAGGGCGACGGCCAGCCCGACCGAGTCCTGCACGCCGTACCGGCACCAGGTCTCGCCGACGCAGGACTTCACCGTCCGCAGCGCCTTGCCGTACGCGTGGCCGGACTCGAAGCCGGCGTCGACCAGCCGCCGCCAGATCTGCGGGAGCTGCTCGACCCGGGCCCCGAACAGGTCGATCCGCTGCCCGCCGGTGATCTTGGTGTAGAGCCGGAAGTCCCGGGCCACCTCGCCGATCACGATCAGCTTCTCCGGGGTGATCTCCCCGCCGGGGATCCGCGGCACCACCGAGTAGCTGCCGTCGCGTTGCAGGTTGGCCAGGAAGTGGTCGTTGGTGTCCTGGAGGGACGCCTGCTCGCCGTCGAGCACGTGCCCGGTGCCGAGCGAAGCGAGGATCGAGGCCACCACGGGCTTGCAGATGTCGCAGCCGCGCCCCCGCCCGTGCTCGGCGATGAGCTGGGAGAACGTCCGGATCCCCCGGACCCGGACGAGGTCGAACAGCCCCTGCCGGCCGGCGTCGAAGTGCTCGCAGAGCGCGGTGGACTGCCGCACCCCGGCCGCGTCGAGGAGCTGCTTCAGCATCGGCGCGCAGGAGCCGCAGCTCGTGCCGGCCCGGGTGCACGCCTTCAGCGCCGGCACATCGGTCGCCCCGCCGGCGATCGCCGCGTCGAGATCCGCCCGGGTCACCGCGTTGCAGGAGCAGACCTGCGCGGCGGCCGGCAACGCACCGGCCCCGGTGCCCGCGCCGCCGGCCGGGGCCAGCAGCGCCAGCGGGGGAGCGGGCAGCGGCCCGCCGACGCTCGCCCGCAGCGTCGGGTAGGCGCTCGCGTCGCCGACCAGCACGCCGCCGAGCAGCGTCCGCGCGTCGTCGGAGAGCACCAGCTTCGCGTACGCGCGGGTGGCCGGGTCGGTGAAGGTGACGTCGAGACAGCCCGGGGTGGCGCCGTGCGCGTCGCCGAACGAGGCCACGTCCACCCCGAGCAGCTTCAGGTTGGTGGCGGTGTCCGCGCCGGGGAACGTGGCCGCCCCGCCGAGCAGCCGGTCGGCGACCACCTCGGCGGTCGCGTACCCGGGGGCGACCAGGCCGTGGCAGGTGCCGTCCACCGCCGCGCACTCGCCGACCGCCCAGATCCGCTGGTCCGCGGTCCGGCAGGTCGCGTCGACCAGCACCCCGCCGCGCGGGCCGAGCGGCAGCCCGGCCGCGCGGGCCAGTTCGTCCCGGGGCCGGATGCCGGCGGCCACCACGACCAGGTCGGCGTCGACCGTGCGCCCGTCGGAGAGCTCCAGCACGGCGACCGCGCCGTCCGGGCCGGAACGCAGCGCGCTGGTGGCCACCCCGAGGTACGGGGTGACACCCAGCTCCGCCACGTAGCGGCGCAGCATCGCCCCGCCCGCCTCGTCCACCTGCACCGGCATCAGCCGGGGCGCGAACTCGACCACGCTGGTCACCAGCCCCAGCAGGCGCAGCGCGTTCGCCGCCTCCAGGCCGAGCAGACCGCCGCCGATCACCGCGCCGGTCCGCCGGCGGCCGGCGTACTCCCGGATCGCCGCCAGGTCGTCCAGCGTCCGGTAGCCGAAGACCCCGGGCAGGTCGGTGCCGGCCACCGGCGGCACGAAGACGGACGAGCCGGTGGCCAGCACCAGCGCGTCGTACGGGTGCTCGCCGGCCGCGGTGCGCACCACCCGCCGGTCCCGGTCGATGCCGAGGGCCGGCTCGCCCAGACGCAGCTCCACCCCGTCGTCGGGGGTGTGCAGGTTCAATTCCTCGGCGCTGACCCCCTCGAAGAAGGCCGAGAGCCGTACCCGGTCGTACGCCGGCCGCCGCTCCTCGGCGAGCACCGTCACCCGCCAGCGCCGGTCGTGGTCCCGGGCCCGCAGCGCCTCGACGAAGCGCTGTCCGACCATGCCGTTGCCGACGACCACCAGCCTGCCGCCGCTCATGCCGGCACTCCGCTTCGCCGAACGGTCCGAGCCCCGGCCGCATCGGACGGTGCAGCACCGTCGCCGCAGCCTCGGCCGGGGGTCGGACCGCGAGCAGTGCCGGCATGCGGCACCGTCGCACTGAGCCGGCTGATTCGCTCGCTTCGCTCGCTCATCGCGTCACCTCCACGCGGTCAGTCCCGTCACCTGCCCGGGCGCGTCCGGATCGGGCCGCCACCGGGTCCGCCTCGGCGAGCCAGTCGGCAATGCCGGCCACCGCGTCCCGGCAGCCGCCGCAGCCGGTGGCGGCCCGGGTCGCCGCCGACAGCTCCGCGACGCTGCGGGCGCCGGAACGCCAGCACGCCACCAGGGCGCCCTTGCTGACGTCGTTGCACTGGCACACCGTGGCCGCGCCCGGCATCAGCGCCGGGGACGCGGCCGGAGTGGCCGGCGCGGTGCCGAACGCCCGCCCGAGCAGCAGCGACCGCCGGTCCGCGGGCACCGGGGCACCCCGGTCGAAGAGCTGCACCACGGTGCCGACGGCCGGGTTGTCCCCGAGCAGGATCGCCCCGGTCAGCCGCTCGTCGCGGATCCGCAGCCGGGCGTAGGTGCCCCGGGCCGGGTCGGCGAAGGTCAGCTCCTCGACCGGCCCGCCGTCGACCGTCCCGCCGGCGGCGTCGCCCATCGCGGCCAGATCGATGCCGGCCGCCTTCAGCCGGGTCACCGCCGGCCGGGGCCGGTACCGGGCGAGCGGGTCGCCGCCGGACAGCACCTCGGCCACCACCCGGGCCTGCGCCCAGGCCGGGGCGACCAGCCCGGTCAGCGTCCCGGCATGCTGTGCGCAGTCGCCGATCGCCGAGATGTGCCGGTCGCTGGTCCGCATCCGGTCGTCCACCACCACGCCCCGGTCCACGGCCAGCCCGGCCGTGGCGGCCAGGGCGGTGTCGGGGCGTACGCCGCAGGAGAGCACCAGCAGGTCGGCGCCGAGGGACTCGCCGTCGGCCAGGTCGAGGCGGACGCCGTCGGCGTCGGCGGCCACGCCGGTCGCGGTGACCCCCAACCGGGTCCGCACCCCGAGCCCGGCGAGGGTGTTGGCGAGCACCGCCCCGGCCGTCGGGTCGAGCTGCCGTTCCATCAGGTGCCCGACGGGGTGGACCACGGTCACGTCCAGTCCCCGGGCGGCCAGCCCGCGGGCCGCCTCCAACCCGAGCAGACCGCCGCCGAGCACCAGCACGCTGCGGGCGTCCCGGGCGGCGGCGAGGATCCGTCGGCAGTCGTCCAGGGTGCGGAACGGGACCACCCGGTCGGGCGGCGGGTCGAGTCCGGGCAGCGGCGGTACCACGGCCCGGCTGCCGGTGGCGAGGATCAGGTGGTCGTAGCCGTACCGGACGCCCTCGGCCGTGCGTACCTCGCGGGTAGCCCGATCGATCGCGGTGACCGCCATCCCGGTCCGGACGTCCACGCCCTGCCCGGCGACCTCGGCCAGTTCCACGTCCGGCTCGTCGATCTTCCCGGAGAGCAGGGTGGACAGCATGATCCGGTTGTACGCCCGGTGCGGCTCCGCCCCGAGCACGGTGACCTTCCGGTCCCCGCCCCGCGCGTGCAGCTCGGCGGCGACCCGCGCCCCGGCCATCCCGTAGCCGACGATGACGATCCTCATGCCCTCTCCACCCGGACGGCGCAGATCTTGAACTCGGGCATTCCCGAGACCGGGTCGACGGCGTCGTTGGTGACCGAGTTGGCCCGGGCCGCGCCCGGCCAGTGGAACGGTGCGAAGACGGTGTCCGGCCGGATCGCCGGGCTGAGCCGGGCCGGGGCGCGCAGCTCGCCGCGGCGGGAGACCACCCGCACCTCGTCTCCTTCGGCCACGCCGAGCCGGTCGGCCAGGTCCGGGTGCAGCTCGACGAAGCCGCCGGGGGCCGCCCGGCGCAGCGCGGCGACCCGCCGGGTCTGCGCGCCGGACTGGTACTGGGCGAGCACCCGGCCGGTGGTGAAGTGCAGCGGATAGTCGGCGCAGACCGGTTCGGCGGCCGGCCGGTGGGTCACCGCCCGGAATCGGGCCCGGCCGTCGGGGGTCGGGAAGGACTCGGCGAAGAGCCGGGGCGTGTCCGGCCCGTCCGGGTCCGGGCAGGGCCAGAAGACGCCCTCGTCCCGCTCGATCCGCTCCCAGCTCACCCCGGCGTAGTCCGCCGGCCCGCCGGCCGAGGCCCGCCGCAGCTCCGCGAACACCGCACGCGGATCGATCGCAAAACCCTCGACCGGTGTCAGGAAGGGTCCCCTGTTGTGCGGAATGCGACAAGAAGGGGCCCCTCCTCGCAGGCGGGCGGCGAGGGCGGCGAGGACGGCGAGGTCGGTGCGGACCCCGGGCGGCGGTTCGCGCAGCGCGCGGCGGCGCAGCACCCGACCCTCCAGATTGGTCATCGTGCCGTCCTCCTCGGCCCATTGGGCGACGGGCAGCACCACGTCGGCCAGCTCGGCCGTCTCGGAGCGCAGGAAGTCGGCCACCACCAGCAGGTCCAGGTCGCGCAGCCGGGACTCGATCCGGGCCGCGCGGGGCGCGGAGACCACCGGATTGGAGCCGAAGACGAGCAGCGCCCGGGGGCCGGTCGCGGTGCCGAGCGAGTCCAGCAGGGCGTAGGCGGGCACGCCGGGCCCGGGCAGGTCCTCTGCGGCCACGCCCCAGACCCGGGCGACGTGCTCGCGGGCCGCCGGGTCGTCGATCCGCCGGTAGCCGGGCAGCTGGTCGGCCTTCTGTCCGTGCTCCCGGCCGCCCTGCCCGTTGCCCTGGCCGGTCAGGCAGCCGTAGCCGGAGCCGGGGCGGCCGGGCAGGCCGAGGGCGAGCGCCAGGTTGATGAAGGCGGTGACCGTGTCCACGCCCTTGGCGTGCTGTTCCGCGCCCCGGGCGGTGAGGATGATCGCGCGGTCGACAGTGGCGAGCGCCCGGGCGGTCGCCTCCAGGTCGGCCACCGGTACGCCGGAGAGGCGTTCCACCTCGGCCGGCCAGTAGCCGGTCACGGTCCGGCGCACCTCGTCGAAACCGGTCGTGCGGTCGGCAACGTACCCCCGGTCGATCCAGCCCTCGGTGAGCGCGACGTGCAGCAGCGCGTTGGCCACCGCCAGGTCGGTGCCGGGCAGCGGTTGCAGGTGCCGGTCGGCCTGGCGGGCGGTGGCGGTGAGCCGGGGGTCGACCACGATCAGCCGCCCACCCCGGCGCTGCTGGTCGGCGAGGTGCCGCATCAGCGGCGGCATGGTCTCGGCCGGGTTCGCCCCGACCAGCAGCAGGGTGTCGGCCCGGCCGAGGTCGGCCACCGGGAAGGGCAGCCCCCGGTCGACGCCGAAGGCGCGCAGTCCGGCCGCCGCGGCCGAGGACATGCACCAGCGTCCGTTGTAGTCGATGTGCCGGGTCCGCAGCGCCACCCGGGCGAACTTGCCGAGGGCGTACGCCTTCTCGTTGGTCAGCCCGCCGCCGCCGAAGACCGCGACCGCGTCCCGCCCGTACCGGTGCTGGGTGGCGCGGATGCCGGCGGCCACCCGGTCGAGGGCGTCGTCCCAGCTCGCCGGGCGCAGCTCGGCGCCGGGCCGGTCGCGCAGCAGCGGGGTGGTCAGCCGGTCCGGGTGGTCGAGCAGCTCGGCGGCGGTCCAGCCCTTCTGGCAGAGGCCACCCCGGTTGGTGGGGAACTGCCGGGGGACGACCTCGGTCCGGCGATCGGTCTCGCGCAGCACCATGCCGCACTGGAGGGCGCAGTACGGGCAGTGGGTGGCCGCCTCCCGGGGGCGCGCCGCGGGTCGCGTCGCCACGTGTGCACCGTCCGTCATGTCCGAAGAGCGTGCCGGCGGGCGGTTTCCGGTCCGGGTCCCTGCTGTTTCGGTCCTGTCAAGAGCGCCTCACACCGCACGGGACTGACGAGCCGGACCGCTGGGTTTAGAATGTGGGAAAAGAATCCTGAATGCTGGGAGGCGCGATGAGTGTGGCGGACGCGTTCGACGCGGTGGCGGGGAGCTACGACGAGGCCCGACGCCGGCTGGTGCCCTGCTTCGACGCGTTCTACGGCACGGCGGTCGAGGTGGCCGCACCGCCGCTGCGAGCGGCGCTCGCCGCGGGGCGTACCCCCGAGGTGCTGGACCTGGGCGCGGGGACCGGCCTGCTCTCCCTGCTGCTCGCCGCGGCGGTCCCCGGGGTGCGGCTGACCCTGGTCGACGCGGCGCCCGGCATGCTCGCGGTGGCCACCGGCCACCTGGCCGCCCGGGACGTGCCGCACCGGACGGTGCTCGCCGACCTCACCGACCCGCTGCCCGCCGGCCGGTACGACGCGGTGATCTCCGCCCTGGCCATCCACCACCTCGACGACGACGGCAAGCGGGCGCTCTACCGGCGGGCGGCCGAGGCGCTGGCGCCCGGCGGGGTCTTCGTCAACGCCGAGCAGGTGGCCGGCCCGACCCCCGCCCTGGACCGGCGCTACGACGAGATCTGGACGGCCCGGATCACCGAGCTCGGCTCGGACGCCGAGGAGATCGCGGCGGCCCGGGAGCGGATGCGGCACGACCGGCCGGCGCCGGTGGCCGACCAGTGCCGCTGGCTCACCGACGCCGGCCTGGCCGACGTGGACTGCTTCTTCAAGGAGTGGCGGTTCGCGGTGTTCGGAGGCCGCCGTCGCTGAGCGTGCCCGGGTGTCCGGTTCGGCGACCGGCGCGAGCGGGGATGACTGGCAGTCATACCGATGGGTAATCTCTCCGGCATGACCGCAAAGGTGACACTGTCGTTCTCCGACGAGACGATCGAGGAAGCGCGCCGGTTCGCCAAGCGGGAAGGGCTCTCCCTCTCCGCCTGGATGGACCAGGCCGCCCGGGAGAAGGCGCTGCGCGAGGTCTTCACCGCGCACGCCGCCGCCGTCGGCCGCGCCGGCCTCGACCTGGAGTCCGCAGCCCTGGCCGACGCCCAGGAGGCCGCGATGGTCGACGACGCCCTCTTCGGCGGCGGGCGTCCGCGTGCTGCGTAGGGGAGAGGTCTGGCGCATCTCCGGCGCCCGGGAACGTCTCGGTCTGGTGATCAGCTCCGACGTCTACAACTCCACCGACGTGCCGATCGTCATGGTGGCCGAGGTGGTCGAGGAGTCACTGCTGCGCGACTCGCCCCTCGCCGTGCCGATGGGCGGGTACGTGGTGATGCCCGACCGGCTCTCCTCGCCCATGAAGAAGTGGTTCACCGAGTGCGTGGACGTGGCCGACACCGAGACCATGCAGCGGGTCGGGCGGGCGCTGCGCATCCTCCAGGAGATCTGACCGGCTCACCACGGATCCCCGGCGGACGTGCGCTCTCCGTTTCCGGAACGACCCCTGACGGGCATGGTCGGGAAACCCCCCGTTCCTAGCGTCCCCCTCGTCGCCGACGAGGAGGAGTCGCCGTGAGTACGCTCGTTTCCCCCACGACCCTGGCCCCGGCCGCCGCCGGGCGCCGGGAGCCGATCACCGACTGGCGCCCCGAGGACCCCGAGTTCTGGGAGGGCACCGGCGCCCCGGTCGCCCGCCGCAACCTGTACGTCTCGATCTTCGCCGAGCACGTCGGCTTCTCCGTGTGGAGCCTCTGGTCGGTGATGGTGCTCTTCCTGGGCCCCGAGTACGGCATCGACCCGGCCGGGAAGTTCCTGCTCACCGCCGTGCCGGCCGCGCTGGGCGCGGTGCTGCGCCTGCCGTACACCCTGGCGGTGGTCCGGTTCGGCGGGCGGAACTGGACCGTGGTGAGCGCGCTGCTGCTGCTGGTGCCGGCGGTGCCGATGGCGCTGCTCATCGAGCCCGGGGTGTCGTACGCCACGCTGATGGTGCTGGCCTGCCTGGCCGGGGTCGGCGGTGGCAACTTCGCCTCCTCGATGGCGAACATCAACCTCTTCTTCCCGGAGCGGCTCAAGGGCCGGGCGCTCGGCCTCAACGCCGGCGGCGGCAACCTGGGGGTGCCGGCGGTCCAACTCGTCGGGCTGGCGGTGCTGGCCACCGCCGGGGCCGCGTACCCCCGGCTGGTGCCGGCGGTCTACCTGCCGCTGATCGTGCTCGCCGCCCTCGCGGCGGTGCGCTGGCTGGACAACATCCCCGGAGCGCGCAATGAGCCCGGTGCCCTGCGCGCGGCGGCCCGGGAGCCGCACACCTGGGTGATGTCCCTGCTCTACGTCGGCACCTTCGGCTCGTTCATCGGCTTCGGCTTCGCCTTCGGCCAGGTGCTCCAGCTCCAGTTCCAGGACCGGTTCCCGACGGCGGTCGACGCCGCCTGGCTGACCTTCCTCGGGCCGCTGGTCGGCTCGCTGATCCGGCCGCTCGGTGGCCAGCTCGCCGACCGGCTCGGCGGGGCCAGGGTCACCTTCTGGAACTTCGTCGCGATGGCCGCCGGCGCCGGGCTGGTGCTGTACGCCGCCCGGGACCGCTCCTTCCCGCTCTACCTGGTCGGGTTCCTGGCGCTCTTCGTCTTCTCCGGGTTCGGCAACGGGTCGACCTACAAGATGATCCCGGCGATCTTCCGGGCTCGGGCCGCGGCCGAGGCGGAGCTGACCGGGGACCGGGCGGCGGCCGAGCGGCGGGCGCGGCGGCTGTCCGGGGCGCTGATCGGCATCGCGGGGGCGGTCGGCGCCTCGGGCGGGGTGCTGGTGAACGTGGCCTTCCGGCAGTCCTTCCTCGCCTCCGGCACCGCGGACGCGGCCTACCTGGCCTTCATCGGCTGGTACGCGCTCTGCTTCGCGGTGACCTGGGTGGTGTACCTGCGCCCGGGGCGGCGTAAGCTGGCCGACGTGTGACCTCCGCCATGGTGAAGGCGCAGGCTACGCGGGGCGGGACCCCGTTTTGACCTGCCGCGGGGCGGCCGGGTATCGTTGCCTGCTGTTGTACGACATTCAGAGGCGTGCCGCATCAGGTACGCTTGGTCGTTCGTGCGCGCCTGGTCACCTCGGCGCGCGACCCCAGACCGACGACGAGACAAGGTAGACCTGTGCGTACGTACAGCCCGAAGCCGGGTGAGATCGAGCGTCAGTGGCACGTCATCGACGCCTCTGATGTCGTGCTGGGCCGCCTGGCGACCCACGCCGCCACGCTGCTGCGTGGCAAGCACAAGCCGACTTTCGCGCCGCACGTCGACACGGGCGACTTCGTCGTCATCGTGAACGCGGGCAAGGTCGCGCTGACCGGCAACAAGCGCCAGCAGAAGATCGCCTACCGCCACTCCGGTTACCCGGGTGGTCTGAAGCGGGTCGGCTACGACGAGCTGCTGACCAAGCGGCCCGAGCGGGCCATCGAGCTGGCCGTGAAGGGCATGCTCCCGCACAACAAGCTGGGCCGTCAGATTCTCAAGAAGCTGAAGGTCTACGCCGGTGCCGAGCACCCGCACGGCGCGCAGCAGCCGGTGCCGTTCGAGATCAAGCAGATCGCGCAGTGAGCGCGGGCGAAGGAAGCAGCATGACCGACATCACCGCCACCGAGGTTGCCCCCGAGGCCACCGAGGCGCCGGCGCCCGTCGCCCGCGCGCCTCGTGGCGACCGCCCGATCCAGACCGTGGGTCGGCGCAAGGAGGCCATCGTCCGGGTGCGCATCGTCCCCGGCAGCGGCAAGATCACCTGCAACGGCCGGGACCTCGAGGCCTACTTCCCGAGCAAGGTGCACCAGCAGCTCATCAAGGACCCGCTGGTCACCGCCGAGAAGGCCGAGGCCTTCGACGTGATCGCCAACCTGCGTGGCGGCGGCACCACCGGCCAGGCCGGTGCGCTGCGCCTCGCCATCGCCCGGGCGCTGATCGTCAGCGAGCCGGACGACCGACCGGCCCTGAAGAAGGCCGGCTTCCTGACCCGTGACGCCCGGGTCAAGGAGAGCAAGAAGTACGGCCTCAAGAAGGCCCGTAAGGCTCCTCAGTACTCGAAGCGCTGATCACCAGCAGCGCCTTGTACTTCTGACGGACGGCCGGGTCCGCCTCCCTTCACCGGGGAGGTGGCCCGGCCGTTCCGCTTTCTCCTCTCAACGGCAGTTCATCGGAGGTTGGCGGGTATGGGCCGGTTGTTCGGCACGGACGGCGTACGCGGGCGCGCGAACGCGGATCTCACCCCGGAGTTGGCGCTCGCGGTGGCGGTCGCCGCCGCGCACACGCTGGCCGAGTCGGACAAGAGTCATCCGCCGCTCGCGGTGGTCGGCCGGGACACCCGGGCCAGCGGCGAGATGCTGGAGGCCGCCGTGGTGGCCGGACTGACCAGTGCCGGCGCCAACGTCGTCCGGGTGGGCGTGCTGCCCACCCCGGCCGTGGCGTTCCTCACCGCCGAGGCCAAGGCCGACCTGGGTGTGATGCTCTCCGCCTCGCACAACCCCATGCCGGACAACGGCATCAAGCTCTTCGCCGCGGGCGGGCACAAGCTGCCGGACGAGATCGAGATGCGGATCGAGGCGGCCGTCGAGGCGAACGCCACCACCGCCTGGGAGCGCCCGATCGGCGCCGGCGTCGGCCGGGTGCACGACCTGCTCGACGGGGCCGACCACTACGTCCAGCACCTGGTCGGCACCGTGCCGCACCGGCTGGACGGGATCAAGGTCGTGGTCGACTGCGCCAACGGCGCGGCCGCCGAGGTCGCCCCGGTGGCGTACCAGGAGGCGGGCGCCGAGGTGATCGCGATCTGTGCCGAGCCGGACGGGCTCAACATCAACGACGACTGTGGCTCCAACCACCTCGACGCGCTGCGCGCCGCCGTGGTCGAGCACGGCGCCCACCTCGGCATCGCTCACGACGGGGACGCCGACCGCTGCGTCGCGGTCACCGCCGACGGCGAGGAGGTCGACGGCGACCAGGTGATGGCGATCCTTGCCCTGGCCATGCGGGAGTCCGGCGAGCTGACCCAGGACACCCTGGTCGCCACCGTGATGAGCAACCTCGGCCTGCGGCTGGCCATGTCCGCGCAGGGCATCCGGCTGGTCGAGACCAAGGTCGGCGACCGGTACGTGCTGGAGGAGCTGCGCGCCTCCGGCCTGGCCCTCGGCGGGGAGCAGAGCGGCCACATCGTGATGCCCGCGTACGCCACCACCGGCGACGGCGTGCTCACCGGGCTGCACCTGATGTCCCGGCTGGCCGCCACCGGCAAGTCCCTCGCCGAGCTGGCCTCGGTGGTCACCAAGCTGCCCCAGGTGTTGATCAACGTGCCGGTGGGCGACCGCACCGTGGGCGCCGCCGCGCCGGCCGTTCGCGCCGAGGTCGAGCGGGCCGAGGCCGAGCTGGGCGAGACGGGCCGGGTGCTGCTCCGCCCCTCCGGCACCGAGCCGCTGGTCCGGGTGATGGTCGAGGCGGCCACGGAGGCTGTCGCCCGCGAGGTCGCCGAGCGGATCGCCGACCAGGTCCGCACCGCCAGCCCGGCCGCCTGACCCCGCTTTCGTCGATCAAGGAGTTTGCGTCGGGATCCGGTCCTCCGGTGACGCAACCTCCTTGATCAACCGGAATCGGTGCGGCGGTCAGCGGGGGAGCCGGCGGAGGAAGCGGTCGGCCAGGTCGACGACCTGGCCGGCGTCCAACTCCAGGGCCGGGGCGGCCATCGTGACCTCCGCCAAGGCCAGGTCGGGCACCTCGCTGTCCCGCCAGCCGCCGACGAACCACGCCTTCTCCTCCTCGGCGAGGGCGAGGTTGGCCTCGTTCAGAGCCTCCGCCGGGTGCGGCAGCCAGAGCCGGAACTGGTGGGTGTGCGGAGGCGCCGGGTGGATCCGCGCAC
Organism: Micromonospora sp. NPDC005806; assembly: GCF_042871425.1. Taxonomy (NCBI): domain Bacteria; kingdom Bacillati; phylum Actinomycetota; class Actinomycetes; order Micromonosporales; family Micromonosporaceae; genus Micromonospora; species Micromonospora sp. NPDC005806. Next base: position 343,287 of record NZ_JBIAIL010000001.1, on the reverse strand, counting down.
CGGGCAGCGTCGCCAGCGCGGCCGCCACCACCTGCGCGTGCGCCACATAGCCGGGCAGCCGGGGAAGCTCCCGCTCCAGGCCGGCGAGCGCGGCAAGGGCGGCGGGCCACTGCTGGAACAGGCTCCCGCCGTAGCGGTGCCGCCAGGCGCGGGCGTAGCTGACCAGCGCCGCGTCGCCGGCCAACGCCGCCCCCGAGTGGCCGCCGAGGGACTTGTAGAACGAGACGTACGTGCTGTCGGCTAGGCCGGCGATGTCGGCCAGCGAATGCCCCAGGTGGACGGTCGACTCCCAGAGCCGGGCACCGTCCAGGTGCGCCCGGGCGCCCCGGTCCCGGGCCGCCGCGACGACCGCGGTCAGCTCCTCCCAGGTCGGCAGGACGAACCCGGCGTCGCGGAGCGGCAGCTCCAGCATCAGCGTGCCGACCGGCTCGTCGAGCGCGACCACCTCCTCGGCGGTCGGGTTGCGCGCCGCGTCCGTGGTCCGCACCGCCCGCAGCCCGCCGAGCACCGCGTACGCGTCCCGCTCGTGCAGCAGCGGGTGGCTGAGCGGGTGCAGGCCGACCGCGTCCCGGCCGGTCAGCTCGGCGCCGTACCGCATGGCGACCTGCTGGGCCATGGTGCCGGTGGGGAAGAAGGCGACCGATTCGGTGCCGAGCAGCTCGGCGACCCGGCCCTCCAGCTCCTCGACCGCCCCGCCCTCGCCGTAGAAGTCGAGCAGCAGGTCGTCGCCGACGGCCCCGCCGATCACCGCCAGTTGTTCCCGCACCGACGCCGGCCGGACACCGGAGAGCACGGTGTCGCAGCCGCGCTGGGCGGCGATCCGTCGGGCCCGGTCGGCGTACGCGTCGGTCATCGCTCCTCCGTCAACCGGCGCAGCCGGGTCACTGCCTCGGTGAGCACCTCGGGTCGCTTGCAGAAGGCGAACCGGACCAGACGCCGCCCCGCCTCCGCGTCGTCGTAGAAGACCTGGGTCGGCACGGCCACCACCCCGCAGCGTTCCGGCAGCGACCGGCAGAACTCCACCCCGTCCCGGCCGCCGAGCGGGGTGACGTCGGCGGTGACGAAGTACGTGCCCTCCGGTGCGAGCACCCCGAACCCGGCATCGAAGAGCCCGGCGACGAGCTGGTCCCGCCGCCGCTGCATGCCGTCCGCGAACTCGGCGAAATAGGAATCGGGCAGGCCCAGCGCCACCGCGACGGCCGGCTGCAGCGGCCCTGCGTTGACGAAGGTGAGGAACTGTTTCACCCGCAGCACCGCGTTGACCAGCCGGGGCGGACCGCTCACCCAGCCGACCTTCCAGCCGGTGCAGGAGAAGGTCTTGCCGGCCGAGGAGATCCGTAGCGTCCGCTCGCGCATCCCGGGGAGCGTCGCCAGCGGCACGTGCGGCGCGACGGCGTCGGTGAAGACCAGGTGCTCGTAGACCTCGTCGGTGACGGCGTACGCGTCGTACTCCCGGCACAGCTCGGCGACCAGGGCCAGCTCGTCCGGGGTGAACACCTTGCCGGTCGGGTTGTGCGGCGAGTTGAGCAGCACCAGCCGGGTCCGCGGCCCGAACGCGGCGCGCAGCTCCGCGGGGTCGAAGGCGTACCGGCCGTCGGCGGCGGGACGCAGCGTGACGGGGCGGCGGACCGCGCCCGCCAGGGTGATCGACGCCGCGTACGAGTCGTAGTACGGCTCGAAGCAGACCACCTCGTCGCCCGGCTCGCAGAGGGCGAGGATGCTGGCGGCGATCGCCTCGGTGGCGCCGGCGGTCACCACGATCTCGCCGTCCGGGTCGTACTCCAGCCCCCAGAACCGGCGCTGGTGGGCCGCGACGGCCGCGCGCAGCGCCGGGATGCCCGGGCCCGGCGGGTACTGGTTGTGGCCGGAGCGCAGCGCCTCGGCGGCCGCGGCGAGCATCTCCGGCGGACCGTCCGTGTCGGGGAAGCCCTGCCCGAGGTTGACCGCGCCGGTCCGTACGGCGAGCGCGGACATCTCGGCGAAGATGGTGGTGCCGAACGGCCGCATCCGGGCCACCAGCGGATCGGTCGTCGTCACGCCGGCCAGCCTACGGGCCGGTGCCGGCACCGCAAGCCCGCCGTCGGCCGCCGCTGGTGCCCGTGCGTCTCCTACCAGCCGAAGCAGGTCGCCCCGTATTCGCCCGAGTCCTGGGAGACCACCTTTCCGCCGATGGTGATCCGGCAGGTCACCGCGTCCGTCCCGTCGCCGGGCGAGGCGATGATCTGCACCCGCTCGCGGTCGTTGGCGCTGAGCGCGAGCCGCCAGGGCGACGGCACCCCGTAGACCTGGAGGAAGTCGGCGTTGGCGTCGTAGAACTCGACGTCCACCGGGCCGGTGCCGGTCACCTCGTACACCACCTGCAGCCGGCCGGGCCCGCCGGAGGGAGTGGTGGCCGGGCTGGGGACGGGCTCGCCGGTGACCAACCCGCCGTCCCCGGCGTCGCTCTGGTCCGGTTCGCCGTAGCCCGGGTCGTAGTACGGGTCCCCGGACGCCACGGGGTCCGCGGTCAGGCTGCCGATCGCGGCCAGCCCGACGCAGCCGCAGACGACCAGCATCAGGAACGCGGTCACGGCGATCACGATCGCCGCGATCCGGCCGCCGCTGCTCGGCCGCGGGGGAGCGCCGGGGTACGCGTACGGGGGCGGATAGCCGGGTGGCGGCCAGCCCGGCGCGGCGTACCCGGGCCAGGGGTGTGCGACCGGCGTGGGCGGGGCGAGCGGCGGCAGGGCGGGGCGCGGCGCGCCCGGCGGCGTTGCGCCGCTCCCCGACGCGTCGGGCGACCACGGGGTCGGCGGGGCCCACGGCTGCGGGGCGGCCAGCGGGTCCCGCGGGGTCCAGGGCGCGGGTGCCGGTGCGGCGGTGGGATCGGTCGGGTCCCCGCTCGCCGACGGGTCGGGGGAGGGCGTCGTCTCGGACATCGGCTCAACTCGCAGGGGACGGGCGCGGGCAGGACCGCGGGGGAGTGGGTGTCACGTCCCGGGATCGGGGTACGCCCCGACCAGGTCCCTCAATGTAAGGGGCGGCGGCCAGTCCGGGTGACCCCCGGTCGGTCACCCCGCCTACCTGGCTGTTTTGTCCGATCCTCACCCTCCGCTCGCCCGTTCGCTCAAATTCAGTGATCGTTTACCCGGCTTCCGAGCACGCAAGATGAGCGAAACTGGGTTAGGCTGCGGACCATGTGTGGAATCGTGGGTTACGCCGGCTCGCGCCCGGCGCTCGGCATCGTGCTCGACGGACTGCGGCGGCTGGAATACCGCGGCTATGACTCGGCCGGCGTGGCCATCGTCTGCGACGACGAGCTGCTGATCGAGAAGAAGGCCGGCAAGCTGGCCAACCTGGAGAAGGTCCTGGCCGAGCGGGCGGCCACCGACCCGGAGTCCTGCGCGGCCAGCCCGATCGGCATCGGCGACGGGACCACCGGCATCGGCCACACCCGGTGGGCCACCCACGGCGGCCCGACCGACCGCAACGCCCACCCGCACCTGTCCCCCGACGGCCGGGTCGCGGTGATCCACAACGGCATCATCGAGAACTTCGCCAAGCTCCGCGCCGAGTTGGAGGCCGACGGCGTCGAGTTCGCCAGCGACACCGACACCGAGTGCGCCGCCCACCTGCTCGCCCGGTCGCTGGCCGACCTCCGCTCGGCCGGCGAGGTGGACAGCCCGCAGCTGCTCGCCTCCGCCATGCGGCTGGTCTGCCAGCGGCTGGAGGGCGCCTTCACCCTGCTCGCCGTCGACGCCGGCATCCCCGGCGCGGTGGTCGGCGCCCGGCGCAACTCGCCCCTGGTCGTCGGCCGCGGCAACGGGGAGAACTACCTGGCCAGCGACGTGGCCGCGTTCATCGAGCACACCCGCGACGCGGTCGAGCTGGGCCAGGACCAGATCGTCCTGATCACGCCGGAGAGCATCGAGATCACCGACTTCGCCGGGCAAGCCGCCACCGGCAAGGACTTCCACATCGACTGGGACTCCTCGGCCGCCGAGAAGGGCGGCTACGACTGGTTCATGCTCAAGGAGATCGAGGAGCAGCCGCAGGCCATTGCCGACACGCTGCTCGGCCGGCTCACCGAGACCGGCGAGATCGCCCTCGACGAGGTCCGCCTCAGCGAGCAGGACCTGCGCGACGTCGACAAGATCTTCATCGTCGCCTGCGGCACCTCCTACCACGCCGGCCTGGTCGCCAAGTACGCCATCGAGCACTGGACCCGGATCCCCTGCGAGGTGGAGCTGGCCAGCGAGTTCCGCTACCGCGACCCGGTGCTGGACCGGTCCACCCTGATCGTGGTGATCTCGCAGTCCGGCGAGACCATGGACACCCTGATGGCGCTGCGCCACGCCAAGGAGCAGAAGGCCCGCGTGCTGGCCATCTGCAACACCAACGGCTCCACCATCCCGCGCGAGTCCGACGCGGTCCTCTACACGCACGGCGGCCCGGAGATCGCGGTCGCCTCCACCAAGGCGTTCCTCACCCAGGTCGTCGCCTGCTACCTGATCGGCCTGCACCTGGCCCAGGTGCGCGGGATCAAGTTCGCCGACGAGGTGGGCGCCGTGGTGGCCCAGCTCCAGGAGATGCCCGGCAAGCTGCGCGAGCTGCTGGACCGGATCGAGCCGGTCCGCGAGCTGGGCCGTGAGCTGAAGTCCGAGCCGACCGTGCTCTTCATCGGCCGGCACGTGGGCTACCCGGTGGCGCTGGAGGGCGCGCTGAAGCTCAAGGAGCTGGCGTACATGCACGCCGAGGGCTTCGCCGCCGGCGAGCTGAAGCACGGCCCGATCTCGCTGATCGACAAGGGCACGCCGGTCATCTGCATCGTGCCGTCGCCGGTCGGCCGGGGCATGCTGCACGACAAGGTCGTCTCCAACATCCAGGAGGTGCGCGCCCGGGGCGCCCGCACCATCGTGATCGCGGAGGAGGGCGACGAGGCGGTCGTCCGCTACGCCGACCACCTCATCTACGTGCCGCGTACGCCGACGCTGCTGGCGCCGCTGGTGACCACGGTGCCGCTCCAGGTGCTCGCCGCCGAGATCGCCGCCGCCCGCGGCCACGACGTCGACCAGCCGCGCAACCTGGCCAAGTCGGTCACCGTCGAGTAGTCGCCCCCGCCGAGGCCCCTCCGCCGCACGGCGGAGGGGCCTCGGCAGGTCCGGCCCCGGCGCGCTCATCGGCCCAGCACGATCCGGGCCATCCCGTCCAGCGCCGGGTTGCCGGGGTCCCAGTAGCCGGTGTGGCCGCGCCGGCCGCTGGGGAAGCGCCGGCCGCCGAAACTCGGGTCGGCCGGGTCCCGGCCGAACCACAGCTCGTGGTCGTCGGGCAGCACCGCCGCCAGCGGGCCGAGTGGCGTCCCCGCCAGCACCGCCCGGCCGGCCAGTTCCGCCGGCGGCCGGGCCAGCCGGATCACGTCGTCCGGCGCGGTGGCGGCCCAGACCTGCCCGGGCGGCAGCCGCAGCTCGGTGGCGCGGTCGACCCCGACGCCGGGGGAGCCGACGAAGACCAGCGCGTCGGCGCTCAGCCCGTGGTCACGGGCGGCGGTGCCGACCACCAGCGAGCCGTAGCTGTGGCCGAGCACGGTCTGCCGGGCCGGCGGACCCTCGTGCGAGGCGCGCAGCCCCTCCTGGAACCGGTGCAGCGCCGGCCCGGCCTCCTCCGCCTGCCGGGCCCGGGACGCCTCGGGCAGGAAGTCCGGGGCGTCGTAGTCCAGCCAGAGCACCGCCGCCGCCTCGTCCGTCGGGACGAGCGCCGCGCACCGGTCCAGCACCCGGGCGGCCCGGCCCAGCTCGCCGGGGGCGTCGGCGAGGTCCGAGGTCATCCCCGGCACGTACGTCAGCACCGCGCCGGCCCGGTCCGGGTTGCCCAACGCCACCACCGCCCGCCCGTCCCCGGTCGGGTCGAGCCCGAGCAGGTACGCGCGGGGCCCACCCGCCGACGCCAGCCGCTCGCCGAGCCCGTCGAGGCCGCCCAGGGTCGCCTCCACCCGGGCGAGCCGAGCCAGCCGGGCCAGCTCGGCCGGACCGGGCGGCAGCGGGCGCAGCAGCCGGCGGCGGAGGGCCAGCAGCTCCTCCCGCCGCTCGGTCAGCAGCAGGCGGTTGGCCTGGTCCCGGGCCGCCACCGGTACCCCGTCGAGGCGACCCACCCGGTCCGGCTCGTGGCGGACCAGCCAGCGGCGCTCGGCCGGGGTGAGCTCGGCCCACCAGCGGCTCACCTCCGCCGGGCCGGCCCCGGGCGCCGGCCGCCAGGCGGGCGGGACGCTCAGCCAGCCGGTGACCGCCGCCGTCGCCAGGTCGGTCAGCCGGACGGCCGCATCCCGGTCCGCCGCGCCGGCCAGCGCCAGCGCGCCGCGTATCTCGGCGGCCACCTGCGCCACCCCGGGACCGACCTGGGCGGCGGGGCGGTGGCGGGCCGGGTCGGGCCGGACCGTCCCCGCCCGGTCCACCAGGAGGCCGCCCACGTCGGCGTCGGCGACCGCGCCGGCGAGCCGGGCCTTCGCCACCCGCAACCGGGCGGCGAACTCGGCGAGCGCCTGGTCGACCTCCACCAGCGTGGGCAACACGTCGGTGAGGGTGTCCCGCAGCGCCCCGATCCGCTCCCGGGCGGCCGTGGCCGCCCCACCGGACCAGCCGGGGCGCAGGGCGGTGGCCCGGCCGGCCAGCCCGTCAGCCCGCCGCCGGACCGGAGCGGTGAGTCCGCACCAGGCCGCTCCGGCTGCGGCCCAGGCGCCCGGGTCGGCCCGCCAGAGCTGGGCGTACCGGACCGGATGCGGGGCCTCGGGGTCGGCCGCCGATCGCCGGCCGGCCCCGGCCGCCGGCCGGATCGGGGAGGCCGCCGGTGGGCGGCCCGGTCCCGTCCCGGCGGGCGGCTTGGCGCGGGCCGGGGAGGTTGGCGGGCGGCCGCTCACCGGGACACCCCGGCCGACGAGGTGCGCGGGCCGCTCACCGCGGGACCCCGACCGACCAGGGTGCGCGGGCGGCCGTTCACCGGACGAGCCCGGTCAGCCGCCCGGCGGCCCGTTCGTCCACCGCCTCGTAGCCGTCGGCGGCGCTGCGGACCGCAGCGGCGGTCGCCGCCACTCCGGCGGCCAGGTTGCCGCACCAGCCCTGCACAGCGGCCTCCAGCTCGGCCAGCGCGGCCCCGGCCCGCCAGCCGTCGGCCGGCACCAGCAGCCCCGGCGCGGCGGCCAGCCCGTGGGCCAGCCGGTACGCGTCGTCGCCCAGCTCCCGGGCCACCCCGCGCAGCAGGTCCGGCTCGACGGTGAACGGCTCCTCGGACATCGCGCTCTCCCCACTGGACGGCGGCCGGCGGGTTACGCCGGCAGCGACGGACGGACGGCCCGCCCCGGCTCCGCGGAACGGACACCGGGACGTTAGGCGCCCCGGGAGCGTCGGCACCGGCCCTGTGGACAACGGGCGGCGGCCGCACCCCCGGGGTTGTCCCCAGGCGTTGTCCACGGTCGGACCCGCTGGCTAATGTGCCGCCGCCGGTAGGGTGAGCCTCGTGATCGTGGCTGTCGGTATCGACGTCGTGCTGGTGGACCGGTTCGCCCGGGCCCTGGCGCGGACGCCGCTGCTCGCCGACCGCCTCTTCACCGAGGGTGAGCGCTACACCCGCTCCGGCAACCCGCGCTCGCCCGAGTCGATGGCCGCCCGCTTCGCCGCGAAGGAGGCGGTGGCCAAGGCGCTCGGCGCGCCGACCGGGCTGAGCTGGCACGACTGCGAAGTCGTGCCCGACCCGGACGGCCGGCCGTGGCTGACCGTCTCCGGCACGGTCGCCGCGGCCTCGGCGGAACGCGGGATCAACCGCTGGCACCTGTCGTTGTCGCACGACGGTGGGATCGCGTCGGCGATGGTGGTCGCGGAACGCTGAGTTGACCGGCGGGCCGGCCGGGCCCGACCGGGACGAACGGACGGGACGGGGTGGCATGAGACCGGTGTGGCGGGTCGCGGACGTACGCGCGGCGGAGGCGGGACTGATGGCCACCCTCCCGCCGGGGACGCTGATGCAGCGGGCCGCCGCCGGGCTGGCCCGCCGTTGCGCGCTGCTGCTCGCCGATCGGGGCGGCGTCTACGGTGCCCGGGTGCTGCTGCTGGTCGGCTCCGGTGACAACGGCGGCGACACCCTGTACGCGGGTGCCCACCTGGCCCGGCGGGGCGCGGCGGTGTCCGCCCTGCTGCTCACCCCGGATCGGGCGCACGCCGAAGGGCTGGCCGCGCTGCGGGCCGCCGGCGGGCGCCTCGTCGACCGGCCGCCGGCCGTGGTGGACCTGGTGCTCGACGGCATCGTGGGGATCGGCGGCACCGGCGGGCTGCGGGAGACCGCCGACCAGCTCGCCGCGAGCCTGGCGGCGCGCATCGGGCGGGACGGCACCCGCGCCACCGTGGTGGCGGTGGACGTGCCGAGCGGCGTCGCGGTGGACACCGGGCACGTGCCGCTCACCGCCTCCGGCCGGCCCTGCGCGGTCCGCGCCGACGTGACCGTCGCCTTCGGCGCGCTGAAGCCGGCCCTGGTGGTCGGTCCGGCCGCCGCGCTCGCCGGGCACGTGGAGCTGGTCGACATCGGGCTTGCGCCGTGGCTGCGCGGGACGCCCGCGCTGCGGGTCGTCGAGTGGTCGGACGTGGTCGACTGGTGGCCCCGGCTCGGCCCGTCGTCGGAGAAGTACAGCCGGGGCGTGATCGGGGTGGCGACCGGCTCGGCCATCTACCCGGGCGCGGGCGTGCTCTCGGTCGGCGGCGCGCTGGCCGGCCCCACCGGCATGGTCCGCTACGCGGGCGGGGCCCGGGAGGAGGTGCTGCACCAGCACCCCTCGGTGATCGCCACCGGGCGGGTCGCCGACGCCGGCCGGGTGCAGGCCTGGGTCTGCGGCGCCGGGCTGGGCACCGGCGAGGAGTCCGCCGCCGAGCTGCGGGCGGTGCTCGCCGCCCCGGTGCCGGTGGTGCTCGACGCCGACGCGCTCACGCTGCTGGTCGACGGCAGGATGGCGGAGCGGCTGCGCGACCGGGACGCCCCGATCGTGGTGACCCCGCACGACCGCGAGTACGCCCGGCTCTGCGGCGAGGCCCCGGGCGCGGACCGGGTGGCAGCCGCGCTGCGGCTGGCCGCCTGGATGAACGCGGTGGTGCTGCTCAAGGGCGACCGCACGATCATCGGCACCCCGGACGGCCGGGTGTACGTCAACCCGACCGGCACCCCGGCGCTGGCGACCGGAGGCACCGGCGACGTGCTGGCCGGGCTGCTCGGCTCGCTGCTCGCCGCCGGGCTGTCGGCCGAGCGGGCGGCCGCCGCCGCGGCGTACCTGCACGGGCTGGCCGGCCGGGAGGCGGCCCGCGGCGGGCCGGTGACCGCGCCCGACGTGGCGACCGCGCTCCGCCCGGTGATCGCTCGCCTGGGCTGACCGGGGACGGCGGCCGGCCGGCCCGCGCGGAGCGGACCGGTCGGGCGGCTCACGGCCCACGGTGATCACCGGCGGAAGTAGGCTGGGGGCATGTGGCAGACGGAGGTGCGCGTCGACCTGGACGCGATCCGGGAGAACGTGGCCCGGCTCAAGTCGGGCACCAGCGCCGAGCTGATGGCGGTGGTGAAGGCCGACGGGTACGGCCACGGCATGGTCCCGGCCGCCCGCGCGGCGCTCGACGCCGGCGCGGACTGGCTCGGGGTCTGCACCCTCGACGAGGCGCTCACCCTGCGCCAGGAGGGGGTCACCGCGCCGGTGCTGGCCTGGCTGCTCGACCCGGGCCTGCCGCTGCACGACGGCGTCGCCGTCGGCGTCGACCTGGGCTGCGCCAGCCTCACCCAGCTCGACGAGATGATCGAGGCGGGCCGCCGGGCGGACCGCCCGGCCCGGCTGCACCTGAAGATCGACACCGGGCTGTCGCGCGGCGGGGCCACCGTCGCCGACTGGCCCACCCTGCTGGAGGCCGCCGCGAAGGCCCAGGCCGACGGCCTGGTCGAGGTGGTCGGGGTGTGGAGCCACTTCGTGTACGCGGACTCGCCCGGCCACCCCACCACCGACCGGCAGCTGGCGGTCTTCCACGAGGGGCTGGAGATGGTGGAGCGGGCCGGCCTGCGCCCCCGCTACCGGCACCTGGCCAACTCGGCCGCCACGTTGACCCGCCCGGACACCCACTTCGACCTGGTCCGTCCCGGTCTGGCGGTCTACGGCCTCTCGCCGATCGCGGGCGAGCAGTTCGGCCTGCGCCCGGCGATGACCGCCCGGGCCCGGGTGATGTTGACCAAGCGCGTCCCGGCCGGCACCGGCGTCTCCTACGGCCACACCTACCTCACCGAGCGCGAGGCCAACCTGGCGGTCGTCCCGCTCGGCTACGCCGACGGGGTGCCCCGGCACGCCTCGAACACCGGCCCGGTGCAGCTCGCCGGCAAGCGGCGGACCATCTCCGGCCGGGTCTGCATGGACCAGTTCGTGGTCGACTGCGGCGACGACGAGGTGGCGGCCGGGGACGTGGCGACCCTCTTCGGCAGCGGCGCGGACGGCGGGCCCACCGCCGACGACTGGGCCGAGGCCGTCGGCACGATCAACTACGAGATCGTGACGCGGTTCGGCGGGGTCCGGGTGCCCCGCGTCTACGATGGCGAGCGTCCGTGAGTCAGCGCTTCCGGATCCCCCGGCCGCGGACGGCCGCCGGCCGGGTCGCCGGGGTGGTCGGCGCCGCCGTCGGCGTGGCCGCCGCCGGGCTCGCCGCAGGCGTGGTGAGCGAGCGGGTCCTGGTCCGCCGGCTCAAGCGCGACCCCACCGATCGGTACGCCCACGAGGTCTTCGGCGAGCAGCGGTACGACGAGGCGTACACGCTGGAGATGCCGGACGGTACCGACATCCATGTGGAGGTGGTCGAGCCGACCCGGCCCGTCGCCGGGCACCCGACCGTAATGCTGGTGCACGGCTTCTGCCTGGACATGGGGACCTTCCACTTCCAGCGCCAGTTGCTCGCCGCGCGCGGCGACTACCGGGTCGTCGCGTACGACCAGCCCGGGCACGGCCGCTCCGGGAAACTGGAGAGCGGCGACTACGACCTCGCCACGCTGGGCCGGACGCTGCGCCGGGTGATCGACGAGGTGGCTCCGGAGGGGCCGCTGGTGCTGGTCGGCCACTCGATGGGCGGCATGACGATCATGGCGTTGGCCGAGCTCTACCCGGAACTGTTCGGCGACCGGGTGGTCGGCACGGTGCTGATGGCCACCTCGGGCGGTCTGCTCGCCGAGACCAAGCTGGTGGCCCCGGCGCTGCTCGGCCGGGTCGGCGCGCCGGTGCTCTACATGATGAGCAACGCCACCCGCTACGGCGGCACGGTGATCGACAAGGCCCGCAAGTCGACCTCCAACGTGGCCTGGCTGCTCACCCGCAGGTACGGCTTCGGCACCTCGAAGCCCAGCCCCGCCCTGGTGTCGTACGTCGAGACGATGAACTCGCGGACCTCGGCCGACACGGTCACCCGCTACCTGCGCACCCTGGCCACCCACTCCCGGTTCCCGGCGCTGGCCGCGCTGGCCGGCACGCCGGTGCTGGTGATCGTGGGGGACAAGGACATGATCACCCCGGTGACCCACTCCGAGGAGATCGTCCGGCGGCTGCCGCACGCCGAGTTCGTCAAGATCCACGACAGCGGGCACGTGGTGATGCTGGAGCACGCCGAGGAAGTGAATGCGGCGCTCGAACATTTTCTTGAAGAGCTATGAGCATGGAGGCGCTGTGACGGTCGTCGTCGAGCTGAAGACGGTCGACGACACCCACGAGTTCGGCCGCCGGCTGGCCGGGGTGCTGCACGCCGGGGACCTGCTGCTGCTCAGTGGCCCGCTGGGGGCCGGGAAGACCGCGCTGACCCAGGGCATCGGCGCCGGCCTGGGCGTACGCGGCGACATCACCTCGCCGACCTTCGTGATCGCCCGGGTGCACCGGCCGGACCCGGCCCGGGGCGGGCGGGTGACCCTGGTGCACGCCGACGCGTACCGTCTGGGGGAGTCGGCCGACCCGCGGGCCGAGATCGACGACCTCGACCTGGACGCCTCGGTGGACGAGGCGGTCACCGTGGTCGAGTGGGGCGAGGGCATGGTCGAGCAGCTGGTCGACGCCCACCTGCGGGTGCGGATCGACCGGCGGGAGGACGACACCCGGACGGTCACGCTGGAGCCGGTCGGCGGCGACTGGGCAGCGCGGCTGACCACCCTGGACTGACGGCTGTCGTACCCGCTGCCTACAGTGCCGAGGACCGATCCGACCGGCGAAAGGTTGCCGATGCCCGACGACACCCCCACCCTCGACCTGCTGGCGCTCCTTCCCGATGCCTGGCGGACGGTGCTCACCCCGCACCTCGACCCGGCCCGCACCGCGGCGCTCACCGAGTTCGTCGCCGGGGAATACGCGACCCGGACCGTCTTCCCGCCGGTCGAGGACCTGTTCTCCGCCTACCGGCTGTGCGGGCCGGCGGAGACCCGGGTGCTGATCCTCGGGCAGGACCCTTACCACAAGGCGGGGCAGGCGCACGGGCTCAGCTTCAGCGTGCGTGAGGGGGTGTCGGTGCCACCGTCGCTGCGCAACGTCTTCAAGGAGCTGGGCGAGGACCTGGGCGTGCCGAAGCCGCGCAGCGGCAACCTGGACGGCTGGGCGGCGCAGGGCGTGCTGCTGCTCAACTCGGTGCTCACCGTCCGGCAGGCCACCCCGGGCGCGCACGCGAACAAGGGCTGGGAGGAGTTCACCGACGCCACCATCCGCGCCCTGGACGCCCTCGACCAGCGGGTGGTCTTCCTGCTCTGGGGCGGCTACGCCCGCAAGAAGGCGGCCCTGGTCACCAACCCGCAGCACGTGGTGCTGGAGGCGGGCCACCCGAGCCCGATGAACCCGCGCGGCTTCCTGGGCAGCCGTCCGTTCAGCGCGGCGAACAAGGCCCTCGCCGACGCCGGCCTGCCCACCATCGACTGGGAGCGCTCAGCCGGCTGAGCCGGTGCCGGGCGGCCCGGGGGCGAGGCGCTGCCGGTGGCGGCGCAGCAGCTCGGCGGTGTGCGGGTCGGTCAGCTCCACCCGGATCAGCGGCTCGACCGGGTAGCTCCGGTCGCCGTGCCGCACCTCGACCGGCTCCGGCAGCTCGTCGCACATCCGGGCTCGCAGCTCGCCGTACCGGGTCTGCCAGCGGTGCTCGCCCCGCTCTTCGGGCTCGACCCGCAGGCCGCCCCACTCCTCCCAGCGGGCGTTCCAGCGCTGCGCGTACGCCTGCTGGAGGAAGGCGGTGAAGCGCGGCGAGTCCCGCCAGCGCACCGCGACCTCGACCGCGTCCACCGGCAGCGGTGCGCCCTGGAGCAGCGCCGCCGTGCTCCCGGTCAGCACGTACGGCAGCTCGCCCAACGCGTCGAGCATCCGGTCCAACCCGAGTACCCGGATCCGCTCGACGCCTGATCCTTCGGCCAGCGCGTCGAGGGCGGCGTCCAGGTGGCTGTCCAGCGGTTCCACCTCGATGCGGAGCTGCCGCCCGAGCGCGGCGAGCAGGCGCTCCACCATCGGCAGGCTCGGCAGCCGGTCGCCGCGCTCGACGTGGGCCACCGTGCCCTGGCTGAGCCCGATCAGGTCGGCCAGAGCCTGCTGGGTCAATTCTCGGCGGTCCCGCTCGTGCCGGATTGTGGTGGCGATCTGGCGGGCCAGGCGGTTCTCGGTCACTCCGCGATGATGACGAAGATTTGAGAGCAACATGCCTCTCAGTCATATTCATGTCTCCCAGACATGTGGCTCATAAGTGGTGTGCCTCCCAGCCCGCGTCACCGGGAGTAACGGACGTGGCTGGGTAGGAGCCGTCTCTGGCGGCCAAAAGAGCCGGCTTCCCGCCGCCATCCGGCGGCGCCGGGCAGCCGGTCGTCGTCGCGCCGGGACAGGCCGTGACCGGTGGTGACCGGCCGGCGGCTAGGCTGGCACATTGTGCTCGTACTGGTGGTGGACTCCTCGACGCCGGCGGTGACCGCGGCGCTGGTCGAGGTCTCGGCGGACGGTGTCGTGACTCGCGCGCAGCGGTGCACGGTCGACGCCCGGGCGCACGGCGAGCTGCTCGCCCCGCAGGTCGACGCGGTGTTGGCCGATGCCGACGCCCGTCCGGCCGACCTGGCCGCGATCGTCGCCGGGCTCGGCCCCGGGCCGTTCACCGGGCTCCGGGTCGGCCTGGTCACCGCTGCCACCATGGGCCAGGTGCTCGGCATCCCCACGTACGGTGTCTGCTCGCTGGACGGGATCGGCCACCCGGCGGCCGCCGGCGAGCCGGTGCTGGCCGCCAGCGACGCGCGGCGCCGGGAGGTCTACTGGGCCGTCTACGACGGCGCCGGCGAGCGCATCGCCGGGCCGGACGTGGACGCTCCCGCGGTCGCCGCCGAGCGGGCCCGGGGCCTGGCCGTCACGGTCGCGGTCGGCGACGGCGCGCACCGGTACGCGGACGTCCTCGGCCTGCCGGTGCGGGAGGAGCCCCGCTACCCGGACGCGACGGCGCTGGCCCGCCTCGCCGCCGAGCGGATCCGCGCGGGCGCCCCCGGCGAGCCGCTCACCCCGCTCTACCTGCGCCGTCCGGACGCCGTCGCGCCGACCGGCCACAAGCCGGTCCTGCCATGAGCGAGGTGCGTCTCGGCCGCTTCCGGTGGTGGCACGTCGACCAGGTGCTGCCGATCGAGGCGGACCTCTTCGGGGCCGAGCAGTGGTCCCCGGCGATGTTCTGGAACGAGCTGGCCAACCGGCACTTCTACCTGGTCGCCACCGACGACGACGGCAGCCTCCTCGGCTACGCCGGGCTGATGGTGGCCCCGCCCCACGAGGCCTGGGTGCAGAACATCGCGGTCCGCCGGGACGCCCAGCGGCGGGGGGTCGGCCGGACGTTGCTGGAGGCGCTGCTCGCCGAGGCGGCCCGACGCGGCGTCCGCAGCACATTGCTGGAGGTCGCGGCGGACAACGCCGCGGCGCAGCGGCTCTACGCGATGTACGGCTTCGAGCCGATCGGCGTGCGCCGCGGCTACTACCAACCGAGCAACACCGACGCGCTGGTCATGCAGCGCAACGAGGACTGACGAGCATGGCTGACGAACCACTGATCCTCGGCATCGAGACGTCCTGCGACGAGACCGGGGTCGGCATCGTCCGCGGGCACACCCTGCTCGCCGACGCGCTGGCCTCCAGCGTCGAGGAGCACGCCCGGTTCGGCGGCGTGGTGCCCGAGGTGGCGAGCCGCGCCCACCTGGAGGCCATCGTGCCGACCATGGACCGGGCGCTGCGGGAGGCCGGGGTGACGATCGCGGACATCGACGCGATCGCCGTCACCTCCGGCCCGGGCCTGGCGGGCGCGCTGCTCGTCGGCGTCGCCGCCGCGAAGGGGTACGCGGTCGCCGCCGAGAAGCCGGTGTACGGCGTCAACCACCTGGCCGCCCACGTCGCGGTGGACACCCTGGAGCACGGTCCGCTGCCCGAGCCGGCGATCGCCCTGCTGGTCTCCGGAGGGCACTCCTCGCTGCTGCGCGTCGACGACCTGGCCCGGCAGGTCACCCCGCTCGGCTCGACCATCGACGACGCGGCCGGCGAGGCGTTCGACAAGGTGGCCCGGCTGCTCGGGCTGCCGTTCCCGGGCGGCCCGTTCATCGACCGGGAGGCGCGGGCCGGCGACGCGGGGGCGATCGCCTTCCCGCGCGGCCTGACCGCCGCCAAGGACCTGGTCGCCCACCGGTACGACTTCTCCTTCTCCGGCCTGAAGACCGCGGTGGCCCGCTGGGTGGAGGCGCGGCAGCGGGCCGGCGAGCCGGTCCCGGTGGCCGACGTGGCCGCGTCCTTCCAGGAGGCGGTCTGCGACGTGCTGGTCGGCAAGGCGCTGGACGCCTGCCGGAGCAGCGGGATCGAGACGCTGGTGATCGGCGGCGGAGTGGCGGCCAACTCGCGGCTGCGGGCGATGGCCGAGCACCGGGCGGCGAAGCACGGCGTGCGGGTGCGTACGCCGCGGCCGAGGCTGTGCACCGACAACGGCGCGATGGTGGCCGCGCTCGGCTCGCACCTGGTCGCCGCCGGCGTCGCGCCGAGCCGACTCGACCTGCCCGCCGACTCGGCGATGCCGCTGACCGTGGTCAGCGTCTGAGCGGGGTGGGGACCGAGTGATCGTCCGGATGTGGGAGGCGAAGGCCGAGCCGTACGGGTTCGCCGACCTGATCACCTGGGTCTGCGAGACCGCGCTGCCCGAGTTCGAGCACGACCCACTGCACCTGGCCAGCGAGGTGTTCTCCTCCACCGACCACCGGCTCGTGGTGATCTCCAAGTGGCGGAGCAACCCGCGGGAGCTGCCCGAGCCGCCCATGCGGCTGGTCGCCCGCCCGCCACACACCTGGGACTTCACCCAGGTCGACCGCTGACCCACGGCCGGCCTGACCGGCGGGAATTGGTTGGCGTCGGACCCCGCCCGGCACCTAGCGTCGGCTCGTCATGCGCTTCTTACCCGCCGGCGATCCCGGCACCCCCGACGACCGGTCCGCCACCCGTTACCTGCTCTGGCTGGCCGGTCGGCACCCCGTGCTGTTCGGTGCCGGCATCACCCTCGGCGTCGTCTGGATGGTGGCGCAGGCGCTGATGCCGGCCGCCGTCGGCCGGGCCGTCGACGCGGGGCTCGCCCACCGCGACCCGGACGCCCTGCTGCGCTGGGGGCTCGTGCTGCTCGGGCTGGGCGTCGTCCAGGCGCTGGCCGGCGTCCTGCGCCACCGCTGTGCGGTGCACAACTGGCTCGGCGCCGCTTACCGGACGGTGCAGGTCACCGTGGACGCCACCAACCGGCTCGGCGCCGCGCTACCCCGCCGGGTTGCCGCGGGCGAGGTGGTGAGCATCGGTACGGCCGACATCGAGCACATCGGCAGCGCGGTCGACATCACCGCCCGGGGTACCGGCGCGGTGGTGGCCATCGGCACCGTGACGGTGATCCTGCTCACCGCGTCCCTGCCGCTCGGACTGGTGGTGGTGCTCGGGGTGCCGCTGCTGATGGGGCTGGTCGCGCTGCTGATCCGGCCGCTGCACCGGCGGCAGGCCGCGTACCGGGACTCGACCGGGCAGCTCACCGCCCGCGCCGCGGACATCGTCTCCGGGCTGCGGGTGCTGCGCGGGGTGGGCGGGGAACCGGTGCTCGGCGCCCGGTACCGGGAGCAGTCCCAGGCGCTGCGTGCCGATGGTCTGCGGGTGGCCCGGGTGGAGTCGCTGCTCCAGGCGGCGCAGATCCTGCTGCCCGGTGTCTTCGTGGTGCTGGTGACCTGGCTCGGGGCCCGGTTCGCGCTGCGCGGCGAGATCAGCGCCGGCGAGCTGGTCTCCTTCTACGGCTACACCGCCTTCCTGGTCAGCCCGCTGCGCAACCTCACCGAGGCGGCCGACAAGCTGACCCGGGGACACGTCGCGGCCCGCCGGGTGGTGCGACTGCTTCGGCTCGCCCCGGAGTTCACCGACCCGGCCCGCCCGGTGCCGCTGCCCGCGGGGCCGGGCGAGCTGGTGGACGTCGGCTCCGGGCTGGTGCTGCGGCCGGGTCGGCTCACCGCGCTGGCCGCCACCGCACCCGAGGACGCGGCCGAGATCGCCGACCGCCTCGGCCGGTACGTCGACGGGGACGTGACACTGCACGGCGTACCGCTGCGCGACGTGGCGCTGGCGACGGTGCGCGAGCGGATCCTGGTGGCCGACAACGACGGGCAGCTCTTCAGCGGCGCGCTCCGTGCCGAGCTGGACCCGCACGGACGGGGTGACCACCACGCGGTCGAGGCGGCGCTGGTCGATGCGAGCGCGACGGACATCGTCGCGGCGCTGCCCGACGGTCTGGACGGCCCGGTCGCCGAGCGCGGCCGGGAGTTCTCCGGCGGGCAACGGCAGCGGCTGCGGCTGGCCCGGGCGCTGGTCGCCGACCCGGAGACGCTGATTCTGGTCGAGCCGACCAGCGCGGTGGACGCGCACACGGAGGCACGGATCGCCGACCGGCTGGGCGCGGCGCGACGTGGCCGGACCACGCTGGTCTGCACCACCAGCCCGCTGGTGCTCGGCCGGGCCGAGCACGTGGTCTTCGTGGAGGACGGCAAGGTGGTCGCCGAGGGCCGCCACGACGAGCTGCTCGCCGCCGAGCCCCGGTACGCGGCCACGGTGAGCAGGGAGGAGGACCAGTGAGCAACGCGCTGCCCGTCGCCGACGCCCGCCAGGTCCGCCGGTACGCGCGGGCGCTGGCCCGCCGGCACCCGCGCGGCCTGGCCACCGCGCTCGGCCTGCACGCGCTCGCCGCGGCCGCCGGTCTGGTCGCGCCCCGGCTCCTCGGTGACCTGGTGGAGGGGATCTCGCGCGGTGTCGCCGCGGTGACCGTCGACCGGGTCGCCCTGGCCATCGCCGGCTTCGTCGTGGTCCAGTCGGTACTGGTCCGCTTCGCCCACCTGGCCTCGGCCCGGCTCGGCGAGCGGGTCCTCGCCGAGCTGCGCGAGGAGTTCGTCGACCGGGTGCTCGCCCTGCCGCTGTCCACCGTGGAGCGCGCCGGCACCGGTGACCTGCTCACCCGTACGTCCCGGGATGTCGCCGCGCTGTCCCGGACGGTCCGGTTCGCCGCGCCGGAGACGCTGATCTCGGCGGTCACCGTGCTGTTGATCCTCGGCGCGCTGGTGCTGACCGGCCCACTGCTGGTGCTGCCGTGCCTGCTCGCGGTGCCGATGCTCTGGGCCGGCACCCGCTGGTACCTGCGCCGGGCTCCGGAGGGGTACCTGCGGGAGAACGCCGCCTACTCGGACATCACCGACGGGATCAGCGAGATCGTCGAGGGCGCGCGGACGACCGAGGCGCTGCGCCAGCAGGCCCGCCGCCGGGCGCGCAGCGACGCCGACATCCGCCGCTCGTACGCGGCCGAGCGCTACACCTTGAACCTGCGGACGGTCTTCTTCCCGGTCGCCGAGATCGGCTATCTGCTGCCGGTGGTCGGGACCCTGCTGCTCGGCGGCTGGTGCTACCTCGAGGGCTGGGTGACCCTCGGGCAGGTGACCGCGGCCACCCTCTACGCCCAACAGTTGGTGGACCCGGTCGACCGGCTGCTCTCCTGGCTGGACGAGTTCCAGGTCGGCGGTGCCTCGCTGGCCCGGCTGCTCGGCGTGACCGTCGACCCCGCCGCCGGATCCCCCGCCGCTCCGGCGGACGCCCCTGCCGCCCTGCGGCCGGTGGCCGGCGACGGCCGGCTCGCCGCCCAGGACGTCCGGTACGCGTACCGGACCGGCCACGACGTGCTGCACGGGGTGACCCTGGTGCCCCGGCCGGGGGAGAAGCTGGCCATGGTCGGCCCGTCCGGCGCGGGCAAGTCCACCCTGGGCCGGCTGCTGGCCGGGGTGCACGCGCCGCGGGCCGGCTCGGTGACCGTGGACGGCCGGCCGCTCACCGAGCTGCCCCTGGCCGAGCTGCGGACCCACGTCGCACTGGTCAGCCAGGAGCACCACGTCTTCATCGGCACGCTGGCCGACAACGTGGCGATGGTCCGCCCGAGCGCCGGCGCGCCGGAGGTACGGGCGGCGCTGGCCGCGGTCGACGCGCTGGGCTGGGCGGAGGCGCTGCCGGACGGGCTGGACACCCGGGTCGGGGCGGGCGGGCATCCGCTCTCGCCGGCCCAGGCGCAGCAGCTCGCGCTGGCCCGGCTGGTGCTCGCCGACCCGCACACCCTGGTGCTGGACGAGGCCACCTCGCTGATCGACCCGCGGGCCGCCCGGGCGCTGGAACGCTCGCTGGCCGCGGTGCTCCAGGGCCGGACGGTCATCGCCATCGCGCACCGGCTCTTCTCCGCGCACGACGCGGACCGGGTGGCGGTGGTCGAGGACGGTCGGATCACCGAGCTGGGCCCGCACGACGAGCTGGTCGCGGCCGGCGGCTCGTACGCCGCCCTCTGGCGCTCCTGGCACGGCTGAGCGAGCGGCAGGACTCCCGGCGGAGCCTGTCCCCGGCGCGGCGTCAGGTACGGCGCAGCAGGCGCCAGGTCGCGTAACCGCCGGTGAGCAGGGCGACGAGGAAGACCGCCCACACCACGGTGGTGCTGACCTGGACGCCGCCGCCGCTGCCGACGTTCGCCTCGGCCGCGGCGACCAGCGAGTCGCTCTGCGCCGGGGGCAGCGCGGCGGGCGGGAGTTGCTGCCAGCGGACCAGCCCGGTGCTCTCCAGCATCGTCATGTGGTCGTTGACGAACGTGTTCGCCGCCTCGGCGAGCTTGCGCACGATGGGGTCCCGGGTGCTGGCCCGGACCGCGCCGATCACCGGGAAGATCTTGCCGTGGGCGACCCGGAGCCGGGTCACGAAGATCTGGTCGAACCGGGCGCCGGTGGCGTTCTGCAGCTCGCTCAGCCACCCCTTCTGCTCGGTCGTCGGATCCGTCGGCAGGGTCGCGCCCAGCTTGTTCGCCGCCTCGACCACGAGCTGGTCCAGCACGCCGTGCTGGCGGGCGATCTCCGCGCCGATCTCGCGTACCCGGGCGGACCGGCCCTTCTCGGCGGCCATCTGCCCGGCGGGCATCTCCCAGAGGCCGGCCAGCCGTACGCCGTTCAGCAGGGTCATGTCGGCGGCGTTGAGCTGCTGACCGGGCGCGGCCGTCGCCGGGCCGGGAAGGACGCTGATCCCCGCGACGAGCGCGACGAGCAACAGCGCCACCCGGTGCGCCACCCGGCGACGTACGGATTCCAGCGGTGCCATGGTTGCGGTGCCTCCTCGGTCCGTACCGGTACGCGGATGTCCCCGGTCGGCCGCACCCGACGGCCGGCCGTCCGGACACTGGTACGGATCACCGGCCCGCTCGGTTCAGCGCCGATCGAGCCGGCGGGCGGATCCCGCAACGACGAAGGGCCCCGGAGCGGACTCCGGGACCCTTCGTGGCGACGAGCGCCGTGGTGTTACTTGGTCAGCGGCGCGAGCTTCGGGTCGTTCGCGTACGCCTCGGCCGCGTTCGCCTTGGTGACGGCGACCGGCGGGAGCAGGTACGTGTCGACGACCTTGACGCCGTTGTTGTAGGACTTGGTGTCGTTCACCTCGGGGGTGTTACCGGCCTGCAGCGCCTTCACCATTTCGATGGTCTGCTTGACCAGGTTCCGGGTGTCCTTGTTGATCGTCATGTACTGCTCGCCAGCCATGATCGACTTGACCGACTCGACCTCCGAGTCCTGGCCGGTGACGACCGGGACCGGCTTGCCGGCGCTCTTGACCGAGGTGATGATCGCGCGGGCGAGGGTGTCGTTCGGCGAGAGGACGCCGTCCAGCGTCTTGCTGCCGTAGGCCGAGGTCAGCAGCTGGTCCATGCGGGCCTGCGCACCCTCGGCCTTCCAGCCCTGGATGGCGGTCTGCTTGACGTCGGTCTGCTTCGAGGCGACGACCACGTTGCCCTTGTCGATCTCCGGCTTGAGCACGCTCATCGCGCCGTCGAAGAAGACACCGGCGTTGTTGTCGTCCGGCGAGCCGGAGAAGAGCTCGATGTTGTACGGGCCGTTCGGCTTCTTGGCCTTCATGCCGTCCAGCAGGGCCTGACCCTGGAGCTGGCCGACCTTGAAGTTGTCGAACGCGACGTAGTAGTCGAGGTCCGGCGTGTTCTTGATCAGCCGGTCGTAGGCGATGACCTTCGCGCCGGCCGCGTGCGCCGCGGCGACCTGGGTCGACAGCTGCGCGGCGTCCGTCGCACCGATGACGATGACCTTGGCGCCCTTGGTGACCATGGCGGTGATCTGCGCCTGCTGGTCGGCGACCGTGGTCGACGCGCCCGCGTACTGCACGTCGCTCTTGAAGCCGGCCTCCTTCAGGCCGTTGGTGAACAGGTCGCCGGCGAGAACCCAGTTCTCCGAGGTCTTGGACGGCAGGGCCACGCCGATCAGCGAGTCCGCCGCGAAGCCCTTGGCGTCGGCCTTCGATCCGTCGGAGCCCCCGTCGCGGCCGGAGCCGCAAGCGGTCAGAGCAAGCGCCGCGATGGCACCGATGGCCACCGACTTGCCGATGAGATTGCGCATGACTAGGGAGTGCCCTTCTGAAGTGGTGATACGGGGTGGAGGTCGGTGACCGTCAGCCGGGCACCGAGGCCTTGGCGGGCTCGCGGTCCACGTCGGACGACGACGTGGGTGTTCGGGTTCCGTCGCGGCGGAAGTTGCGCGTGATGCTGCCGATGACGGAGAACCGTCCCTGGCTCTTGTTGTAGACGTCGAGCGCGACGGCCAGCAGCAGGACCAGGCCCTTGATGATCTGGACCCGGTCGGTGCCGACGCCGAGGAGCTGCAGGCCGTTGTTGAGCACGGCCATGACCAGACCGCCGACGACCGAGCCGCTGATGGTGCCGATACCGCCGGAGACGGCCGCGCCACCGATGAAGACCGCGGCGATCGCGTCCAGTTCCCAGCCGTTGCCGTCCTGCGGGCCGGAGGCCGCCGACCGGGCCACGAAGATCATGCCGGCCAGTGCGGCCAGGACGGACATGTTCATCATGACGAAGAAGTTGACCCGCTTGAGCTTGACACCGGACAGCTCGGCGGCTCGCGAGTTGCCGCCGACGGCGTAGATGTGCCGGCCGCCGGCGGTGTTGCGGGTGTAGAAGGAGTAGGCGAGGAGCAGCGCCACCAGGATGATGCCGGAGACCGGGAAGCTGGTGCCGACGCGGCCGCTGGCGAAGCGCAGCGCGACGAAGACGATGACGCCGACCATGACGGCCATCCGCAGCACCGAGATCCACATCGGGGCGGGATCGGCGTCCATCTCCCGGCGCGTCCGGCGGGCCTTGAGCTCCCGCCACACCACGGCCACGCACCCGGCGAGGCCGAGCAGCAGCGTCAGGTTGTTGTAACCCGTGTCCGGGCCGACCTCGGGCAGGAACCCGGCGCCGATCGCCCGGAAGCCTTCGGGCACCGGGATGGTGTTCGCGTTGCCGATGAACTGGTTGCCGCCGCGGAAGAGCAGCATGCCCGCCAGGGTGACGATGAATGCCGGAACCCCGATGTAGGCCACCCAGAAGCCCTGCCAGGCGCCGATCACCGCGCCGATGAGGAGGCCGAACAGGATGGCCGCGGGCCACGGCAGCGACCACTCCGCCATCGACTTGGCCACCAGGATGCCGGCGAAGGCGGCGATCGAGCCGACCGACAGGTCGATGTGCCCGGCGACGATCACCATGAGCATGCCGATGGCCAGGATCAGGATGTACGAGTTCTGCTGGAACAGCGCGATCAGGTTGTCCGACCGCAGGGTCAGGCCGTCGGTCAGGATCTGGAACAGGACGACGATCGCCACCAGCGTGAAGATCATCCCGAACTGACGGGCGTTGGAGGTGGTGCCTCCGAAGAGGTTCTTCTGCAGGTCCTTCAGTCGGCTCATCGTGTCTGCATCTTCTTCGTCGAGGTCATCTGCTTCATGAGGGTTTCCGGGTCCGCGTCCTGCCGGGCGATCTCGCCGGTGATGGTGCCTTCGAACACGGTGTAGATGCGGTCGCACAGCCCGATCAGCTCGGGCAGTTCCGAGGAGATGACGACGACGCCCTTCCCCTGGTCGGCGAGCCGCTGGATGATGCCGTAGATCTCGTACTTGGCGCCCACGTCGATGCCGCGGGTCGGCTCGTCGAGGATCAGCAGGTCGGGGTCCGTGAACATCCACTTCGCCAGCACGACCTTCTGCTGGTTGCCGCCGGAGAGCTTGGAGACGCTCTCGTCGACGGTCGGGGCCTTCGTCCGCAGTTCCTTGCGGTACGACTCGGCGGCCCGGTACTCCTCGACCTCGTCCAGCACGCCGTGCCGGGTGATCTTGGACAGCTTGGCGGACACCGTGGACGCCTTGATGTCGTCGAGCAGGTTCAGCCCGATGGCCTTGCGGTCCTCGCTGACGTAGGCAAGGCCGTGGGCGATCGCGTCGGCGACCGACTTCAGGACGATCGGCTTGCCGTCCTTGACGATCGTGCCGGACTCGTACACGCCGTAGGAGCGACCGAAGACGCTCATGGCCAGCTCGGTGCGGCCCGCGCCCATGAGCCCGGCGAAGCCGACGATCTCTCCCCGGCGTACGACGAAGCTCTCGTTCTTGCAGACCTGGCGCTCGGCGGAGATCGGGTGCCGGACGTTCCAGTCGCGGACCTCGAAGAAGATCTCGCCGATCTTCGGCGTGTGGTCCGGGAACCGGCTGCTCAGCTGGCGGCCGACCATGCCCCGCACGATCCGGTCCTCGTCGACGTCGCCCGCCTTGACCTCCAGCGTCTCGACCGTCTTCCCGTCCCGCAGGATGGTGATCTGGTCGGCGATCGCCTCGATCTCGTTGAGCTTGTGCGAGATCATGATCGAGGTGATGCCCCGCTCGCGGAAGCCGCGCAGCAGGTCCAGCAGGTGCTGGGAGTCGGCCTCGTTCAGCGCGGCGGTCGGCTCGTCCAGGATGAGCAGCTTGACGTCCTTGGCGAACGCCTTGGCGATCTCCACCAGCTGCTGCTTGCCGACACCGATGTCCTTGACCAGGGTGTCCGGGTCCTCACTCAGACCGACCCGGGCCATCAGTTCGAGCGCCATCCGGTTCGCGGACTTCCAGTCGATCGCGCCTCGTTTGCGAGGCTCGTTACCGAGAAAGATGTTCTCGGCGATCGACATGTCCGGAATCAGGGCGAGTTCCTGGTGGATGATGACGATCCCGGCGTGCTCGCTGGCCCGGATGTCGGAAAAACGAGTTTCGGCCCCCTGATAGAAGATGTCGCCGTCGTACGTGCCGTACGGGTAGACCCCGCTGAGCACCTTCATCAGGGTGGACTTGCCGGCACCGTTCTCGCCGCAGATCGCGTGGATCTCGCCGACGCGCACCAGAAGGTTGACGTCGGAGAGAGCCTTGACCCCGGGGAACTCCTTGGTGATGCCGCGCATCTCCAACAGGATCGGCGCCTCGCTCACTGCTCGGCCCGCCGCACGACCGTCATGGATGCCTCCGCGAGGGACTGGTTTCCACTTGCCTTAGTTGCCAGTGCAACCTATTGCGGCTGGAAGGACTTTCACAAGCTTCGGGCCTGTAAAAAGGGTAACAATCCTGCAATAAAGGGCGCGGCCAGGCAAGTTCAATATCGGACTGGCACCTGGATGTGAGCAAGGTCACAATTCCTTCGACTCTCCTCCCGGTGTCCCGTCCGATGCAGGTCAATGCGTGCCGTCTCGAACTTCGGGGCGCGGTCGTGGATCCGTCCGGTGGCGATGTCCGGCGGGCCGTCGGGGTGTGCCGCGCAGGTCTGCTCGACATCATCGGCAATGGTGGCGCGGAGCGGTAGAGGGCCCCGGTTCCGGAACTTCTCGGCGGCATCGCCCGCCGGGCGGGTGGCAGCGTGCGGGCAGGTGCCTGGTTGCCGGCCGGTCGTTCAGCGGGCGGCGATGGGCGCGGTGACGGCGTCGGTGAGCGCGACCAGGTCCGCCGGGGCGAGTTGCACCTG
This sequence comes from Micromonospora sp. NPDC005806, assembly GCF_042871425.1. Classification (NCBI taxonomy): domain Bacteria; kingdom Bacillati; phylum Actinomycetota; class Actinomycetes; order Micromonosporales; family Micromonosporaceae; genus Micromonospora; species Micromonospora sp. NPDC005806. Next base: position 317,905 of record NZ_JBIAIL010000001.1, on the reverse strand, counting down.
CAAACCCCGGCGGCCCGCCGACACGTAGACCGTCGGGTGGTCCAGCGCGGACGCGTCGACCACCGTGGGCAGGCGCCGGCGTTGGCCCAGCGGACTGATTCCGCCGCGCACGTACCCGGTGGCCCGCTCGGCGACCGTCCGGTCGGCCATGGTCGCCCGCTTGCCGCCGGCCGCGGCGGCCAGTGCCTTGAGGTCCACCTCCCCGGTGACCGGTACGACCGCCACGGTGAGCTCGCCGTCGACCACGGTGACCAGCGACTTGAACACCTGCTCCGCCGGCACCCCGAGCGCCGCCGCGGCCAGCGCGCCGTAGTTCGGCGCGTCCGGGGAGACGTCGTACGGGTGGGTGCTGTGGGCGATCTTCCGCTTGGTCAGCAGTGCCGTCGCCGGAGTGCCCTGTCCCGCCATGCCCGACAAGCTAACCCGGCTCGCGGCCGGCGGGCGAGGGGAAACCGTCAGCCGGGAACCGGCCGGCAGACCAGGACCGTCGGCGCGCCGGCCACCCGGGTCAGGACCAGGCTGGCCGCACCGTCACCGGCCAGCTTCAGGTCCCGGCGCAGCCGCTCCGGCTCCAGCGCCGAGCCGCGCTTGAGGATCTCCACCCGGCCGACCCGGCGCTCCCGGAGCAGGGCGCGCAGCCGCTTCAGCGAGAACGGCAGCACGTCGGTGATCTCCAGGCAGCGGGCGAACGGACTCGGTCGTGCCTCGTCGGCGTACAGGTAGGCGATGGTCGGGTCCGCCAGCGTGGCGTCCAGTTCGCCGGCCAGTTCGGCGACCAGGTGCGCGCGGACCACCGCCGGGTCCGGGTCGTACAGGAACCGCCGGACCGGCCCGACGCTCGCCTCGATCTCGCCCGAGCCGGTCAGCTGATAAGCGGCGACCCCTGCTCTGCCGGAGGCGGCAGGAAGGGGCCCTTCCTTCTCCCGCAGCAGGGTGGCGCGGCGGGGGACCTCGGCGAGGGCGCCGCACCAGAGGGCCGCCTCGACCAGGTCGCCGTCGACGCTGACCCACTCGGCCTCGGCGCCCGCCGGGATCAGCGCGTGGTCCAGGCCGGGGGCCACCTTGACCACCGTGCGCGGCACCCGCTCGGCCAACCCCGTGACGAAGTCCCAGGGCGGCGAGTAGGCGTTCGGGTCGAAGATCCGCCGTCCGGTGCCCGCCGCCCGCCGGGCCGGGTCGCAGAAGACCGCCTCCGCCCGGGTCACGTCGAACGCCGTCGCGTCCCCGCACTCCACGGTGAACTGTGCGGCAAGCCCGGCCGCCTCGGCGTTCGCGGCAGCCATCGCGGCGGTCACCGGGTCGGCCTCCACCCCGTACGCCCGGATGCCGGCACGGGCGGCGGCGAGCGCGTCCGCGCCGAGGCCGCAACCCAGGTCGGCGAGGGTGCGCACCCCGGCGGCGCGTAGCCGGGCCGCCCGCCGGTCGGCGACCACCCGCCGGGTGGCCTGCTCCAGCCCTGGGCGGGTGAGGAACATGCCGGCGGCCTCCGGACCGAACTTGCCCACCGCCCGGCGGCGCAGCTCGGCCTGGGTGAGGGCGGCGGCGGCCAGTCCGGCCGGGACGCCGGCCGAGCGGAGCGCGGCCGCCGCGGTCAGCGGGTCACCGCCGGCCACCCCGGCGGCCGCCGCGAGCGCGGCCGACCCCTCGGGGGTACGCAGGGCGGCGAGCTGGTCGGCATCCACCCGGTCATTGTCCCGGTCGCCCGCGACGCGCCGGGCGGCGGGTTGGCACTCTCCTTGACGGAGTGCTAGCCGAGGAATAACCTGCGATTAGCACTCTCACCCTGAGGGTGCCAACGCCCGGGCCCTGGTGCCCGGGGGTTGAACGCCAGGCGGACCGGCACCCGCGACGACGGCCCCGCCCGGTGGCATGTGGCAGATTGACGCGGGTCGGCGCGCCGACCCGCAACGACACCAAGTACCCCAGGAGGGTATGCCCGTGACTACCGCGACCAAGGTTGCGATCAAGCCGCTCGAGGACCGGATCCTGGTCCAGGCGAACGAGGCTGAGACCACCACGGCGTCGGGCATCGTGATCCCCGACACCGCCAAGGAGAAGCCGCAGGAGGGCACCGTCCTCGCTGTCGGCCCGGGCCGCATCGACGACAAGGGCAACCGGATCCCGGTTGACGTCAAGGTCGGCGACACCGTCATCTACTCGAAGTACGGCGGCACCGAGGTCAAGTACGCCGGCGAGGAGTACCTGGTGCTCTCCGCCCGCGACGTCCTCGCGGTCATCGAGAAGTAAGCAACCGATCAGTGTCGTTGCCCCGGTCCGGCTCGCCGGGCCGGGGCAACGACGCTTCGAAGGGATATTGATGGCGAAGATCCTGAGCTTCTCGGACGACGCCCGACACCTGCTGGAGCACGGTGTCAACGCCCTCGCGGACGCGGTCAAGGTCACTCTCGGCCCGCGCGGGCGCAACGTCGTCCTGGACAAGAAGTTTGGTGCGCCCACGATCACCAACGACGGCGTGACGATCGCCAAGGAGATCGAGCTCACCAACCCGTACGAGAACCTCGGCGCGCAGCTGGTCAAGGAGGTGGCGACCAAGACCAACGACGTCGCCGGCGACGGGACCACCACCGCGACCGTGCTGGCCCAGGCGATGGTCCGCGAGGGCCTGCGCAACGTGACCGCCGGAGCCAACCCGACCGGCCTCAAGCGGGGCATCGACGCGGCGGCCGGCAAGGTCTCCGAGGCGTTGCTCGGCAAGGCCGTCGAGGTCTCCGACAAGGAGTCGATCGCGCACGTCGCGACGATCTCCGCGCAGGACGCCACCATCGGCGAGCTGATCGCCGAGGCGATGGAGAAGGTCGGCCGCGACGGTGTCATCACTGTCGAGGAGGGCTCCGCCCTGACCACCGAGCTGGACGTGACCGAGGGTCTCCAGTTCGACAAGGGCTTCATCTCGCCGAACTTCGTCACGGACGTGGAGGGGCAGGAGGCGGTCCTGGAGGACCCGTACGTCCTGATCACCACGCAGAAGATCTCGGCGATCGAGGAGCTGCTGCCGCTGCTGGAGAAGGTCCTCCAGAACAACAAGCCGCTGCTGATCATCGCCGAGGACGTCGAGGGCCAGGCCCTGTCCACGCTGGTGGTCAACGCGATCCGCAAGACCCTCAAGGTCTGCGCGGTGAAGGCCCCCGGCTTCGGTGACCGCCGCAAGGCGATGCTCCAGGACATGGCGATCCTGACCGGCGCCGAGCTGGTCGCGCCCGAGCTGGGCTACAAGCTCGACCAGGTCGGCCTGGAGGTGCTCGGCACCGCCCGGCGTGTGGTGGTCGACAAGGAGACCACCACCGTCGTGGACGGTGGCGGTCAGGCCTCCGAGGTCGCCGACCGGGTCGCCCAGATCCGCAAGGAGATCGAGGCCTCGGACTCCGAGTGGGACCGGGAGAAGCTGGCCGAGCGGCTGGCGAAGCTCTCCGGCGGCATCGCGGTGATCAAGGTCGGCGCGGCCACCGAGGTCGAGATGAAGGAGCGCAAGCACCGCATCGAGGACGCCATCGCGGCGACCAAGGCCGCGGTCGAGGAGGGCACGGTCCCGGGTGGCGGCGCCGCCCTGGCCCAGATCCTGCCGGTGCTCGACGGCGACCTGGGCCTCACCGGCGACGAGAAGGTCGGCGTCTCGATCGTGCGCAAGGCGCTGGTCGAGCCGCTGCGCTGGATCGCCCAGAACGCCGGCCACGACGGCTACGTGGTGGTGCAGAAGGTCGCCGGCCAGAAGTGGGGCAACGGCCTCAACGCGGCCAACGGCGAGTACGTCGACCTGGTCAAGTCCGGCATCATCGACCCGGTGAAGGTGACCCGCAACGCGGTCGTCAACGCCGCCTCGATCGCCGGCCTGCTGCTCACCACCGAGAGCCTGGTGGTGGAGAAGCCGGAGAAGGCCGAGCCGGCCGCCGGTGGCCACGGCCACTCGCACGGTCACGGTCACGGCCACCAGCACGGCCCGGGCTTCTGATCCCACGCCGTACGGCCTGAGTCAGGGCGCACCGCCTTCCCGGCGGTGCGCCCTGATCCGTATCTGGTTACGGAACGCTGACATGGTTGGCGATCGCCCGGTTTGATCGTCAACACTGGTCGGCGTGAGCAGCATGTCCCGCGGCTACGCCGCGCTGGCCGGGGTCACCGCCGCGGCCGTTGCCGTCGGTGCCGCCGAACCGGTGGCCGTCCTCACCGGCCCCCGCTCGGCGCCGCTGATCGCGGTCGGCGGGCTGGTGGTCGACCTGGTGCCCGAGTCGCTCAAGCACTTCGCCATCTCGCTCTTCGGCACGCACGACAAGATCGCGCTGCTGATCGGGACAGGGGTGCTGCTGGCCGCGTTCGCCGCGCTGCTCGGCGTGCTGGCCGCCCGGCGGTTCTGGATCGGCCTGGCCGGCATCGCCGCGTTCGCCGCGCTCGGCGTGGTCGCCGCGCTGACCCGGCCCGGCGCCGACCCTGCCGCGGCGCTGCCCGCGCTGGTCGGCGGTGGTCTCGGTGCGCTGACGCTCTGGGCCTTCGTGGCCGGCCCGCTGGCCCCCGACCTCTGGCCCTGGTCCCCACCCACCCCCGCCGGACCCGCGAGGCCGGCCGAGCCGGGGGAGCGGGGCACCCCCGCGGGCGGGGGCGCGGCACCCGAAGGCCGGCCGGTGGCGCCGGCCCCCGTGGCGCCGGTCGGCGTCCGGGCCGCCGGCCGCGGCGAGGAGACCGATCCGGAGGGGCGGCGGCGGTTCCTGCGCGGCGTCGGCGTGCTGGCCGGCGCGGCGGCGGTGGCCGGGCTCGGCGGGCACTGGCTGGCCGGTCGGCGCGGCGTCTCGGCGGCCCGCCACGCGGTCACCCTGCCGACCCCGTCGGCCGCCGCGCCGGCGGTGCCGGCCGGCGCGGACCTGTCGCTGGCCCAGCTCGCCCCGTATGTGACTCCGAACAGCGGGTTCTACCGGATCGACACGGCCCTGGTGGTGCCGCAGGTGGACCCGGCGACCTGGCGGCTACGGATCCACGGCCGGGTCCGCAACCCGATCGAGCTGAGCTTCGCCGACCTGCTCGCCCGGCCCCTGGTCGAGCGGTACATGACGCTGGCCTGCGTCTCCAACGAGGTGGGCGGCGACCTGATCGGCAACGCGCGCTGGCTGGGCGTACCGATCAAGGAGCTGCTGGACGAGGCCGACCCGGAGGAGGGCGCGGACCAGGTGGTCGGGCGCTCGGTCGACGGCTGGACCTGCGGCACCCCCACGGCGGTGCTCCGGGACGGGCGGGACGCCCTGCTCGCGGTCGGGATGAACGGCGAACCGCTGCCGGTGGCGCACGGCTTCCCGGTGCGGATGGTGGTGCCCGGGCTCTACGGCTACGTCTCGGCGTGCAAGTGGGTGACCGAGCTGGAGCTGACCAGCTTCGCCGACTTCGACGCGTACTGGGTGCCGCGTGGGTGGTCCGCCCAGGGGCCGATCAAGACCCAGTCCCGCATCGACGCGCCCCGGCCACGGAACCGGCTCACCGCCGGCCCGGTCACGGTCGCCGGGGTGGCCTGGGCCCAGCACCGCGGCATCCGCGGGGTCGAGGTACGCGTCGACAGCGGCCCGTGGCAGCCGGCCACGCTCGCCCCGGCGGTCTCGGTGGACACCTGGGTGCAGTGGTCGTGGCGCTGGGACGCCACCCCGGGCGAGCACGCCCTCCAGGTGCGGGCGACCGACGCGGACGGGGTGACCCAGCCGGGGAAGCGCAGCCCGGTCGCGCCGGACGGCGCCACCGGCTGGCACACCGTCCGGGTGACCGTGCGCTGACGGGGCAACCTGCCGGTCAAGTCGGACATCAGCGGCTTCGTCCCCGTTAACCTCGTCGGGTGGAGTCGGGCCGGGGACGCAGGCGCTCGCTGATCCACGGCTACGGGGCGGCCCGGCGGGCCAGCTGGCTGGAACTCTTCTTCGACCTGGTCTTCGTGGTCGCGGTGTTCCGCCTCGGCCAACTGCTGCTGGACGATCCGTCGGCGCACGGACTGCTGGTCTACGCCGGGCTGATCGCCACGATCTGGTGGTTGTGGTTCAGCTTCTCCTACTTCGCGGACCTGTTCGACGACGACCGCCCGCCGAGCCGCCTGGTGCAGCTGACCGCGATGCTGGGCGTGCTGGCGCTGGCCGCCTCCCTGCCGAGTGCGAGCGCCGCCGACGCGAACCGCTTCGCCGTGGCGTACGCGCTGCTGCTCATCCTGCTCACCGGGTCCTACCTGGTCGTGGGCGGGATCGACGTCGAGGCCCGGGAGTTCTGCTGGTGGAACGCGGCGGGCTTCCTGCTGGGCGCGCTGCTCTGGTTCGGCTCGCTGCCGGCGCACCCGCCGCTGCGGTACGCGGTCTGGGCGGTCGCGGTGTTGGTGAACGCCGCGATCGCCGGGCCGCTGGCGTACGCCGCGGTGCGCCGGGCGCCCACCCAGAAGTCGCACATGCCGGAACGGTTCGGTCTGTTCACCATCGTGGTGCTGGGCGAGGCGGTGCTGGCGGTCGCCAACGGCATCGACGCGAGTGGCTGGCGACCAGCCTCGGTGGCGATCGGGGTCGCCGGGTTCGTCATCGCGTGCGGGGTGTGGTGGGTGTACTTCCTCGCCACGTACGACCCGGAGGCGGGCAACCGGGTGCTGCGCGCCGGGCGGCAGGCGACGGTACGCAGCTACTTCTACGCCTACGGCCATCTGGTGGTCTACGCGGCCATCGTGACCGCGGGCGTCGGCGTGGAACTGGCGGCGAAGGCGGCGGCGCACCAGGAGCCCGGCCCCGAGGTGGCCGCGCGGCTGCTCGGCGGCGGCCAACTGGCCATGATGGCCGGCTGCGTGATCATCTATCGGGGGATCGGCGTGTCGGTCACCCGGCCGGTCGCTTTGACCCAGACCGGACTGGCCCTCGTCGCGCTGGTGATCGCGCTGGCGGCACCGCCGCCGCTGGTGGCGGTGGCGCTCAGCGCAGCGGCCTGGGTAGTGCTGGCGGTCGTCGAGCAGGTTTCCGCCTCGCACCGGTCCCGGTGACGGCCGCGGCCCACCCCACGACATGCGCGGAGCGGGCCGCGGCGCTGCTGCCGGACGGACTCAAACGGCGCTGCGTCCGCCAACGGCGGGCCGGATCACGCCGAGCACGAAGCGCGCCCGGCCGGTGACCAGGAACGTGATCGCCTCGGCGACCCCTCGGCCGACCTGGGACGTCCGGCCGGGCCCATTGCCGGGCAAGCTCGGGACCTATTAGTGGCCCAGGTCAGCCGGAGGGAGGAGCTTGCGGTCGATGAGGGACTGCAGCGAATTGCGGAACGCGTCCTGGGTGTCGATCGTGTTGGTGAATCCAGCCTGACGCAGCTTGATCGTGCTCACGAACGCTCGTGGCCCTGCCGGGGCGCCGTGCGCGAAGGCGAAGTCCGCGTGCTGGTCCCCGTACCCGACCAACTCGCGAAGGTTGTGTGACCGAAGGTCGTACTTCGCCACGATGCGGTCCCAGACCGCCGCGTTCTCGACAATGTAGGCCGCCAGGCTGGTCGGTACGTCCGGACCGGCGTCGACACCAAGCGTCTGCGCGAGAGCTGGCCACACGTTGCGCCACTCGAACACGTCGCCGTTGGTGATGTTGAACGCCTGGTTGGCCGCTTGGGGTGACTGCGCGGCCCAGACCATGACGTCGCCGACAAGATTCGCGTCAGCGGCTTCCCAGACGAACGACGGGCCGCCGGGGAACCCGAACGGTTGACCCAGCTCGCGACGGATGGCCGCGTAGACACCGATGGCCGGCAGGACGTTCAACGCACCTGGTGTCGCGCCGGTGACCAACTGTGGGCGCAGCGCCGTGTAGGCGAAGCCATGTTTGGCGCTCATCGTCCGTACGTAGTCTTCGTGGTCGAAGAAGAAGTTCTCATGGTCGTGCCGGGCGTCCGACTCGCGGGCCGGGATCGGGATCGGGTGCAGATGCACTCCGTAGATCTTCGTTCCCTGCAGGATGCTGATGTGCTGGAAATTGGTGGCGTTTGCCACGATCGGCTCCACCACGTTGCGCAGCATGGCGTTGTTGGTGTCGATCTGCGATCGCCGCGACCAGCCGGAGACCAGCTCCGGCTCCTCGTAAATTGCCGTGTAGGCGATGTGTGTGATGTCGGTCAACGGCTCGAGCGCAGCCCGGGTGGCGGCCTCGTCGCGCAGATCGACCGAAAGGAACTCGATCGAACGCCCGCTGGGTAGGTCGGGCTTGCGTCGAGAAACGCCAACAACCTCCCAACCCGCGGACAGGAACTGTTCGATCGCCGCGGTCCCGAGCAGCCCGCTCGCGCCCGTGACCAGCACCTTGTTACGCATGGTTACTCCTTGAGATTTATGTGATGTGTCAATTGAATGACGTGACATGAGCGCTGGGTCGCGTTGCCCGGCCCTTCGCCAGGGCAGGTCACCTTCGGGGTAGCGGATCGCCACGGATGAGGCGTCCGCTACCCCGACTGGCTGCGACCTTTACTGCTGCTGCTGGTACGCGAGGTCGGCGGCAGTCAGACCCTCCAGGGCCATGCCGAACGGGACACCCTCGACGATGCGCCGCAGTAGCCGCTGGTTGAGGGTCTGCTTCTGCAGCGATCGGTACAACCGTGGCTTGCTCGCGAGCTTCCGCGCGATTTCCAATCCACGGGCGTACGCCTGCTCGTGCGGCACCACCTCGTTGACCACGCCCCACCGCTCGGCCGTGGTCGCATCGATGGTCTCGCCCGTCCACAGCAGCCACTTGGCGCGCGCGGTGCCAACAGCTTCTTCCCACACGACCTGAAGTCCGTCGCCTGCCGTGATGCCGAACGTGGGGTGGGGGAAGTCCCCGTACGTCGCCCGCTCGGACGCGATGTGGATGTCGGTCAGCAGTAGGTACTCCGAGTGGACGGTCGCTGGGCCGTTGGCCACGCCCACCACGGGAATCGGCAAGCTGAGCAACCGCTGCAGCACATTGAGCCCTTCGGTGCGAATCTTCTCCCACACCGCGGGCTTGAAGATCTCGCCAAGGCTGGGCCCGTCGATGTTGTCCATGAACACATCGCCGGTACCGGTGATGATCATCGCCCGGTTGTCGGCGTCGAGCGCGATTTCCTCGAGGGCCTTGGGAAGGTCCTCGTGCGTCTGGCCGGTGAACACGACCGGACCGCCGCGGGTCTGGAACCGGAGCGTGAGGATGCCGTCCCTGGTGCGTTCGAAAGCGAGGTCTTTGAACTTGTTGAAGTAGGTCGGGTCAGACATCAGGACTCCGGGTCTGTTCCGTTCCGCGAGTCGCGGTGGCCGGGTCCGTCCCGGCCAGTGGGTGCAAGTCGGTGCCGGGCCCGGATTTTCCCGTCCGGCTCGTCGAGGAACTTATGGCCGCCATAAGGGGGCCGGCCCCGGCCGGGGAGAGGACCTGCTCCGGCGCCTCCAGGGCGGCGATCAGCCGGCGGGGGCGAGCAGTTGCTCCGGCGCCTCCAGGGCGGCGACCAGCCGGCCGAGGTCGCGCCGGCGGGAACTGGCCGGCCACGCCGCCCAGGTGCGCCGGACCAGGGGATGCCCGACCAGCGGGGACCAGGTGATCGAGGCGGGCAGCGGCGCCGACCAGCCGGGCGGCGCCAGGGCGAAGGCCGCACCGGCGGTCACCGCCGCCAGCTTCACCTCGGGGATCAGCTCCTGCCCCTCGGGTGCGGCCGGTCCGAGATCCAGCCCGTGGCTGCGCAGGACCGCGGTGAGCTCGTCGTACCAGGCCGGGCTGCCGGAGCGCGGGAAACCGACCCAGTCGAGCCCCGCCAGGGCGTCCAACCGGATCCCGTCCGGCCCGGCGAGCGCCGCCGCCCGCTCCGCGGCCAGCAGTACGCCCAGCCGCTCCTCGACCACCAGGACCGCGTCCAGGTCGGTGCCGATCGGGTGTTCCCGGACCAGCCCGACGTCGAGCTCGCCGGCGCGCAGCGCGTCGAACTGCGCCGCGGTGGACATGTGCCGGGCCTGGACCCGCGTGCCCGGGTGGGCGGCGGCGAGGTCGGCGAGCGGGCGGGTCAGCAGGTCGGCGGGGAGTTCCAGCGGGATCCCGAGCCGCAGCACGCCGCCGCCCGTCGCGGCGTGCCGGCTGACGGCGGCCACCGCCCGGTCGTACCGGGCGAGCACCGCCCGGGCCTCGGCCAGCAGGGTCATGCCCGCCTCGGTGGCCCGTGCGCCGGTGCTGCCGCGGATCAGGAGTCGCACCCCGAGCTCGCGCTCCAGGGCGCTGATCGTCTGAGAGAGCGCGGGCTGCGTCAGGTGCAACCGTCGGGCCGCGCCGGAGAGGCTTCCTTCCTCGACGACCGCGACGAACGCCCGCATCTCCCGTAGGTCCACGGGCCCATCAGACCACGCGCGTGTCCCGCCACCGGGCGGAAGCCGGGCCCGCGCGGGCGGCGGACACGCACCGACGCCGCGCCCGGAGCGGGGCGCGGCGTCGGATGTCGTGGTGGGCCGGGTCAGGCGACCTTGCGCTGGTCCGGCACGGCGGACTTGTGCGGCCGGCCGAGGCGGGCCTCCAGCCGGGCCACGTCCACCCGGGTCTGCCGGCGGTCGGCCAGGTCCTCCCAGCCGAGGGCGAGCAGCCGGAGCCGCTCCGCCTCGCTGAACCCGCCCCAGACGCCGTACGGCTCGCGGACCGACAGGGCGTGCGCGGCGCACTCGGCGCGCACCGGGCAGGCCCGGCAGACCGCCTTGGCGCCGGACTCGCGGCGCAGCCGCGACGAGCCACGCTCGCCGTCCGGGTGGAAGAACTGGGCACTGTCGCGGCCCCGGCAGGCACCGAGACGCTGCCAGTCCCAGAGGTCGACGATGGGTCCAGGCAGCCTACGTACGTTCGACATCAGCACCCCTCCTCCCGCGCGGCACCGCGGAGAATTCTTCTGGCGAGTAACCGGGCGGCGGTCCGCGCGGGACACCGGTTCCGGCCTGGACCCCTCGGTACCCGGGCTTTCCCGCGCTCACACATCTGTGATCGAAAACCTCGGACAGTCGGCGGCATATGCCCCATATGCCGGAAAAGTTCGGATGATTGCCCGGAACCTCCTCCCCGGCACACCCCGCCGTGGTCTGCTCTGAGGCGGAGAGGAGACCACTGTGCGTAGCGTTCTTGTGTGCGTTCGGACACCACTCGCGGCCCAGCAGCTGACCTCCGCGGCGGCGCGACTGGGGCTGTCCGGTGCCGTCCGGACCGCCGTCTCCGATCCCGAGGTGATGTTGCGGCTCGCCGAGCGACCGGTCGACGTGGTGCTCGCCGACACCGCCCTCACCCGACCGGACAGCGCGGGCTTCGTCCGCCGGGTGCTCGCCCGGGCGCCGCAGGCCGCGGTGGTGCTGCTCGGCACGGAGGAGTCCGAGGCGGCGGCAGCCAGCATCAACGCCGGGGCGCGTGGCCTGATCCAGGGCGCCGACCACGACCTGACCAGTGCGGTGGCGAAGGCGCTGCTGCTGCTCTCCGCGCCCGGACGGCCGGCCCGGAACAGGGTGACCGACCCGGCCCGGGACGCCGCCGCGGTCGGCGGGCCTGCCCGGTCGGCCGCGCCGGGGCGTACCCCGGGTGGACCGGCGCCGGCCTGGTCGGCGGGGCCGGCGGAGGGGCCGGGCAACCTGCCCACGATGGTGCCGGTGCAACGCGGCGACGACCCGGCCGAACCGGCGGCCGGTGAGCCGGAGCCGACGCCGCCGGCCGCCGCCCCGCGGGCCGGCACGCGAGGCGCCCGCAGCGCGATCGGGCTGACCGAGCGGGAACTCCAGGTGCTGCTCGGCATGGCCGAGGGGAAGAGCAACGCGGAGATCGGGCGGGAGCTGTTCGTCTCGGAGGACACCGTCAAGACGCACGCCCGGCGGCTGTTTCGCAAGCTGGGTGCCCGCGACCGGGCGCACGCGGTCGCGGCGGGCTTCCGCGCCGGCCTGGTCGCCTGAGCGCCGGTCAGTCCGCGGCGGGGGTCTCGTCCTCGGTGCCCTCGGTCAGGGTGTCGTGCACGCCGTCGGCGTACCCGCGGGCGTAGTCCCAGCTGACGTAGTGGTCCGGGTCCGGGTCGTAGGCCGGCTCGTGCACCCGGGGGCGACCGGAGTTGAGCAGGTGACGCAGGTTGCCGCGGAGCAGGTCCCAGTCGAAGTAGTGCGGCTCGCGGCAGTCCTCACACTCGATGACCAGGCCACGCACCCCGATCGGCTGGAGCAGGGCCTGGTAGATCTCCAGGTCGGCGAGGTCCTCCAGGACGTCCTGCCGCTCGACCTCGGTCAGCGGGTCGAGCGGGTCGTCCTCGCGCGGGTCGTGCAGGCCGGCAGCCGGATCGGCCGGGTCGCCGTTGAACGGGTCCATGGGCTCGTCGTGCACTCCCTCACCGTAGTCCCCGACGCGCCGGAAAGTCCGCCCCCGGGGACTCGCTGTGGCGCCGCCTACCCGTGCCCGCCGCTGCCGGAGGCGGCGCAGCTCAATGGGTACGATGAAGCGACGCGCCGTCACCCGGTGTGCGCCGGTTGCCCGCGCGCGCCGCCTCGCTGAAGCCCGTCCGAACAGCTCAGGGGAGCAAACGTGGAGAATTCGCCCAGCATCGAGATTCCGGCCGGCGTCAACGGCGGCGAGCTGGGTGGTCACCTGCCCGAGTTGCCCGCCGGCTCGGCCCGGGTGGTGCCGCTCGGGCTGACCTTCGACGACGTGCTCCTCCAGCCCGGCGAGTCGGACGTGGTCCCCAGCCGGGTCAACACCCGCACCAAGCTCACCCGCACCATCGAGCTCAACGTCCCGCTGCTCTCCAGCGCGATGGACACCGTGACCGAGGCGCGGATGGCGATCGCCATGGCCCGCCAGGGCGGCATCGGCGTGCTGCACCGCAACCTCTCGGTGGAGGACCAGGCGCTCCAGGTCGACCTGGTGAAGCGCTCCGAGTCCGGCATGATCACCAACCCGGTCACCGCCAGCCCGGACGACACCCTGCGGGAGGTCGACGGCCTCTGCGGCCGCTACCGGATCTCCGGCGTCCCGGTCGTCGACGGGCAGGGCCAGCTGGTCGGCATCGTCACCAACCGGGACATGCGCTTCGTCTCCGACCCGGCCACCCCGGTCCACGAGATCATGACCCACACCCCGCTGGTCACCGCCCCGGTCGGGGTGAGCAAGGACGAGGCACTGGACCTGCTGCGTCGGCACAAGGTCGAGAAGCTGCCGATCGTCGACGACTCGGGCAAGCTGCGCGGGCTGATCACCGTCAAGGACTTCACCAAGAGCGAGCAGTACCCGAACGCCACCAAGGACGAGGCCGGTCGGCTCCGGGTCGCCGCCGCGGTCGGCGTCGGCGAGGACGCGTACAAGCGCGCCCGCACCCTGGTCGACGCCGGCGTCGACGTGCTGATCGTGGACACCGCGCACGGCCACCAGCGGGCCGTGCTGGAGATGGTGGCCCGGCTCAAGAAGGACGTCGCCATCGACATCGTCGGCGGCAACATCGCCACGTACGCGGGCGCGAAGGCGCTGGTCGACGCGGGCGCGGACGGCGTCAAGGTGGGCGTCGGCCCGGGCGCCATCTGCACCACCCGGATCGTCGCCGGGGTCGGCGTGCCGCAGATCACGGCCATCATGGAGGCCGCCCGGGCGGCCCGCCCGGCCGGCGTGCCGGTGATCGGCGACGGCGGCATCCAGTATTCCGGCGACATCGCCAAGGCCCTGGTGTCCGGCGCCGACACCGTGATGCTCGGTAGCCTGCTGGCCGGCTGCGAGGAGAGCCCGGGCGAGCTGATCTTCATCAACGGCAAGCAGTACAAGGCCTACCGCGGGATGGGCTCGCTCGGCGCGATGCAGTCCCGCGGCCAGGCCAAGTCCTACTCCAAGGACCGCTACTTCCAGCAGGATGTGACCAGCGACGAGAAGCTGGTCCCCGAGGGCGTCGAGGGCCAGGTGCCCTATCGAGGGCCGCTCGCCCAGGTCGCCCACCAGCTCACCGGCGGTCTGCGACTCGCGATGGGGTACGCCGGCGCGGAGAGCATCCCCGAGCTGCACCAGCGCGGCCAGCTCATCCGGATCACGGCGGCCGGGCTCAAGGAGAGCCACCCGCACGACATCCAGATGACCGTCGAGGCGCCCAACTACCACACCCGCTGATCATCCCCCAACCACCTGGAGTCCCCCATGCGTGACGTGGTCGAGATCGGGCTGGGCAAGACCGCGCAGCGCGGCTACCACCTGGACGACATCGCCATCGTGCCGAGCCGCCGTACCCGGGACGTCGACGACGTCTCCACGGCGTGGCAGCTCGACGCGTACCCGTTCGGCATCCCCTGCGTCGGGCACCCGTCCGACGCCACGATGAGCCCCACCTCGGCGGTGAAGCTCGGCCAGCTCGGCGGCCTCGGCGTGCTCAACGTCGAGGGCCTCTGGACCCGGTACGAGAACCCGACCAAGGTGCTCGAGGAGCTGGCCGGCCTGGACGAGGAGGCCCGGGCGACCAAGCGCCTCCAGGAGGTGTACGCGGAGCCGATCCGTCCCGACCTGATCGCCGAGCGGGTCCGTGAGCTGCGGGCCGGCGGCGGCACGGTGGCCGTCCGGGTCTCCCCCCAGCACACCCTCGCGCTCGCCCCGGTGGTCCTCGACGCCGGCGTGGACATCCTGGTCATCCAGGGCACCATCGTCTCCGCCGAGCACGTCTCCACCACCGAGGAGCCGCTGAACCTCAAGGAGTTCATCGCCGACCTCGACCTGCCGGTCATCGTCGGCGGCTGCACCGACTACAAGACCGCGCTGCACCTGATGCGGACCGGCGCCGCCGGCGTGATCGTCGGCATCGGCGGCGACGACTGGTCCACCACGGACTCGGTGCTCGGCATCCGGGTGCCGATGGCCACCGCCATCGCCGACGCCGCCGCGGCCCGCCGCGACTATCTGGACGAGACCGGTGGCCGGTACGTGCACCTGATCGCCGACGGCGACATCCAGACCTCCGGCGACATCGCCAAGGCGCTCGGCTGCGGCGCGGACGCGGTGATGATCGGCGAGCCGCTCTCGCTCTGCGAGGAGGCCCCGGCCGCTGGCGCCTGGTGGCACTCGGCGGCGAGCCACCCGTCGCTGCCGCGCGGCGCGTTCGAGGTGGCCGGCGAGCCGCTCGGCTCGATGGAGAAGCTGCTCTTCGGCCCGGCCGACGAGCCGGACGGCCAGCTCAACCTCTTCGGCGGCCTGCGCCGGGCGATGGCCAAGTGCGGCTACCGCGACCTCAAGGAGTTCCAGAAGGTCGGCCTGGTGCTCGACCACTGAGCCTGCGGCGAGCGACCGACGGCGCGGGTGCGGATTCCGTCCCACCCGCGCCGTCGCGCGTCTAGGCTCGGCGGATGACACGGGGGCGACGGTGGCACACCGCCGCGCTGGCCTGCGCGCTGTTGGTCGCGGGGTGCACCGGGGACGACGGGCGGTTCCGGCCCGGGGCGGCCGACGCGGGTGACCCGTACGTGCCGGGAGCCGGCAACGGCGGCTACGACGTCGACCGGTACGGGCTGAAGATCCGCTACGACCCGGCCGACGATCGGCTCACCGGCCAGGCCACCGTCACCGCCACCGCCACCATCGGGCTGTCCCGGTTCCACCTCGACCTCGTCGGCCTCACCGTCGACCGGGTACGCGTCGACGGCACGCCGGCCAGTCACCGGCGGGACGGCAACGAGCTGGTGGTCACCCCGGCGCACGGCCTGCCGGCGGGGAAGCGGTTCACCGTCGAGGTGGCGTACGGCGGGGTGCCCCGGCCGCTGCCCAGCGGCGAGCTCGGCGACGGCGGCTTCCAGTCCACCCCGGACGGTGCGATCGCGCTCGGCCAGCCGGAGTCGGCGAGCACCTGGTTCCCGGTCAACGACCACCCCTCCGACAAGGCCACCTACGACATCCAGGTGACCGTGCCGGACGGGCTCGCCGCCCTGAGCAACGGCGTGCCGCGCGGGACGGAGAGCCGGGACGGCTGGACGACCTGGCGCTGGTCCGAGGGGTCGCCGATGGCCAGCTATCTGACCACCCTGGTGATCGGGAACTACCGGGTGTCGACCGGCACTCACGCCGGGAAGCCCCTGGTCGCGGCGGTCGCCGCCGGGCTGCCGGCGGACGGGCCGGCCGCCGCCTCGGTGGCCCGCACCGGCGAGGTCGCCGACTTCCTGGCCGCCCGGTTCGGGCCGTACCCGTTCGACGCGTACGGCGGGATCGTGGTCGCCGACCAGCGGATCCGGTACGCGCTGGAGACCCAGACCCGCCCGGTCTACGGGCCGGGCTTCTTCCGGGGCGACCGGCCGAACACCGTGGTGGTCGCGCACGAGCTGGCCCACCAGTGGTTCGGCGACAGCGTCTCGCTGGCCCGGTGGGGCGACATCTGGCTCAACGAGGGCTTCGCCACGTACGCGGAATGGCTCTGGGACGAGCACGACGGGGGCCGCACCGTCGCGCGGGCCTTTGCCGCCGCCTACGCGACGACCGACTGGAGGAAGCCGACGGTCGACCCGGGCCGGGCGGCGATGTTCGGCGAGGCGGTCTACCAGCGCGGCGCGCTCGCCGTGCACGCGCTGCGCCGTGCGGTCGGTGACGAGAGCTTCTTCCGGATGCTGCGCGCCTGGGTGGCCGAGCGGCGGGACGGCACCGCCACCACCGCCGACTTCGTCGGATACGCCGAGCGGGTGGCCGGCCGGCCGCTGCGCCCGCTCTTCGACGCCTGGCTGGCCGGGGCCACCGCGCCCGCCCTGCCGTGACGCGGGCGTGATCGTCGATCGGTAGGCTGCCGCGGGCGGAGCGGTCACGTGGGGTGCGCTCGCGCGCCCGGGGAGGGATCGAGGCGATGACGGTGGCGCGGCGGGGCGGACGACGATGGCTCGGACTGCTGGTCTCCGGCGTGCTGCTGCTCACCGGCTGCGGCGCCCCCGACGCCGAGCGGGCCGCCACGACGTCGGGGCCGCCCACCCCGACGGCCGCACGCAGCTTCGCCCCCGGCGCGCCCGGTGCCGGCGACGCCTACTTCCCGAGCTACGGCAACGGCGGGTACGACGTCGCCCACTACGCCGTGAAGGTCCGCTACGACCCGGCGACGGACCGGCTTAGCGGCACCACCACCCTGCGCGCCACCGCCACCGCCAACCTCTCCGCGTTCAACCTGGACCTGGCCGGGCTGACGGTGCGGTCGGTGACGGTGGACGGGGTCCAGGCCCGCCACGCCCGCACCGGCGACGAGCTGGTCATCACCCCGGCCGCCGGCCTGACCTCGGGCAACGGCTTCGTCGCCGAGATCCGGTACGACGGCGAGCCGGCCGCCCTGAAGAACGACGTGCTGGGCGAGGGCGGCTGGCTGCACACCTCGGACGGCGCCATCGCGCTCGGCCAGCCGGAGTCGGCGAGCACCTGGTTCCCGGTCAACGACCACCCCTCCGACAAGGCCACCTACGACGTCGAGATCACCGTGCCGAAGGAGCTCACCGCGGTCAGCAACGGTGTGCCGAAGGGACGGACGATCCGGGGTGACTGGGACACCTGGACCTGGTCCGAGGACGCGCCGATGGCCAGCTACCTCGCCACCGTGGTGATCGGGAAGTTCCGGGTGACCACCGGGGAGCACAAGGGACGACCGGTGTTCAGCGCGGTCAGCACGAAGGTGGCGGGCGGCGCCCCGGACCGGTCGATCGCGCGGACCATCGAGGTCGCCGACTACCTGGAGAGCGTTTTCGGGCCGTACCCGTTCGACGCGTACGGCGGGGTGGTGGTCGCCGACGACCGGATCCGGTACGCGTTGGAGACGCAGACCAGGCCGGTCTACTCGGCCGGGTTCTTCCGGCAGGGCGACAACACCGGCGTGGTCGCGCACGAGCTGGCCCACCAGTGGTACGGCGACAGCGTGTCCCTGGCGAAGTGGCAGGACATCTGGCTCAACGAGGGGTTGGCCACCTACGCCGAGTGGCTCTGGGCCGAGCACGCCGGCGAGTCGACTGTGCAGCGCACCTTCGACCAGAAGTACGCGACCGCGCCCGGGGAGGTCTGGCGTACCCCGCCGGGCAAGCCGGGGGTGTCGAACCTGTTCGGCCAGTCGGTCTACGAGCGGGGCGGGATGACCGTGCACGCGCTGCGGGTCGCCGTCGGCGACAGCGCCTTCTTCACCATCCTGCGGACCTGGGCGGCGGAGCGGAAGAACGGCAACGCCACGACCGCCGACTTCGTGGCCCTCGCCGAGCGGATCTCCGGCAAGAAGCTGGGCAGGCTCTTCGGCGCCTGGCTCTACGACACCGAGCGGCCGGCCCGGCCGAAGCCGCGCTGACTCAGGTCTTCACCCGCAGCGACGGGTGGGCGGCGAGGAACCGGTCGGCGGTGCCGCCGCGCAGCGCCGCGAGAAACTGCCGGCCCACCGGTTTGAGCTGTTCGCCCCGGTACGACCCGCCGCTGCCCACCGCGCCGCCGGGGAGCCCGACCAGCACGAAGCCGTCGGCGGGCAACCCGCCCAGGGCGTACGCGAAGTCCACCAGCTTCCGCCCGCCGCCGACGTACACCAGGGTCTTGCCGAGCGCGGCGACCACCTGCTCGACCTGGTCCGGGTCCCGGGCCAGGCCCTGGTCCAGGATCTTCCGGGCCAGCGCCCGGATGAGCTGCTGCTGGTGGCGCTGCCGGGTGTAGTCGCCGCCGGCCGTGTAGCGCTGCCGGGCGTAGTCCAGCGCCTGCCAGCCGGTCAGGTGGCGGTTGCCCTTCTCGTAGACCATCTGCGGTCCGACATAGCCGCCCGCGCCCCGGTCCCGGTACCGCCCGTCCGGCCGGCGGTGCTTCGAGGCGACCCGCTGGTCCACGTAGAGGTCGACCCCGCCGAGGGTGTCCACCAGCTTGTCGAAGCCGCCGAACGTGATCACCGCGCCCGCGTCGATGCGCAGTCCGGTGTACCGGCTGACGGTGGTGCGCAGCAGTTCGTACCCCTGGGCGGTGCTGGGGTGCGCCTTGTCGCCGGGGACCCGGCTGCCGTAGCTCATCGCGTGGGTGAGCTTGGTCCGGCCGCCGGGGTAGCCGGACTTCGGGTAGGCCGGGATGTCCACCACCAGGTCGCGGGGGAGGGAGAAGAGGTACGCCCGGCCGAGCCCGGCCGGCACGTGCAGGACCAGCACCGCGTCGGCGTGCGGCTCCCAGCCGGGCACGCTGACCCGGGTGTCCACGCCGACCAGCAGCAGGTTGAGCGGGCCGGTGAGGTCGGCGCCCGGCGGCGGGGTGGCCGGGGCCGGGGCCGACGGGCTGGCCGACCCGGTGGGCGCGGCGGAGCCGGCGACCGGGGTGGGCGACGGGCGGGAGAGCAGTCGGCTGGCCACCACCGCGCCGGCGGCGACCAGCAGCACGGCCACCAGGGCGGCCGTTCCCAACAGCCAACGTCGTCTCGTCATCGGTTCTCCTTCCCCTGTCCACTCGACGCGCCAAGGGGTGACGCGGGTTGCAGTGGCGGGATATTCGATCATCGAGCGCTCTGCATGATCTGCGAAAGACTCGCGCTGGCGCTATAGCTACTCGTCGGTAATGATGCGTTCATGCGGTACGACGTGGTCGTCATCGGGTCCGGCTTCGGCGGCAGCGTCACCGCGCTCCGCCTCGCCGAGAAGGGCTACACGGTCGGCGTGCTGGAGGCCGGGCGGCGCTTCGCCGACGACGAGTTCCCGGAGACGTCCTGGCGGGCCCGGCGGTTCCTGTGGGCCCCGAAGCTCGGCTGCTACGGCCTGCAACGGATCAGCCTGCTCCGCTCGGCGGGCCGGAAGGCCGGCGGCGGTGTGCTGGTGCTCTCCGGTGCCGGGGTGGGCGGCGGCTCCCTGGTCTACGCGAACACCCTCTACGAACCCCTCGACGCGTTCTACGCCGACCCGCAGTGGCGGGACATCACCGACTGGCGCGATGAGCTGGCCCGCCACTACGACCAGGCGAAGCGGATGCTCGGCGTCACCACGTACCCGATGGTCACCGGCGCCGACCGGGCGATGCGGGCGGTGGCCGAGCGGATGGGGGTGGGGCACACCTTCCACTCCACCCCGGTCGGCGTGCACATCGGCCGGCCCGGGGAGCGGGTCGCCGACCCGTACTTCGGTGGGGTCGGGCCGGAGCGGACCGGCTGCAACCACTGCGGCTCGTGCATGACCGGCTGCCGGCACGGCGCGAAGAACACCCTGGTCAAGAACTACCTCTGGCTGGCCGAGCGGTTGGGCGTCCAGGTCCACCCGCTGACCACAGTGACCGCGGTCCGGCCCGCGGCCGGCGGTGGCTACGACGTGCACGCCGAGCGCACCGGCGCCTGGGTGCGCAGGCGCCGCGAGGTGATCCACGCCGACCAGGTGGTCTTCGCCGCCGGAGCGCTGGGCACCCAGCGGCTGCTGCACGAGATGCGGGCCACCGGCGCGCTGCCCCGGCTCTCGCCCCGGCTCGGCGAGCTGACCCGGACCAACTCGGAGGCGATCCTCGGCGCCTCGGTCGGGGCCCGGCAGGCCCGGCAGCGCGGGCTCGACTTCACCGCGGGGGTGGCGATCACCAGCTCGTTCCACCCCGACCCGCAGACCCACATCGAGCCGGTTCGCTACGGCAAGGGCTCCAACGCGATGGGGTTGCTCCAGTCGCTGCTGGTCGACGGGGGTCCGCGCCGGGTCCGGCGCTGGCTGGGCAGCATCGTCCGGCAGCCCGGCCTGGCCGCCCGGATGCTCTCCGTCCGCGGCTGGTCCGAGCGGACCGTGATCGCCCTGGTCATGCAGTCGGTGGACAACTCGCTCACCACCCGGTTCCGGCGAGGAGTGTTCGGCCGGCGGCTGGTCTCCGGCCCCGGCCATGGCGCGCCCAACCCGACCTGGATCCCGGCCGGCAACCAGGCGGTCCGGCTGCTCGCCGAGGAGATCGACGGGACGCCCGGGGGAGCGCTCACCGAACCGTTCAACATCCCGATGACCGCGCACATCCTGGGCGGCGCGGTGATCGGCGCCACCCCGGAGCATGGGGTGATCGACCCGTACCACCGGGTCTACGGCCACCCGGGGCTGCACGTGGTGGACGGGGCGGCGGTCTCGGCGAACCTCGGCGTCAACCCGTCGCTGACCATCACCGCGCAGGCCGAGCGGGCCATGTCGTGCTGGCCAAACAAGGGCGAGGAGGATCCCCGCCCGCCGCTCGGTGCGGCGTACCGGCGGCTGGACCCGGTCCCGCCCCTCGGGCCGGCGGTCCCGGCGCACGCGCCCGCCGCGCTGCGCCCCTGACCAGGACGGCTCCCCGCCGGGGGCGACGCGGCGCGCAACACACCGGGGCGCGGCCCGGTCGGGCGGTGACTGTCGGTAGGCTTTCTGCACATGAGCACGCCTCGCCCCGTCCTCGTGGTGGACTTCGGAGCCCAGTACGCCCAGCTCATCGCGCGTCGCGTCCGCGAGGCGAAGGTCTACTCGGAGATCGTCCCGCATTCCATGCCGGTGTCCGAGATGCTGGCCAGGAACCCGGCCGCGATCATCCTCTCCGGCGGCCCGTCCAGCGTCTACGCGCCGGGCGCCCCGCAGATCGACGCCGGCATGTTCGAGTCCGACGTCCCGGTCTTCGGCATCTGCTACGGCTTCCAGGCGATGGCCCAGGCGCTCGGCGGCACCGTGGCGAAGACCGGCAACCGGGAGTACGGCGGCACCCCGCTGCACGCCCGCCCGGAGGCCGGCGTGCTGCTCCGCGACCTCCCGGACGACCTGCCGGTGTGGATGAGCCACGGTGACTGCGTCACCGAGGCGCCGGCCGGCTTCACGGTCACCGCCGAGTCGGCGGGCGCGCCGGTCGCCGCGTTCGAGGATCTGGCCGGCCGCCGGGCCGGCGTGCAGTTCCACCCGGAGGTCGGGCACACCGCGCACGGCCAGGAGATGCTCGCCCGCTTCCTGCACGACATCGCCGGGATCGAGCCGACCTGGACGCCCGAGAACATCATCGACGAGCAGGTGGCCCGGATCCGGGAGCAGGTCGGCGACAAGGAGGTCATCTGCGGCCTGAGCGGCGGCGTCGACTCCGCGGTCGCCGCGGCGCTGGTGCACAAGGCCGTCGGCGACCAGCTCACCTGCGTCTTCGTCGACCACGGCCTGCTCCGGGCCGGCGAGGCCGAGCAGGTCGAGAAGGACTACGTGGCGGCCACCGGCATCAAGCTCAAGGTGGTCGACGCCCGGGAGCGGTTCCTCGGCGCGCTGGCCGGGGTGACCGACCCGGAGCAGAAGCGCAAGATCATCGGCCGGGAGTTCATCCGGGTCTTCGAGGCCGCCGCCCGGGAGATCGCCTCGCACGGCGACGTCGAGTTCCTGGTGCAGGGCACCCTCTACCCGGACGTGGTGGAGTCCGGCGGCGGCACCGGCACCGCCAACATCAAGAGCCACCACAACGTCGGCGGCCTGCCGGAGGACCTGAAGTTCGCCCTGGTCGAGCCGCTGCGCACGCTGTTCAAGGACGAGGTCCGTGCGCTCGGCCTGGAGCTGGGGCTGCCCGAGGCGATGGTCTGGCGGCACCCGTTCCCCGGCCCGGGCCTGGCCATCCGGATCATCGGCGCAGTCGACGAGGAGCGGCTCGCCGTGCTCCGGAAGGCCGACCTGATCGCCCGGCAGGAGCTCACCGCCGCCGGACTGGACCGGGGCGTCTGGCAGTTCCCGGTGGTGCTGCTGGCCGACGTGCGCAGCGTCGGCGTGCAGGGCGACTTCCGCACCTACGGCCATCCCGTGGTGCTGCGCCCGGTCTCCAGCGAGGACGCCATGACCGCCGACTGGTCCCGGCTGCCCTACGAGGTGATCGCCAAGATCTCCACCCGGATCACCAACGAGGTCGCCGAGGTGAACCGGGTGGCGCTGGACGTGACCAGCAAGCCGCCGGGCACCATCGAGTGGGAGTGATCACCCGGCCTCAGGCCGCCGGCGGAGTCGGCGGCTGAGGCGCGGGGCGGGGCGCCGGCTCCGGCGTAGGTCCGGCCTGCGGCGCCGGTCCGGCGGTCGGGTGCGGCGCGGTCGGCGGGACCGGCGGCCAGCCCGGTGCGGTGCTCGCCGGGTGCGGCCAGGCGGGCGCGTCCGCCGGCTCCTCCGGCATCAGGAACCACATGATCGGGTACGCCAGCGCGGCGAGCCCACCGGTGAGCAGGGTGACCACGGCGAAGACCACCCGGACCAGGGTGGGGTCGACGGCGAAGTAGCGTCCGACACCGCTGGCCACCCCGGCGATCATCCGGTCGGTGACGGGTCGGCGGAGCTGCTTGTACGGGGCGTGAGGGGTACTGGTGTAGGTCATGTCCCCACGGTCGCGCGCGGGCCGGCGGACGACCTCGGTGACCGCCCGGACTCCTACCCTGATGGATCCCTGAGGTGCCAGCCAAGTGTCAGGAATCTGACTCTTTTCGATGGAGTTAACCGGCGCCGGGGAGAATTTCCTCCCGTGACCACCTCGCTGGAGCCGCTCCGCAGGATCGCGGCATACGCAGTTTGTGCTGATTCAGCCGGCCGAGTGTTGCTGGTCCGGGCGTCGGAGCGCTCCGGCACCCCCGGCACCTGGTCGCTGCCTGGCGGGGCGGTCGACCACGGTGAGGACCCGAACCACACCGTCGTGCGGGAGACCGCGGCGGAGACCGGCCTCTCGGTCGCCGTGTCCGGCCTCCGCGACGTGCTCGCCGACATGCGGGCGCTGCCCGAGCGGGGCATCACGATCCACACCGACCGCCTGCTCTACACGGTCGCGGTGCGGGGCGGGACGCTCACCGACCGGGTCGACCGGCCGACCGACCAGGCCCGCTGGTTCACCCTCGACGAGGCCCGGGGGCTGCCGCTGCGGTCGTTCGCCGCCCGCGCCCTGGGCCTGCCCAGCTCCACGGCCGACATCGTGCCGGAGGAGGTGCCCGAGTTCCCCTCGTTCTACGCGGTTCCCGGGCCGGACGGGCTGCACCGGGCGCAGCGCTTCGCCGCGTATGCGGTGGTGACGGATCCGGAGGAGCGGGTGCTGCTCACCCGGGTCTCCGACGGCTACCCGGGGGCCGGCTGCTGGCACCTCCCCGGCGGTGGCACCGACTACGGGGAGCAGCCGGGCGCCGCGCTGATCCGGGAGCTGGTCGAGGAGACCGGGCAGACCGGCCGGCTGGTGGAGTTGCTCGGGGTGGCCAGCCACCGGGACGCCGCCTCGCTCGGCCCGGAGGGCTACCCGATCGACTGGCACGGCGTCCGCGCCTTCTACCGGGTGGTCGTCGACCAGCCGGCCCCGCCCACGGTGGCCGACGTCGGTGGCTCCACCTGCGAGGCCCGCTGGTTCCGCCGCGAGGAGCTCGGTGCCCTCCCCACCGACCGCCTCACCGAGGTGACCGCCGAAGCCGTCCACGCCGCCCAACTCATCTAACGCGCAACCCCAACCCCAACCCCGCCCCCACCCCACCGCTCCCCGTTGATCATGAGGTTGACGGGGTGAAATGTCCGCCCTGGTGCCGCTAACCTCATGATCGACGGGACAACGGGTCGGGGGAGAGGGTGCGGGTGGAGGAGCGGCGGCGGATCGGGGCGTACGGGGTGCTGCGGGACGACGGCGGGCGGGTGCTGCTGGCGCGGGGTTCGGACCGGTGTCCGTACCCGGGGGTGTGGCAGCTCCCCGGCGGCGGGGTGGCGCACGCGGAGCATCCCGCCGGCACCGTGGTGCGGGAGTTCGCCGAGGAGACCGGACTGACCGTCGAGGCGGACGGGATCCGCGCGGCGGTCGCCGACGTGGCCGTCTTCCGGGAGGCCGGCGTCGCGGTGCACACCGACCGGCTGGTGTTCGACGTGACGGCGCGGGGCGGCACGCCACGTCCGGAGCCGGCCGGCGGCAGCGACGAGCTGGCCTGGTTCACACCCGAAGAGGCGGGCGAGGTGCCACTCATGCCGTTCACCGCCGAGCTGCTCGGGCTGCCGGTGACCCCCCTCCCGGCGGACCTGCCCCGGGTCCTCCCGCCCGCCCAGGCCGGCCCGCCGGCGACCGATCGCCGCCAGCGCTTCGCCGCGTACGGGCTGGTCACCGACCCGGCCGAGCGGGTGCTGCTCACCATGATCGCCGACGGGTACCCGGGGGCCGGGAAGTGGCACCTGCCCGGCGGGGGCACCGACCACGGGGAGCAGCCGGCGGCCGGGCTGCTCCGCGAGCTGGTGGAGGAGGCCGGCCAGCTCGGGCGGGTGGTCGACCTGCTGGCCGTGGACAACCTGCACAACCCCCGTGCGCTGGGCCCGGAGGGACGGCCGCTGGACTGGCACAGCGTTCGGGTGATCTACCGGGTACGCGTCGACGCCCCCACCGAGGCGGTGGTGACCGAGCTCGCGGGCGGCTCCACGGCGCGGGCCGCCTGGTACGCCCCGGAGCAGGTGGGCGGCCTGGCGATGACCGACGTGGCGGCCCGGGCAACCGGACAGCGGGTGAGGTAGCGCCCGCTCGCCGAGCCGGACTGGGTCCCCTCCGGTACAGTCGGGAGTTGGGGTTGGTCGACGAAATCGGGCGATGAGGCCCGAGATGGGAATAAGTGAGCAGTTCGCGCGGTTAAGGGAGTTATAAGTACCGCCGGCAGCTATCGCCAAGCCCCTATCCCCTGTGCAATGGTGTACTCCGCAAAACGGGCTGCCGGACCAGAGAGGTCCGGCACGAGACAGCCGGACACCCGCCCCCGTGGCGGTCACCCGATCCGGTGATGGAGGAAACGTGCCGAGAGCCCCTTGGCGCCGGCGTCGTACGACTGACAGCCCGCGCCCCGCAGGGCGTCGCTGGGCGGGCAGATTGCGCCGCAGCAGCACGTTCGCCCGCCAGGTGCTGCTGGTCCGGGTGGGCCGCCGGGAGGGCACCGCGTCCGCGACCGACCTGGTCACCCCCGACCACCGGTGGACCGACCGCCAGCGTCGCCGCTACGGCCGGTTCGACGCCGAGGTGGAGGCGGTGATGCCGGTCAGCCCGGCGCTCGCCCCCACCGCGCCGGTCGACGAGGCGCCGGCGATGTCGATCCCGCTGCTGCCCGGCGAGCGGACCGCCGCCCGCCGGGTCAAGTTCGCCCTGGTCAACGCCTGCACCCTGAGCAGCCTGATGCTCGGCATGCTGGCGATCTTCCTGGCCATGCAGGGCGGGGTCCGGGCCGCTGCGCTCTGCCTGATCGCCTGCGTCGCGTTCGACGGCCTGGACGGCGCGCTCGCCCGCAAGCTCGGCGTGGCCAGCCCGTTCGGGGCCCAGATGGACTCGCTCGCCGACATGTGCTCGTTCGGCCTCGCCGCCCCGGTCGTGGTCTACGCCTCGCTGGCCGGCTCGGTCCCGCCAGCGGCCGCCGCGGTCGCCTGCGCCCTGGTGGCGGCCTGCGCCGCGATCCGGCTCGCCCGGTTCAACGTCTCGCCCAAGGACGGCCGCTTCTTCTGCGGCGTACCGACCACCATGGCGGCGGCCGTGCTGGCCCTGACCGTGGCGATCGGCCTGCCGGTCTCCGGCCTGGTGATGGTCGGCGGGGTGGCCCTGCTCGCCTTCGCCATGGTCTCCAGCTTCCCGTACGCGAAGCTGGCCCGGCTGGTGAAGCTGCCGCCGTGGATCTGGCTGGCCCCGGTGGTCGGCGCGCTGGTCGACATCCGGCTCACCTTCGCCCTCGTGGTGGTGGGCTACCTGGTCAGCGGCCCGGTGCTCTGGCTGCACCAGCGCCGCACCGCCTGACCCGTACCACTCAAAAGGGGCGCCGCGACGAGCGGCGCCCCTTTTCGCGTCTGCGGGATCAGACCCAGCGGGCGATCACCGTCGAACCGCCGACCACCTTGTCGCCCGGGCCGACCAGCGGCTCGGCCGCCTCCACCGGCAGGTAGACGTCGGTGCGCGAGCCGAACCGGATCAGGCCGAACCGCTCACCCTTCGCCAGCAGCGCGCCGACCGGCGCCCGCTGCACGATCCGCCGGGCGATCAGGCCGGTACGCTGCGCGACCACCACCGTGCCGTGCTCGGTCTCCAGCACCGTGTACGCGGCCACGTTGTGCTCGGCGTCCGGCTTCATGGCGTTGACGAAACCGCCGTCCGCGACGAAGTAGTCGACCACCTTGCCGGCCACCGGGGCGCGGTTGACGTGCACGTCCAGCACGGAGAGGAAGACCGCGATGCGCAGCCACTCCCCGTCACCGAAGCGCTCGTCGTGCAGCCGCTGCACCGAGAGGACCTGGCCGTCCGCCGCGGCGACCACGGCCGACGGGTCCTCCGGCACGTCCCGCTCCGGGTCGCGGAAGAACGCGGCCACCGGCGCGGCGGCCAGCGCCGGGAGCAGCCAGAGCTTCGACTTCGGCCGGGCCACCCGGGCCAGCGCGGCCAGACCGAGGCTGATGCCGGCCGCGGCGACGCCGTTGGAGTCGATGTGCATGGTCCGGGTCAGCGGCACGCTCGACGGCCGGTACGCCGGGGCGAGCTTGGCCGCCAGCGCCGCGCCGGCCGGGGTGAAGCGGAGGTGGTGCACCCGCACCGGCGGGGAGTTGCGCAGCACCAGGTCGGTGCGGACGCCGTGCAGCACGGCCTGCCGGTCCAGCTCGGCACCGGCGCCCTCGGTGCGGAACACCGGTGCGGCCACGCTGAGCACGGCGCCGTCGGTGAGGTACTTCGACAGACCGTCGACGGCCCCCCGGGCCTCGTCGGCGGTGCCGGTGAACGGCTCGGCGGCGATGACCACCTCGGCGGCGTCCGCCTCGGCGAGGGTGTCAACCACCCGTACCCGGTCGGCGACCCAGCGGCCCTGGGCCGTCACGTGCTCGCGGAGCGCGGCCGCGGCGGCGCCTTCCGCCGGCACGACGGTGAGCCGGTCGCCGGGCAGCAGCGCGTCGATCGCCGCGGCGAGCACCGCGGACTGCGGGGTCGCGCCGATCAGCAAGCCGGCCTTCGGGTCGTTGCGCCGGGCGAGCTCGGAGACGAGGGTACGGGCGGCGCGCTCGCCGATGCGGACCGGACCGGACGGGCCGGGGGTGCGCACGGCGGGGGACTGGGTCATGTCGGACGGGCTCCTGACGGGGTAGAGGCGGGACGCGGCGGGACCGCCACGGCGACCTGGCCGGCCGGGGGCCGCGCACGGGGGCCCGGCGACCGGGAGCGCCAGCCGCGGCCGGGGGGGCGCCGGCCGGTGGAGGCGAGATCTCCACCAGCCAGCATAGGCGGCACCGCCGGAGCGCCGCAGCGCCCGTGCTCAGCCCGGCGCGCGCTCCCCGACACCCGGCTCGTCCCCGTCCGTACGCCGGCCGCCGGCCGGCCACTCCGGAGCGTCCGCGACCGGCAGTTCCCGGGTCACCGGCTCGCCCCCGGACGGGCGGTCCTCCCGCGCCTCGACGAGGTCGTCGGCGACGGCGTCCGTGGCCCACTGGTCGGCCTCCGGCGCGGCGGGCCCGCCGCTGGTCGGGGTGCCCTCCACGTAGGGCGCCGCGACCGTGGCCTCCGGTCGATGGTCGGCCGCCTCCCGGTCGGGGTGCCGACCGGAGCGCAGCGCGCCGGCCAGGCCCAGCAGCCCGACCAGGATCAGCGCGCCGGCCAGGAACCAGCCCACCGGGGGCAGGGTGAGCCCGAGGATCCGGGCAAGCAGCCACCAGACGGCGAGAGCCAGGAAGACCAGCCCGAAGGCGAACGACACGACGTCGGTGCGGTGGGCCTTCACCGGGTCACCTCCAGGTTTCCGGCGTTGACGTGGACGATCAGCCGCAGGGTGCCGCCGCCCCGGCCGTCCGCCCCGAGTTCGGTGCTCTCCCACTGGCGGCCGTCGAGCCCGCCGGTGCGCCGGCCGAAGACGGTGGCGTCACCGGCGTTCACGTCGGCCACGGTGGTGACGTCGACGTTCGGAGGTACGACCACCGTGGCCTGGCCGAAGTTGACCTCCACGGTGATCTGGGTGTCCTTCTTGTCGAGGTCGACGGCGCGCAGGTCCAGCACCGCGTCGCCGAAGTTGTTCTGGTAGCGGGTCGCCAGGTCGCGGTAGTCGACCGGGGCCCAGGTGACGTCGCCGTCGATGCCGCGTACCCGGTCGTAGGACTCGGCGACGGTGGCGATGCCCAGCGCCGCCGCGGTCACCAGGCCGAGGGCGATCAGCCAGCGGGCCCGGCCGAACCAGGTGCCCACCAGCAGCCCGAGCCCGATGGTGGCCAGCGCCGCGGCGAAGTATCCGGCCGCCCCGACCGGGAAGACGTCGAGCAGGTCGAGCATGCCCACCACGCCCAGCGCCAGGAAGATCAGCGAGAAGGTCACCGCGCCGAGGGCGGAGCGCTCCTTCGGCCGCTTCGGGGCGCGGACCGGCCGGGCCGGGGCCGGCGGTGCCGGCGGGTAGGGCCCGGCGTACGGGCCGTGCGGTGCGAAGGGTGGCCGGTAACCACCGGGCAGCGGCGCGGTGACCGGCGACGGGGGCGGTGCCGAGACCGGCTCCCCGAGCGGGGCACCCGTCGTCGGCGCGCCCGGCCAGGCCGGCTGCGCGACGGTAGGTTCGGCCGGCGGCGGGGCGACCTGCCCGGTCTCCGCCCAGGCGGACTGCGCGACCGTGCGGTCGGCGCCGAACTCGGGCGCCGCCGGTGCGGTGGCCGGGGTCGGCGGTGCGCCGGGTGCCACCCCGGCCGCCGGTACGGCGGCGCCGGCCTGCGCCACGGTCCCGCCGGCCGGAGCAGCCTCCTGCCAGTAGGTGGCGGCCGGGGCCGCGCCGGGCCAGGCCGGGCCGCCGGTGGGGCCGGCCGGCGCGGTGGCGGGACCGGGCGTCGGCCAGCCCGCCGGCGGCACCGGACCCGGTGCCGGGCCGGGCGCGCCGGGGGTGGGCTGCCCCGCCACCGGGCCACGCTGGTCGCGGTTGAGCAGCAGCGCACCGCCGATCAGGATCACCGCGCCGAGCAGGATCGCCCGGAACGCGTTGGTGACCACGTAGCCGAAGCCGACGGCGACCACGATGCTGAGCACGATCACGGTGACCGGGGACATGCTCGACCGGCCCCGGCCGAGCATCGACTCCACCGGGGAGGCGGTGTCACCCTCGCCGGGGATGATCAGCCAGGCGGTGACGTACACCAGAATGCCGATCCCGCCGAAGAAGCCGAGCACGGCGAGGAGCACCCGCCAGAGCACCGGATCCGTGTTGGTGGCCCGGCCGATGGCCGCGCAGACGCCGGCCAGGTACCGGCCTTCGCGGGGGCGGACCAGCCCGTACCGGGAGGTGAAGCCGGCGCCGCCGGGCGGCGGGCCGTACCCGGCCGGGGGTGCGCCGGGGAACGGCGCGGAACCGGCGCTCTGCGCGCCGGGTGGTGGGGGCGCCGCGGAGGCGGCGGCGGTGGGCGCCGGCCCCGGCGGTGGGGGTGGCGGTGGCCCGTCCTGTGCTGCCGCCCCGGGGCGGGGCGGACGGGCAGCGTCCTCGGTCATGCCTCCGATCCTGCTGCCCCGGTCGCCCGAGCGTCCTCAGGACCCGACCCTGACGCCACCCTGAGATCCCGGGGGCCCGAATGTCGGGGGCGTCCCCGTGGCCGGGACGGGTTCGGCCGTGTGACGATCGGGAAGGCGCCGGCGGAGACCGGCCCGCACCGCCGCCCCTCGACCCGGGAGCCTCCGATCAGCAGCACCGTGACCCCGCACCCGCCCCGGCTCTACCGGGCCACCGAGCACCGGTTGGCTGCGGGGGTGGCCGCCGGCATCGCCGAGCATCTCGGCATCTCGGTGCTCCGCGTCCGGATCGCCTTCATGGTGCTGCTCGGGCTGAACGGTCTCGGGCTGCTGCTGTACGCCGCGTTCTGGGCGGTCGTACCGCCGCGACCCGGCGACACCGGCGTGCCGCCCCGCCGCGACCTCGGCCAGCTCCTGCCCTTCGTGGCCATCGGGCTGGGCGTGCTGATGATCCAGGTGCTGGCCTTCCACTCGGTCGGGGCGGCCGGCACGGCCGGCTGGCTGGTCGCGATCATCGCGGTTGGCGCCGGGGTGATCTGGCATCAGTCCGCGCCGGAACGCCGCTGGCAGTGGGGCGGGTCCATGCCGGTGCCCTGGCTGGGCGCGGTGGTGGAGGAGAGTGACCGGCGGTCGTTCGTGCTCCGCTTCATCGGCGGCGGGGTGCTCGTCGCCGTCGGCATAATCGGCGTGGCCGCGGTCTACTCGCCGGCGCAGAACTTCGACGCCGTGCTCAACGGGGTGATCTTCGCGCTGGTCGGGCTGGCCGGGGTCGGCGTGGTGACCGGCCCGGTGCTGTGGCGCACCTGGAACCAGCTCCGCTCGGAACGCGAGGGACGCATCCGGGAGCAGGAGCGGGCCGAGCTGGCCGCGATGGTGCACGATCAGGTGCTGCACACCCTCGCCCTGATCCAGCGCAACGCCAGCGACGTCAAGACGGTGCAGCGGCTGGCCCGTGGTCAGGAACGGTCGCTGCGGAACTGGCTCTACAAGCCGACCGCCTCGCCCACCGAGCGCTTCGCCGCCGCCTTGGAGCAGGCCGCCGCCGAGGTGGAGGACACCTTCGCCATCACCGTCGAGGCGGTGGTGGTGGGCGACCGGGAGACCGACGAGCGCGTCGGCGCGCTGGTCGCCGCGGCCCGCGAGGCGCTGGTCAACGCGGCCCGGCACGCCGAGGTACGCACCGTGTCGCTCTACGCCGAGGTGGAGCCGGACCAGGTCAGCGTCTTCGTGCGGGACCGGGGCAAGGGCTTCGACCCGGATACCGTGGAGGATCATCGGCACGGCGTCCGGGGCTCGATCATCGGGCGGATGACGCGGCACGGCGGCCGGGCGGAGATCCGGTCCGGCCCGGGGGAGGGGACGGAGGTCCGGCTGATCCTGCCGATCGGCAGCGGCACCGGCTCCACGGCGGAAAGGGACAGATGACCATGGCCGAGCAGGGACCCGTCGAGCCGGCGGCGCCGCGGGACGGGCGGCTGCGGGTGTTCCTCGTCGACGACCACGCCATGTTCCGCGCGGGCGTACGCGCGGAGCTCGGCGCGCACGTCGAGGTGGTGGGTGAGGCGAGCACGGTGGCCGAGGCGGTCACCCGGATCGCGGCCACCCAGCCCGACGTGGTGCTGCTGGACGTGCACATGCCCGACGGCGGTGGCCGGGCGGTGCTGGAGGCGATGCGGCGTACCCATCCGCAGGTGCGGTTCCTGGCGTTGAGCGTCTCCGACGCGGCCGAGGACGTGATCGGGCTGATCCGGGCCGGCGCCCGGGGGTACGTCACGAAGACCATCTCGCCCGACGAGCTGACCGACGCGATCCGCCGGGTGGCCGACGGGGACGCGGTGTTCAGCCCCCGGTTGGCCGGGTTCGTGCTGGACGCCTTCGCGGCCCGTCCGGACACGCCGGTCGCCGACCCCGAGCTGGACCAGCTCACCAACCGGGAGCGCGAGGTGCTCCGGCTGCTGGCCCGGGGGTACGCGTACAAGGAGATCGCCAAGGAGCTGTTCATCTCGATCAAGACGGTCGAGACGCACGTCTCCAACGTGCTGCGCAAGCTCCAGATGTCCAACCGATACGAGCTGTCCCGGTGGGCGGCCGACCGTCGGCTGGTCTGAACCCTCATCGCCGGGCGGCAGCCTCGGCGATGACAAATGATCATCGAATCGTCCATGATGGTCCGCCGGTGCCCGCGTGGCGCCGGGGTCGCGCGCGGTCCGGGTCCGCCTGATCGGTTCCGGTCAACCGGCTCACTCGGTGCGGAACACGGTGAACGCCTCGGCCAGCCGGCCGGCGGGGAGTCCGGCGTTGTCGGCGATCATGCCGAGCCGCTCGTGGACCCAGGTCTCCACGTCCAGGTGCGCGGTCTGCGAGCGGTGCGCCCGCATCGCGGCGATCTTGCGGGCGCCCTGGTCGGTCACGTCGACGACGTGGTCCGGCGCGGGGCCACCCGCGTACCAGATCTCCCGGACCACGCACGGCTCCAGCCCCTCGGCCAGCAGCTCGGGGAAGGCGAAGCGGTTGCGGGAGTCGGGGTAGACGGCGCAGGTGGTCGCCTCGCCGACCGCCAGGTGGTCGGGGTGGCTCGGGCCGGTGAGGTGTTCCCAGCGGCGCAGCGGCGAGCTGGTCAGCACCCGGTCCGGCCGGAACCGGCGGATCGCGGCGGTGATCTGGCGGCGCAGCTCCACGCTGGGGGTGAGGGTGCCGTCGGGGTGGCCGTCGAGGAACTCGACCCGGTGCACGCCGACCGCGGCCGCGGCGGCCCGCTGCTCTGCCTCCCGCAGGGCGGGCATCTCCTCGCGCGGAGTGTCGTCGAAGCCGCCGGAGTTCCCCCGGGTGACGATCAGGTACGCCACTTCGATACCCTCATCCACCCAGCCGCCGATGGTGCCCGCACAGCCGAAGTCGACATCATCCGGATGGGCAAAAACGGCAAGGGCCCGGTGGACGTCGGGAAGCGGCGGAGCGGAGGCAGGGAAGCTCACAGCGCCTGAGCCTACGCGCCCGGTCTCGCGCGGTCTGGTCGTGTCTTACCTGTTCAGAGCGGTACGACCAGGGCGTTTCATGATCTTTTCTCAAGTATCGGCAACGTGGCGGCCAACTAACGGCTTGATAACGGCACCTTCACGGAAAGGGCCGGTGAGTGTCACAGTGGCAGCACCTCACCCTCGGTGTGGGGCACCCCGTCGGGCCCGCCGACCACGTGACGCCGCCTCTTCGCGACGGCGCGTGGCCGTCGACCCTGCGCGGTGTCTTTCGCCGAGAGTGCGGTGCCCGGCGGATCGGTACCCCTGGGGTGTCCCGATTTCCTCTGCGGTAGACCGACGATCTGTGGTTCGGGTCGGCGGTGGTGTCACCCCCCAGACGTGCGTGAATCCCACGACGGAACCAGGTTAGAAAGAGGAGGCCCCTCGGAATGAGAGTCTCGAAGCGGGCGAGCGGCGCGCTCGCGGTGGGCGCGGCGTTCGCGCTCATCGCGTCCGGCTGCTCCAGCGGGAACAACGACGGCGGGAACGCCGGCGCCAGCTCGGACGGCGCGATCGTCGTCGACGGCGGCCAGCCGGAGAACCCCCTGGTTCCGGCGAACACCACCGAGACCCAGGGTGGCAAGGTCATCGACTGGATGTGGACCGGTCTGGTCGAGTACCCCAACAACGGTGGCGCTCCGCAGAACGCGCTGGCCGAGTCGATCGACACGACCGACTCCAAGGTCTTCAAGATCAAGATCAAGCAGAACACCAAGTTCCACGACGGCACCACCGTCAAGGCCGAGAACTTCGTCAAGGCCTGGAACTGGGCTGCGTACGGCCCGAATGGCGCGCAGAACGCCAGCTTCTTCTCGGACATCCAGGGCTTCAACGACACCTTCACCGAGGACCCGGACGGCCCGGACGGCCCGCAGAAGGCCCCGGAGCCCAAGGCCAAGGAGATGTCCGGCCTGAAGGTCATCGACGACTGGAACTTCGAGGTCACGCTCTCCGCGCCGACCGCCGTGTTCCCGACCAAGCTCGGCTACAGCGCCTTCATGCCGCTCCCGGACGTCTTCTTCACCCAGAAGCCCGAGGAGTTCGGTAAGAAGCCGGTCGGCAACGGCCCGGTCAAGTTCGTCTCGTGGCAGGACAACGTCGAGATCAAGCTCACCCGCTTCGACGACTACAACCTGCGCGACAAGATGAAGATCAAGGACGTCACCGTCAAGCTGTACCAGGACGACACGGCGGCCTACAGCGACCTGGTCTCCGGCAACCTGGACTTCCAGCAGCAGGTTCCGGTCTCCTCGCTGGCCGGTGACAAGTGGAAGACCGACCTGGGCGACCGGGCGATCGCGTCGACCACCCCGACCACCGGTATCATCGCCTTCCCGATCTACGACCCGAAGTTCAAGAACCCGAAGCTTCGGGCGGCGATCTCGCACGCGATCGACCGGCAGCAGATCACCGACAAGATCTTCTTCGGTAACCGCAAGCCGGCCGACAGCTGGGCCAACCCGCTGACCCCGGGCGCCGAGCCGGGCAACTGCACCGCCTGCAAGTTCGACGTGAACCTGGCCAAGCAGCTGCTCCAGGAGGCCGGTGGCTTCACCGGTAAGCTGACCCTGTCGTACAACGCGGACGCCAGCCACAAGGAGTGGATGGAGGCCGTCGCCCAGCAGATCAAGACCAACCTGGGCATCGACGCCGTCGCCGTCGGCGTGCCGACCTTCGCGGTCTTCCGGGCCAACATCAACGCCCACAAGATGACCGGTGCCTACCGTGCCGGTTGGCAGCAGGACTACCCGGACGTGGAGAACTGGGTCAACCCGCTCTACGTGACCAACGGTTCCTCGAACGACGGTCTGTACAGCAACCCGGAGGTCGACGCCAAGGCCAAGGCGGCCTCCTCGGCCCCCAGCATCGAGGAGTCGCACAAGCTCTTCGGTGAGGCCGTCAAGCTCATCGACCAGGACGTTCCGTCCATGCCGATCTACTTCGGTGGCCAGCAGTCCGGCCACTCGGAGAAGATCAAGAAGATGGAGCTGACCAACGTCGGCGAGCTCGACATCACCTCGGTCGAGCTCTGATCCGAACGGTCTGACCCCGGGTCGGGCTCGCCTACCGGTGAGCCCGACCCGGGGCCGTTCCGCGAGGGGGTGTACAACGGACCCCTCGCACGTTTGTCACCGCCGTGTCGGCCGTCCGACGCGCCCCCTGTCTGGAGGACCACCCCATGGGCCGTTATCTCTTGAGACGGCTGCTGCAACTAGTGCCGGTGTTCATCGGTACGACGTTCCTGATCTACTGGCTCGTCTGGTCGGTGCCCGGCGACCCGTTCGCCGGCAAGTGCGGCGACCGCGGCTGTCCGGACAACTTCCGGGCGCTGATGACCGAGAAGTACCATCTCGACCAGTCGATCTGGGTGCAGTACGCCAGCTACATGAAGAACCTTTTCCAGGGTGACTTCGGCACCACCTTCGGTGGTCGGCCGATCAGCGACATCATCATGACGTCGTACCCGAACACCCTGAAGCTGGCGGTGGTCGCGCTCACCATCGAGGCCGTCATCGGTCTCAGCGCGGGCGTGCTGACCGGTCTCCGGCGCAACGGCTTCCTGGACAACCTGGTCCTGATCTCCAGCCTCTTCCTGATCGCGCTGCCGGTCTTCGTCATCGGCTTCGTGCTCCAGTGGCTCCTTGGCGTCAAGTGGGGGATCGTCCACCCGACGGTCTCCAACGAGATGCGGATCTCCGAGCTGATCCTGCCCGGCTTCGTGCTGGGAAGCGCCTCGATGGCCTACATCGCCCGGGTCGCGCGCACCAGCATCGCCGAGAATCGGCGGGCCGACTATGTCCGCACCGCCATCGCCAAGGGCCTGCCCATGCGCCGGGTGGTGGGCGTGCACCTGCTGCGCAACTCGCTGATCCCGGTCGTCACCCTGCTCGGCACCGACCTCGGTGCCCTGATGGGTGGCGCCATCGTCACCGAGGGCATCTTCAGCATCAACGGGATCGGCCGCCAGGTCCTCCGGTCGATCGTCACGAAGGAGAGCGCTACCGTTGTCTCCATCGTGGTGGTCCTGGTGGTCGTCTATCTCCTGATGAACCTGCTGGTGGACCTGCTCTACGCCGCCCTGGACCCGAGGATCCGCTATGAGTGACCCGAGTACCGCGTCGATCGTCTCGACGCCGACCGCGACCATGCCGACCGAGGCGCCCGTCACCGGCCTGCCGGAGAGCGCCCAGAAGCAGCAGAAGCCGCGCAGCCTGCTCGGCGACGCGTGGCGTGACCTGCGCCGCAAGCCGCTGTTCTGGATCTCGGCGGTATTCATCGTGCTCTTCGTGCTGATGGCCGCGTTCCCGTGGATCTTCACCTCCGGTGACCCGGTCAACGGCTCGCTGGACCGCAGCCGGGTGGAGCCGTCCGCGGCCGCCTGGTTCGGCTACGACGTGCAGGGCCGGGACGTGTTCGCCCGCACCATCTACGGTGCCCGTGCCTCGATCATGGTGGCCCTGCTCTCCACCACCGGCACCCTGCTGATCGGCGGCACGATGGGCATCATCGCCGGCTACCGCGGTGGCTGGGTCGACGCCCTGCTCTCCCGGGCCGCGGACATCTTCTTCGGCCTGCCGTTCGTGCTCGGCGCGATCGTCATCCTGACCACCTTCAACGGCTCGGGCACGGACAACGGCGAGTGGACGATCATGGGCCTGGTCATCATGTCCCTGACCGTGCTGAGCTGGCCGGTGGTGATGCGGCTGATGCGCTCCTCGGTGCTGGCCACCAAGGAGGCCGACTACATCGTCGCGGCCCGGGCGCTGGGTGCCGGCACCGGCCGGATCATCCTCAAGCACCTGCTGCCGAACTGCCTGGCCCCGCTGCTGGTCTACGGCACGATCATGGTCGGCTCGTTCATCGGCGCCGAGGCCACGCTGTCCTTCCTGGGCATCGGCCTGAAGACCCCCGTCGTGTCCTGGGGCATCATGATCAGCGAGGCGCAGAACTACATCCGGGTCTCGCCGTACCTGCTGTTCTTCCCCTCCGCGTTCCTCGTCACCGCGGTGCTGAGCTTCGTCATGCTCGGCGAGGCGGTCCGCGAGGCCCTCGACCCGAAGCTCCGATAGGGGAACTGAGTTGTCCGACATTCTCGTGTCCGAGCAGTCCGCGCCGGGCGCCGACGGTTCCGGTCGCCCCTCGGGCCGGCTGCTCGAGGTCGACGGCCTCCGGGTGGAGTTCCGTACCCGGGACGGCGTCGCCAAGGTGATCAACGGAGTGACGTACCACGTCGACGCGGGGGAGACCCTCGCCGTGCTCGGCGAGTCCGGCTCCGGCAAGAGCGTCACGGCGCAGACCATCATGGGCATCCTCGACACCCCGCCCGGCTTCGTCACCGGCGGCCAGGTCCGCTTCCACGGCAAGGACATGCTCAAGATGTCCGCCGAGCAGCGACGTCGGATCCGGGGTGAAGGCATTGCGATGATCTTCCAGGACTCGCTCTCTGCCCTCAACCCGGTTTTCACCGTCGGTTTCCAGATCGCCGAGCAGTTCCGGGTCCGCCGCGGCATGAGCCGCGCGGACGCCAAGAAGCGGGCGATCGAGATGCTCGACCAGGTGAAGATCCCGAACGCCAAGGGTCGGTTCAGCAACTACCCGCACCAGTTCTCCGGCGGTATGCGGCAGCGAGCGATGATCGCCATGTCGCTGGCGCTCGACCCGGAGGTGCTGATCGCGGACGAGCCGACCACCGCGCTGGACGTGACCGTGCAGGCCCAGATCATGGACCTGCTCGGCGAGCTCCAGCGGGAGCGGCAGATGGGCATGATCCTGATCACCCATGACCTCGGCGTGGTCGCCGACGTCGCGGACCGGATCGCGGTCATGTACGCCGGCCGGATCGTCGAGGAAGCCGACGTGTACGACCTGTACGCCAAGCCGGCGCACCCGTACACGCTCGGCCTGCTCGACTCGATCCCGCGGATGGACGAGAAGGGCCAGGAGCTTCGTACCATCAAGGGCCTTCCGCCGAACCTGATGAACATCCCGTCGGGCTGCCCGTTCAACCCGCGCTGCCCGATGGCGCAGCCGGTGTGCCGGGAGAAGCTGCCCCCGCTGCTGCAGATCGGTCGCGGCCGGGCCAGCGCCTGCCACTTCGCCGAGGAGCTCGTGAACCGTGACTGAGAACATCATCGAGGTCCGTGACCTGGTCAAGCACTACCCCGTGACCCGGGGCATCGTGTTCAAGAAGACCATCGGTCACGTCAAGGCGGTCGACGGCGTCTCGTTCGACCTCAGGGCCGGCGAGACCCTCGGCGTGGTGGGCGAGTCCGGCTGCGGCAAGTCGACGCTGGCGCGGGTTCTGATGAACCTGGAGAAGCCGACCGCCGGTCAGGTGCGCTACAAGGGGCAGGACATCTCCAAGCTCCGCGGGCAGTCGCTGCGGCGCCTGCGCCGGCAGATCCAGCTGGTGATGCAGGACCCGTACACCTCGCTGAACCCGCGGATGACGGTCGGTGACCTGATCGGCGAGCCGTTCGAGATCCACCCGGAGGTGGCCCCGAAGGGGTCCCGCCGGGGCAAGGTCAAGGAGCTGCTCGACCTGGTCGGCCTGAACCCGGAGCACATCAACCGGTACCCGCACCAGTTCTCCGGCGGTCAGCGGCAGCGCATCGGCATCGCCCGGGCGCTGGCCCTGCGCCCCGAGATCATCGTCTGTGACGAGCCGGTGTCGGCCCTGGACGTGTCGATCCAGGCCCAGGTGATGAACCTGCTGGAGAAGCTCCAGGCGGAGTTCGGCCTGTCGTACGTCTTCATCGCCCACGACCTGTCGGTCGTGCGCCACCTCTCCGACCGGGTCGCCGTGATGTACCTGGGCAAGATGGTGGAGGTCGGCACCGAGGACGAGATCTACGAGCGGCCGACGCACCCGTACACCCAGGCGCTGCTGTCGGCGGTGCCGGTGCCGGACCCGACGCTGCGGGACAACAAGGCGATCATCCGGCTCACCGGTGACGTCCCCTCCCCGGTCAGCCCGCCCTCGGGCTGCCGGTTCCGCACCCGGTGCTGGAAGGCGCAGGACGTCTGCGCCCAGGAGGTGCCGCTGCTCCAGATCCGGCGGGGCTCGGACCACCCGAGCGCCTGCCACTTCGCGGAGCGGCGGGAGATCGTCCCCACCCACGAGGTGGCCTGATCGACACGAACCGCCTGCCGGCGTCAGTCTGACGCCGGCAGGCGGTTCGCCGTATCCGGGACCGGTCCCGCCGCAGCGGCTCCCGCGCCGGCGCTCCTCACAGGGGGCCGCGGCCGGCGCGCAGCAGCAGCAGCGCCAACTGGGTGCCGTCCGCGCCGAGCGCCTGGCGGAACCGCTCCAGGATCTCCCGCTCCCGGGAGAGCACCAGGCGGGTGCCGCCGGATGCCATCCGGGTGGCGCCGACCTCCTGGGACAGCGCGGCCCGCTCCTGCCAGAGCGCGATGATGGTGCGGTCGATCTCGTCGATCCGCTCCCGGATGGCCACGATCCGCTCGGCGGCCACCGCGTCGTCGGTGCCGGTCCGGGCGGCCGCAGCCCCGGTCGGGTCCGTGTCGTTGGTCCGCTCGCCGGGCGCCAGGCTGCCGCTGGACTCCACCACGTCAGTCATCATCGTCGTACCCTTCGGGGTCTCGGGCCCGGTGCCCGGATCCCGGGACGAAAAAGCCCCGGGCTCCAGGAGCCCGGGGCGTTCGTAGGTCTTGTGATCAGGCGCGACCCACGGCTGCCGGACTCCCGGTGCCGTAGTAAAAGTAGAAGCGCTGACCGAACACGCCGTCGAGTATGCCGACCGGTGGGCGGGCGGCGCAAGGAAACCCGCCAACAGGTGGGACGGAGCACGGCGGTGACGGCTTTGTCTCGTCCGGCCCCGCGTGGACGGGAAGTGTCCGGCCGGCGGCATAGACTCGCCGTGCGATGCATCCTCTCTTCGACATCTCCGCGTCCCCGCCCGCGCCGGAGCCCCCGCCGCACCGGCCCGGGTCCCACGACGACGCCAGCTCGGCTGGCGGTCATGATTCGGCCTCCGCGCCGCTGGGCGGCGCTCCGGACCGCATGACGGCCGGTCCGTCGCCGCGCCGCGACCGGGCGCCGTCGGCCGCCCGGCGGGACCCGCAGGCCCTGCTCGCCGGGCTGAACGGCCCCCAGCGGGACGCGGTCACCCATGCCGGGTCCCCGCTGCTGATCGTGGCCGGGGCCGGCTCCGGCAAGACCCGGGTGCTGACCAACCGGATCGCGTACCTGCTCGCCGCGCGGGACGTGCACCCGGGCGAGATCATCGCGATCACCTTCACCAACAAGGCCGCCGGCGAGATGAAGGAGCGGGTGGCCGCCCTGGTCGGCCCGCGCGCCCGGCTGATGTGGGTGTCGACCTTCCACTCGGCGTGTGTCCGGATCCTGCGCGCCGAGCACGAGCACGCCGGCCTCAAGTCGACCTTCTCGATCTACGACGCGGACGACTCCCGCCGGCTGATGCAACTCGTGGCCCGGGAGCTGGACCTCGACCCGAAGCGCTACCCGGCGCGCGGCCTCGCCGCCCAGGTCTCCAACCTCAAGAACGAGCTGGTCGATCCGGAGGAGTTCGCCGCCCGGGCCAAGGGTCCCAACGAGCGGGCCCTGGCGGAGGCCTACACGCTCTACCAGCGGCGGCTGCGCGAGGCGCACGCACTGGACTTCGACGACCTGATCATGACGACGGTGCACCTGCTCCAGTCGCACCCGCACGTCGCGGAGAGCTACCGGCGCCGGTTCCGGCACGTGCTGGTCGACGAGTACCAGGACACCAACCACGCCCAGTACGTGCTGATCAAGGAGCTGGTGTCCGGCACCGAGGGGATCCCGCCGGCCGAGCTCTGCGTGGTGGGTGACGCCGACCAGTCGATCTACGCGTTCCGCGGCGCGACCATCCGCAACATCCTGGAGTTCGAGCGCGACTTCACCGACGCCCGGACGATCCTGCTGGAGCAGAACTACCGCTCCACCCAGACCATCCTCAACGCCGCCAACGCGGTGATCGACCGGAACACCTCCCGCAAGCCGAAGCGGCTGTGGAGCGATGCCGGGGCCGGCGAGCAGATCGTCGGCTACGTGGCCGACACCGAGCACGCCGAGGCGGACTGGGTGGCCCGCGAGATCGACCGGCTGGTCGACGAGGGCGACACCCGCCCGGGCGACGTGGCCGTCTTCTACCGCACCAACGCCATGTCCCGGGTCTTCGAGGAGGTGTTCATCCGGGTCGGCCTGCCCTACAAGGTGGTCGGCGGCGTCCGCTTCTACGAGCGCAAGGAGGTCCGGGACGCGCTGGCCTACCTGCGCGCGGTGGTCAACGACGACGACACGGTCAGCCTGCGCCGGATCCTCAACACCCCCCGCCGGGGCATCGGCGAGCGGGCCGAGGCGTGCGTGGAGGCGCTCGCCGGCCGGGACCGCATCTCCTTCGGGGCGGCGCTGCGCCGGGCCAAGGACGCGCCGGGCATCTCCACCCGGGCCGCCAACGGCATCGCCGAGTTCGTGGCCCTCCTCGACGGCGCCCGCGAGCTGGCCGCCGCCGGCACCCCCGAGGAGGTGCTGGAGGCCCTGCTGACCCGCTCGGGCTACCTCACCGAGCTGGAGGAGAGCCTGGACCCGCAGGACGCCGGCCGGGTGGACAACCTCCAGGAGTTGGTCAGCGTCGCCCGCGAGTACACCGAGCGGATCGAGGCGCTGGGCGAGGAGGACGAACGGGCCACCCTGGCCGGCTTCCTGGAGCAGGTGGCACTGGTCGCCGACGCCGACCAGGTGCCGAGCGACGACCCCGACCATCAGGGCGTGGTCACCCTGATGACCCTGCACACGGCGAAGGGTCTGGAGTTCCCGGTGGTCTTCCTGAGCGGGCTGGAGGACGGGGTCTTCCCGCACCTGCGCTCGCTGGGCGACAGCCGGGAGCTGGAGGAGGAGCGCCGGCTGGCCTACGTGGGCATCACCCGGGCCCGGCAGCGTCTCTACCTGTCCCGGGCGGTCACCCGGTCGGCCTGGGGGGCACCGGCGTACAACCCGCCGTCGCGCTTCCTGGAGGAGTTGCCGACGGAGCTGCTGCGCTGGGAGCGCACCGAGGGGTCGTACACCTCGTGGGCCGGCGGGGGTGGCGGCGTCGGCGGCCGCGCGGATCGCGCGCCCGGTGGGCGGGCCGGCTTCACCGGTGGTACGCCCAAGGCGGCCCAACTCGCCAAGCGGCTCGGGGTGGACGCCAGCCGGCTCGCCACGGCCAGCGAGCTGAAGCAGACGCCGAAGGTCTCGGTGGGAGACCGGGTCAACCACCAGCGCTACGGCCTGGGCCGGGTGCTGGCCGTCGAGGGGCACGGCCCGGGCGCCCGGGCGCAGATCGACTTCGGCGACCAGACCATGTGGCTGGTGCTCCGGCACGCCCCGATCGACAAGCTCTGACAACCGGCGAGGCCCGGCCCGGCTACGGTGGCAGCAGCGGGGTGCCGTCGCGCACGACCCCCGCCACCAGCCGGTCGTGCGGGTCAACCCGCGTATGATCTGGTGGTGTTCGACTCGCGCCACATTAGGACGTTCCACGAGGTGGTCCGGGCCCGGTCGTACTCGGCGGCGGCGCAGAACCTGGGATACACCCAACCCGCGATCACCCAGCAGATG
The DNA here is from genome assembly GCF_042871425.1 of Micromonospora sp. NPDC005806. Classification (NCBI taxonomy): domain Bacteria; kingdom Bacillati; phylum Actinomycetota; class Actinomycetes; order Micromonosporales; family Micromonosporaceae; genus Micromonospora; species Micromonospora sp. NPDC005806. The sequence goes on along the minus strand of NZ_JBIAIL010000001.1, from coordinate 274,970 downwards.
AAGGCCCTGGAGCGCGCGGTCGGCACTCCGCTATGCACCCGGGTGGGGCGGCGGTTGCGGTTGACGGAGGCGGGGGAGGCGCTGGCCCGCCACACGGAGCACATCCTCGGCAGCATGTCGGTCGCCCGGGAGCAGATGGCCGCGATAGCGCAGCTGCGCACCGGCCGGGTGCGGGTGTGCGCGTTCCCCAGCGCCAACGCGACGCTGGTCCCCGAGGCAATGGCGCTGCTCGCCGTCGAGCATCCGGGAATCCGGGTGGAGTTGCTCGAGGACGAGCCGCCCGACTCGCTGCGACGGGTGGCGCAGGGCGAGAGCGACCTGACGCTGGCCTTCACCTATCCCGGCATGCTCGAGGAGGTGCCGGAGGAGGTGGTGGAGGTCCCGCTGTTGGAGGACGACGTCACCATCCTGCTGCCCGGCGGGCATCCCATGGCCGAGCGCCACGAGGTCGAGCTCGCCGACCTCGCCGAGGAACGCTGGATCGCGGGCTGCCTGCGCTGCCGCACCAACTTCCTGCACGAGTGCGCGCAGCTCGGGTTCACACCCGACATCGTGTTCACCACCGACGACAACCTCGCGGTCCAGTCGCTCGTCGCGCAGGGCCTCGGCGTGGCGATGATGCCCGGTCTCGCCCTCTCCTTCCTCCGTCACGACAAGGTCAGTGGCCGTCCCCTGTCGCCCGCATCGCGGCGGCAGGTGTCGGCCTACGTCCTGCGCGAGCACCTACACATTCCGGCGACCGGCCGGGTCCTGAAGGCGCTCACGTCGGTGGCCTGGCGGAGGAGGGCCGACCTCGCGGGGTGAGTCATGGCCCCGGCCCATCGCAGGACCCATAAGCGTTCCTTTGGGATCATGCAAAAGACTGTTGTTGGACGTGATGGCTTGTAGCGGTCAGGCTGACGTCATGACCGCTATGGCCGCTGTTCCTGTCGTCCCCGCCACCTCCCCCCGCCTCGCCAGGCTGGTCGAGGAGGTGCGGGGCGTGGTGGACCGCGGCCTGCCGCCCGATCTGACCGCGTACCTGGTAGGGGAGCGGCTCGCCCCCCACCTGGGCGCGCCCGATCTGCTCACCCCCGAGCAGTACGAGGGCGACCCGGACCACTACCGCCAGCATGTCCTGCACGCCGAGCGGGACGGTGGGTTCTCGATCGTGGCCCTGGTCTGGCTCCCCGGCCAGCGAACCGCCATCCACGACCACGTCGCGTGGTGCGTCACGGGCGTCCATCAGGGCGAGGAGCACGAGCGGCGGTTCCGCCTGGTCTCCGACGGCACCACCGCCAGGCTCGTGGCGACCCACGACGTTGTCAACCGGCAGGGCGAGGTGTGCGGCTTCGCGCCGCCCGGCGACATCCACCGGGTCTGGAACGGAGGGGACGGCACCGCGGTGTCGCTGCACATCTACGGAGCGGACATCTCCCGCCTCGGGACGAGTGTCCGCCGGGTGTACGAGCAGCGGACCGACGAGTCGTGAGGGACGCGGGTACCGAGGCGTTGATCGGAGCGACGCGAAGGGAACTCCTCCCGGAGGCACCCTTGCGGATCGGCGACGGCGACCACCCGGGGTGCGGCCGCGACGGCCGTCCGGACCTCGCGGACGGGTTCGCTGCGGCGCGGCTCCCGGGCGCGCGCAGGGGCGGGGGATTGGCCGTACTGCCCGGCCTGTTGGCCGCGAGCGCCGGGGCCGCCGGCGCCTGGGCGGTGCACTGGGCACTGCCCGCCGTGCCGGCGCTGACCGCGGCCATGGTGCTGGGGATCGCCGCCGCCCACCTGCCCGTCGTCCGCGAGCGGGTGCGCGGCGTGGCCCGGCCCGGGCTGAGCGTCGCGGGCAAGCGGCTGATGCGGCTGGGCATCGTGCTGCTCGGGCTGAAGCTGAGCGTGCAGGACGTCCGCGAGCTCGGGTGGCCGACCATGGTGATGGTGGTCGCGGTGGTGGCGGCGACGTTCCTGGGCACGTGGTGGCTGGGCCGCCGTCTCGGCCTGCGCGGCGATCAACCGCTGTTGATCGCCGCCGGCTACTCGATCTGCGGCGCCTCGGCGATCGGCGCGGTCAGCGCGGCGACCGGCGGAGACGAGGAGGACGCCGCGGCCTCGGTCGCCCTGGTGACGCTCTGCGGCACGCTGGCCGTCGCCGTCCTTCCGCTGCTGCAACAGCCGCTAGGGCTCGACGGCGTGCAGTTCGGACGCTGGGTCGGAGCGAGCGTGCACGACGTGGGGCAGGTCGTCGCCACCGCGCAGACCGCCGGCCCGGCGGCCCTCGGCGACGCCGTCCTGGTGAAGCTGATGCGGGTGGCGTTGCTCGCGCCGCTGGTCGCCGCCGTGGTGTTCGGACTCGGGCGCCGGGCGCTTCGCGCCGGCATGCAGGGCGCGGACGGCGACGGGCCGCGGAGCCGGCGGCCGTCGCTCGTGCCCTTGTTCGTCGTCGGCTTCCTCGCCATGATCGGGTTGCGCAGTACCGGCTGGCTCCCCGAAGGTGTGCTCGTCGGCGCGTCCCTGGCACAGGAGATCCTGCTCACCGCGGCACTGTTCGCCCTCGGGAGCGCGGTGCACCTGCCCACGCTTGCCCGCACCGGGGGGCGGGCCGCCGCCCTGGGGCTGAGCTCCTGGGCGGTCGTCGCCGGGGTGTCGTACGCGGGCGTGCTGTTGACCACCTGACCGTGCCTAGTTTGCAGCATGCGCGGTACCGGGCGGCCAAGGCCGATCCCGGACGCCCTCGCCTTCGTGGTGCTGGTGGGCTACGCGCTCGCCGGGGCGGGCCCGATCGTGCACCTGCTTGACGTAGCGTCGTGACCTCATCGGAGCCGCCGCAGTCGACACCGCGGGCAGGCTCCTGGGCGGGGCCGAGTTCCCGGCCGACCAGGACGGCTACCAGGCGCTGTTGCGCTGGCTGGTCGGCCTGGGCGGTCCGGGCGGCCGGGCTGCTGCCGGACTTCCAGGATGGTGACCGCGTCCGTCGACCCGCGCCGGGACGCGGCCGGCGGCGACCCCGATCGGGACGCCGCCGGCCGGTCGGCTCAGACGCCCGCCAACGCTTCCGTCGGCGTGAGCCGAGCGGCCCGCACGGCGGGGTAGAGTCCCGCGACCGCGCCGATCAGCAGCGTCGCGGCGAACCCGCCCGCGGTCGCCCATAGCGGCACCACGGCCGGCCAGTCCTGCGTGGCCGCGTACCCGCCGGTCACCATGACGCCGATCAGGATGCCGCCGAGGCCGCCGAGCGCGGACAGCAGCAGCGACTCCACCAGGAACTGCAGTAGGATCTGGCCGCGGGTGGCCCCGAGCGCCCGGCGCAGGCCGATCTCCGACCGGCGTTCGAGTACCGAGATGACCATCGTGTTCGTGACGCCGATCCCGCCGACCAGGAGCGCCACCGCGCCGAGGCCCAGCAGCAGGCCGCTGAACGTGTTCTCGGTGATCGTCCTGGCGGCCAGCGCGTCGGACGGCCGCGAGACCAGGACTTCGCTGGGAGCCCCCGGTTTCACGGTGCGCGGAAGGGCCTTGCGCACCTCGACCACCGCGTCCTCCACCGTACGCGTGTAGATGGTCGTCGCGTGCCCGTCGAAGCCGAGGTAGGCCGTCGCGGCCGACCAGCCGACGAACACGGCACGGTCCAGCTCCTCAGCCAGCGGCACCGGCCGCAGCACGCCCACCACGGTGAAGCGGTGCTTGCCGACCACGATCTGCGGCTGTGCCGCGGCGTCGTCGATGCCGAGCCGCTGCGCCGCGGTCCAGCCCAGCACGGCGGTGGGGAAGTCGGCGGTGGGCTGGCTCAGCCAGCGCCCGCTGACCGGGCTGAGCCCGACCGCTTCCGGCAGGTCGAGGCGGCCCGCGTACACGGTGAGGCTGCCGGTCTGCGCAGGGTGGACGTGCTCGTTGCGGTACGCGTGCACGTTGGGCAGCCGTCCGACCGCCGACACCGCCTCCACCGACGCGATTCTTGCGATCATGGGGATCGCCTCGTCCGGTAGATGCGTCGGCTTGTCGTCCGACGATCTGCCCGGCTCGACAGTCAGCAGGTTGGTGCCCAGTTCGTCCAGCTGCCGGTCCAGTTCAGCCCGGCTGGAGCTGGAGATGCCGACCACGGCGATCATCGCGGCGATGCCGATCGCGATACCGAGCGCGGACAGCGACACCCGCAGTCGGCGCGATCGCAGCCCGGCCGCGCCGACCCGCAGCACATCACCCGGCGACAGCCGCCCGGGGCGGGGTGGAGCGCTCACCGGGCCGCCCCGATCCGCGCGGCGAACGGCACCACGCCGGGTTCGCGCTCGTCGCGCACGATGAGCCCGTCGGAGACCTCGACCCGCCGCCGCAGCCGTGCCGCCAGTTCGCGGTCGTGGGTGATGACCACGACGGTGGTGCCGGCCGCGTTCAGCTCCGTCAGCAGGCCCAGCACGGTCTCGCCGGAGGCGGAGTCGAGGTTGCCGGTGGGCTCGTCGGCCAGCAGCAGCGGCGGATCGCCGATCAGCGCCCGGGCGATCGCCACCCGCTGCCGCTCACCGCCGGACAGCTCGTGCGGACGGTGGTGGAGCCGGTGGCCCAGGCCGACCCGTTCCAACGCGGCGTCGGCCCGCCGCAGCCGCTGCCGGGCGGCCACGCTCGAGTAGAGCAGGCCGTCGGCCACCGCCGTGCGCACGGAGACGCCCGGGGTCAGGTGGAACTGCTGGAAGACGAAGCCGATCGTGGCGGCCCGAAGGCCGGACAGCTGCCGGTCGGACAGGGCCGCCACGTCGTGCCCGCCGATGCGGACCTGGCCGCTGGTGGGGCGGTCCAGGGTGCCGATCAGGTTGAGGAGGCTGGACTTGCCCGATCCGGAACGCCCGACGACTGCGACCGCCTCGCCGTATTCGATGTCGAGGCTGACCCCGCGTACGGCCCGTACCCCGCCGGGGTAGGTCTTGGTGACGTCGGTCAGCTCGACCACGTTCACTGCGCGACCCCCACGGTGACGCCCTCGGCGATGCCGTCGCCGCTGATCTCGACCTTGCCGCCGGCGAACAGCCCCGTCTCCACGGGCACGACCCGGCTGGTCGCGCCATCACGCAGTTCCACGCCGTAGCCGCGCTCGCCGATGGCGAGCAGCGCCTGGATCGGTACGACGAGCACGTTGGTGTGCTCGGCGGTGACGAAGCGGACCGTCACCGGCCCGGGCTCCGGCTCGGCGGTGGCTTTCAGGACCAGCTGCACGGTGACCTTGGGCTCCCCCTGGTCCGGCGGCGGGTCCGCGGGCGTGCCGCCGGTGGACGCGGGTGTCACCACGCCGTGCACGGTCGCCTCCACCGGTGTGCCGTCGGGCAGCGTGACGGTGGCCTTGGCGCCCTTCTTGGTCAGGTCGGGTGCGGTGGCCGGCACCTTCGCGGTCACGATGCGGGCGGTGGGGCCGGCGGTGAGGATGTCACCGGCGGCCGGCGCCCCGAGCCGGGCCGTCTGGGTGGCGATCCGCAGCGGACCGGGTGCGACGATGACGTCCGTCGGCGCCACGGTGCCCGTGACGGGCACATCCAGGTCCTTCTGCCACCGCTTGACGGCGGCTGCGGTCGACGCGGAGTAGGAGGCGTCGGCCTCGAAGCCGGTGTACTTCAGCGCGCTCAGGTTAGCCTCGAGCTGGGCGACGTCCGGGCCCTTGACCCCGTCGGCGAGGACCCGGTAGAACGGCAGTTCGCCGTAGAGCAGCACGATCGGGTTGTTGTCCGCACGCAGCAGCGGCTGTCCGCGCCGCACCGTGCTGCCGGCCGCCGCGAGCCAGGTCAGGGTGCCGGCCGCCTTGGACGTGACCGCCGTCGCCTGGCCGTAGCCGATCTCGCCATCGACGACCGTGACCGCCGTGACCGTGGACCGCGTCACCGTGACCGTGTCGACCACGGGAGCGCCGACGAGGCTGTCGTCCCCGCCTCCGGCGAAGACCCCGGCGGACATCGCCGCCGCCGCGGCGACCACCGCGGCGGCGACGACACCGAAAAGTAGACGGCGGCATCGGCCGCTCATCCGACGCCCGGCCCGTCGCTGGCCCTGGGCATGCAGATCGCCGACGCCGCCTTGTACGCCGGTTCCGCCATCCGGGCCCTGAGTTCCTGCTTCTGGCGCCTCAAGGAACCCGCGTCGACCGCGGCGGGTTCGGGATCAGGATCGGGGTAGTCGGGCACGCCGTTGTCGCGCATGCACTGCGCGATCGCCCGGCGCTCGCGCAGTTGCTCCTCGGTCGGCTTGGGGAGCGTCTCCTTTACCGGGGGGTCCAGCGCGGGCCACTTCTGGAAGCACTCGACCAGCTCGGGAGTCAGCTCGTCCGGCAGGCCCGAGAAGTCCACCGGGTTGTCGTGACCGAGGTAGCGGACCGACAGTCCCTTCTCGTTCAGGCACGTCGCGAGGTTCTGCTTCTGCTTGTCGTAGGCGTCCCACTGGCCGGCGGTGCCGGGGTTCGCCTCGCCGGTGTTCTCCGACTGGCCCGGCCCGCACGCCGTCAACACCGCCACCAGCAACGGCGCGCACGCCGCCAGTGCCGCGTACCGGATGCCACGCCTTGAACGCTGGCCCACACGTCTGCCGTCGATCGGCATCTACTTCTCCTCTGGGGCTGGGTCCCGCATCGCGTACGACGTGTCCGTTCCGGCGGGAACGTCGCCGCCATGCCTGTGCTGGACGCCGGAGGGGTTCACCGGCTGTCTCGGTACACAGTCCACCAAAGGCGGTGTTATGGGGCGGTGAGCAGAATTCCTCACATCCCGCTAACATCATCCAAAGTCGATCGATTTACTGATTCTTCGGTTGTGGGCGTCGGGTCATGCCCGTGGGGCGTCACTGCGGGGCAGGATCACGCGCACGGACAGGCCGCCGTCGGGACGGGGGGTGGCCAGCGCGTCGCCGCCGTGGGCCTGGGCGACCGCCCGCACGATGGACAGGCCCAGACCGCTGCCCCTGGCCGAACCCACCCGGTCGGTGAGCCGGCGGAACGGCTCGAACAGCACCGGCACCTCGTGCGGCGAGATCAGCGCGCCCGTATTGGTCACGATGATCTCGGCCTGCCCGACCTCGGCCAGCGTCTGCACCCACACGAAGCCGTGCGGGTGGTTGTAGCGGACCGCGTTGTCGACCAGGTTGCGGATCAACTGCTCCAGCAGGATCGGGTCGCCGACCACCGGCGCCGCCTGGAGTTGCGCGTGGACCTGCACCCGCTGCTCCGCGGCCGCCTGCGCGGTGACGTCGAGCGCATACCCCGCCAGTTGCGCCAGGTCGACCGACCGCCGGTCGGTGACCGCCTCCTCTGCCCTGGCCAGGGTGAGCAGCGAGTCGATCAGCCGTTCGTGGCGCAGGTTGACCGCGAGCAGATTATCGCCCAGCTGCCTGACCTCGGCCGGGCTGTCCGGGCGGCTCATCGCAACCTCGACCAGGGTGCGGTTGAGTGCGATCGGGGTCTTCAGCTCGTGCGCGGCGTTGGCGATGAAACGGCCCTGCCCGGCGAACGCCCCGTCGAGGCGGTCCAGCATGCTGTCGAACGAGTCGGCCAAGCTCTTCACCTCACCCGGCGGGGCGTCCAGGTCGATCCGCTTGTGCAGGGTGCGCCCCGCGATCCGGTGCGCCGTCTCGGTGATCATGCTAAGCGGGCGCAGCAGCCGCCCCGACACGAACCAGCCCGCCGCGGTGACCACCACCCACACCACCAGCAGCGTCATCCCGCCCTTGAACAGCAGGTTCGCCTGCATCGAATCCATGATCGCCTGCTTGGAGGCGAAGGCCTCCCCGATGTGCTCACCCGCGACCGCCTGTTCGTCCGGCGGGAGCACCGCGTACTTCTCCTGGTACGCGACGTTCAGGCTGTACTCCATGCTGTTCTCGACCAGGATCAGCGTGCCCGCCAGCACCGCACCGCCCGCCAGGGCGAACAGCAGGCCGAACACGACGGTCAGCCGGAACCGCAGGCTGCCGTGCCAGGAACTGTTCATCGCAACCGGTAACCCACTGCGGTCACCGTCTCGATGAGCTGCGGCTCCCCGAGCTTGCGGCGCAGCCCGCTGATGGTGACCCGGACGATGGTGGTGAACGGGTCCATGTGCTCGTCCCAGACCTTCTCCAGCAGCGTCTCGGCCGACACCACCGCGCCCTCGGCCCGCAGCAGCTCCTCCAGCACCGCGAACTCGCGGCGGGACAGGCTGACGTAGCGGCCGTCACGGTAGGTCTCGCGGTGGTGCGGGTCGAGCCGGATGCCGGCCCGTTCGAGCACCGGCGGCGTCGCCGGTCGGGCGCGCCGGCCAAGCGCCCGCACCCGGGCCACCAGCTCGGCGAACGCGAACGGCTTTGGCAGGTAGTCGTCGGCGCCGAGGCTGAGCCCGGCGACCCGCTCGGCCACCGTCACCGACACGGTGAGCATCAGCACCCGCACGTCCAGGCCCTGCGCCACGACCTGGCGGCACACCTCGTCGCCGTGCACCCGCGGCAGGTCGCGGTCCAGGACCATCACGTCGTACGCGTTGACGGCGAGCTTCTCCAGTGCCGCCGCCCCGTCGTAGGCGACGTCGACGGCGATGGCCTCCTGCCGCAGCCCCTCGGCGACGGCCTCGGCCATCAGCTCCTCGTCCTCCACGACCAGGACCCGCACCCCGCCACCTCCTCGACCGACCGACCGCCAAGTATGCACGGGGCGTTGTTAGCAGGGCGTTAGTGAATTCCCTGACGGCGCGCTCTCAGCCAGGAAGGGCGATAATTTCGACTTCGCGCGCCGATCGCTTCTCAAGAAACTGTCGGAACCGACGAGTGCACCGACAGATCAATAAGAAACCGAAAGATCTAGTGAGAACCTGCAGCCCGTCAGCACGCCACGTCGATGCCCCGGGCGCGCAGGAACGGCGCCGGGTCGATCTGGTTCCACATGGCGCCCTTGTGCACCTCGAAGTGCAGGTGCGGGCCGGTGGCGTCGCCGGTGGCGCCCTCGTAGCCGATGATCTGGCCGGCGCTCACCTTGTCGCCGACGCTCACGATGAGACGGCTCTGGTGCGCGTAGTGGGTCAGGTAGCCGTTGTGGTGGTCGATGAAGACCGAGTTGCCGTACCCGTCACCGGCGTCGCCGGCCTTGACCACGGTGCCCGCCGCCGCGGCATGGATCGGGGTGCCCGAGGGCATCGCGAAGTCGATGCCGGCGTGCAGGGTGCCCCACCGCTGCCCGTAGCAGGAGGTGATCGTCGCGCCCTTCATCGGGATGACCCAGGTCGGCTTCGGCTTGCTGGTCTTCTTCGGCGTGGGCTTGACGGTCTTCGTCGGCTTCGGGCTGGCCGTGGTCGGGCTCGGCGACGGGCTCACCGGGGTGGCGGACGGGGTGACCGGGACGGTCGACTCGCGGACCGAGCGGTCGGCGCGGGCGGCGGCCTCGGCGCGGGCCTGGGCGTCGACGTCGACGGCGGTCGGGGTCGGGGTGCCGTGGTCGGCGGTGACGACGGAGACGCCGCCGAGACCGAGGCCGACCAGGGCGGCCGCGCCGATGACGAGGTATGCGGTGCGCCGGACCGGGCGCTTGCGCCGGTGCCGGGCGGGGTTGTCCTGGGTGTTCTCGTTCTGGATGGAGCTGTCTTCCTGCACGGGGACCTTCATCAGTCGAGGGGCACGTGACCTCGAAATACTGGTGTCGGCCGGGTTGGCGGCGGGTACTGGCTCCGGGGGCCGGTGGGGTCCGCTCGACGTCGTTGGTCCGTTTCGTCTGCTGGCGGCGGGTTTGAGCCTGAAAAGGATCATGCCGAGGTATGGGCCGGCTCACATCTCTGACTGTGACCCGGCAGACTTTGCCGTAACGAAAACCGCCCGGATCAGGCGATCCGGGCGGTCAATGGACGATACGTAGCGTCAGGATGCGGCTACGTCGCCGTAGATTGCCTCGACTTGCAGCTTGATGTCCACTCCGCGGTCCCCGAGCCACGGCACCGGGTCCAGCGGCTGCCCGTTGACATGGATCTCCAGGTGCAGGTGAGGGCCGTAGGCGTGGCCGGTGCTGCCGACCAGGCCCAACTGGTCGCCGGCCTTGACCTGCTGGCCCTCCTTCACGCTGATCGCGGAGGAATGGCCGTAGATGGCCTCGCTGCCGTCCGAGTGCTGGACGATCACGGCGTAGCCGTAGCCGCCGAACCAACCAGCCTTGGTGACCGTGCCGTCGTGGATCGCGACGTACGGCGTGCCCTCCGGGGCGACGAGGTCGATGCCGGTGTGCAGCTTGCCCCAGCGCATGCCGTAGGGCGACTTGAAGTCGTAGCCGTGCAGGGGGAGCAGCCAGACGTCCTGCTCGGTGGAGGCCTTGGCCTCCGCCCGGCCGTCACGCGTGGCGGTGTCGGCGCCGTCGGCGCGGGCCGCGACGTCCTGGCTGGTGATCGAGGCCTGCTTGAGCTCGTCGAGGACCGACGGGCTGACGCTCTTGGCGTCCGGGAGGGCGTTCGCGCCGAGGGCGACGATGCCGGCTCCCACGAATGCCGTGGTCACCACCGCCGCATAGCGGCTCCGCGGGGGGGTGGGTACGCGGCGGCGGCCGCGATATCTATCGGGCTCAGACGACAGGCGCTGGCGCACGCACACCCTCCGTTGTCGGGGATCCGATGCGACCTCGAGCCGTTCGGTGAAGCTCCGTCGAACGTCCGGTGGCCGCGTCGTCACCCGTCCATGGACCTGATGACAACCGTGCACACGTTAGCCAACCGCCACTCCTGTCACAAGCCGAAGCGCCGAATTGGCCTTTTACTCTGTCCGTTTCTATCCGCTCTTGTCATAGCTCGTGCCGCCGCTCGGGTGGCCCGGCAACTGCCCGTTCGTCGCACACAGTGACCGTTCGGCGGAGGCGTCGGGCTTCCCGGGCGGTCCGTCCGACGCTAAAGGCGTCGCGCCGAGGGTAGGGGGTGCGGCCCGAGTTTCCGCCCGTGGGCCGGCCGGGTTACCGTTCGTTCAGTTGAGGTAGTGCGGTAGCCGGGGAAAGGTGTGCGCTGATGAGCTCTCGTATCCGGGTCGTCGTCGCGAAGCCCGGCCTGGACGGCCACGACCGGGGCGCGAAGGTGGTCGCCCGTGCCCTGCGCGACGCCGGCATGGAGGTCATCTACACCGGCCTGCACCAGACGCCGGAGCAGATCGTGGAGACCGCGATCCAGGAGGACGCCGACGCCGTCGGCCTGTCCGTGCTCTCCGGCGCGCACATGACCCTGTTCAAGCGGGTGCTGGAGTTGCTCGCCGAGCGCGACGCCGCCGACATCGTGGTCTTCGGCGGCGGCATCATCCCGGACGCCGACATCCCGGAGCTGGAGCAGCTCGGCGTCGCGAAGATCTTCACCCCGGGCGCGACCACCCAGTCGATCGTCGACTGGGTCCGCGAGAACGTCGCTCAGCCGGTCGCCTGATCGCCGGCGCCGGCCGGCCCCACGTCGCCGGCCCGGAACGGGTCACGGTCGTGGGACCCGTGCCCGGACAGGGGGAGAGGCCGGACGCACCCCTCACACGTCCGGCCCCTCTATGCACGATGCCCCGCCGCCACCCCTCGACCGACAGGGCATCGGCCGTCTCCCGTCGCCGCGCTTGACCAGCGCTCCGACATCAGACTCAACGACGGCCCCACCGGGGGGTTACGCAACTCCCCCAACATCCCCCGGACGGCTGAACCCCGCCCGTCGCAGCCCCGCCGCCGGGGCTTTTGCGCCCGTGATCCGCGGTCCGGATCCGCGCCGTTTCCGGCCGTTCCGCCACCCGGCGCGGCGGGGCCGCCACGCCCCCGAAATGCGTGCGGATCCTGGGTCGGGGGCGCGCTTCCGGGGACTCGCGTTCGGGGGTGCGGGTCGTATCGTGTGGCTGCCCGTACCGCGTCCGCCGTCGACGACCCCGCCGGGAGCCTGCCGTGACCCAGCCGTCGTACCCGTCCCCCAACCCCGCCGAGGGGCGGCCGCCGGTGCCGCCGACCGACGGCGGGGCGCAGCCGCCGGACCAGCCCGGTCAGCCGAACTCGATGCCGGCGGCGGGATGGGCGGCGCCCGGCGGGCAGCCGGATGCCGGATGGACACCGCCCGCGCAGCCGGCCGCGCCCCCCGCGGGCTGGCCGGCCGCGCCACCCCAGCCCGCCGCCGGCTGGCCCGCGCCGCCCCAGCAGCCCGCCGCCGGCTGGCCAGCACCGCCGCAGCAGCCCACTGCCGGCTGGCCCGCGCCGCCGCAGCCCCCGTCGCCGGCTGGGCCGGGCTGGCCCGCTCCACCTGGGCAGCCGCCGTCCGGCACGGGTTGGCCGGCGCCGCAGCAGCCCGGTCCGGGTTGGCCGGCGGGACCGCCGCCGCAGCCGGGCCCGGGCTGGCCCGCGGGGCCGCAGCCGGCGTACCCCGGCGGGGTCGGCCCGGCGCAGCTGCCGCCGCCGTGGCAGCCGCCGACGGCGGTGACCGCGAAGCGGATCCCGGCGGACCTGGCGTTCGTGGCCCGGCCGAGCCTGCGCAAGCGGGCGCTGGCTCTCGGGGCGCTGACGCTGGTCATCGGCCTGGTCCTGGCCTGCCCGATCGGCGCCGCCGCGTCCGGCGGGAACGGCGATCTCGCGCTGCTGTGGATGATCCCGGTGATCATGCTGCTCTTCGCCCTGCCGGTGGGTCTCCAGCTCTGGCTGGTCTCCTCCGGCGGCCCGGTGCTCGCGGTCGGCCCGGAGGGCCTCTGGATCAAGACCCGGCCGACCCGGGGGCAGGCGATCTGGCTGCCGTGGGCGGCGATCGACCGGATCTACCGGCGGCGCTGGGGTCTGGAGAAGATGGTCTGCGTGAAGCCGCGTGACCCCCGCGCGGGCAGCGGGCTGGGCGCCTTCACCGCGATCGACTCCGGGATCACGCAGGCCTTCTTCGGCACCGGCTTCACCGCCACGGTGAACTTCGCCGACCGCTCCGAGGACGAGATCATGCGCGCGGTCGTCGGCTACGCGGCCGGCCGCTGCCGGGTGGGCTGACCATCCCGACCCACCGACGGCTGTGCATTACCGCACACCGCGCACCCGCTCGGTTGCCGCTGGTTCCCATCTCGTTAGGCTGCGGCAAATGGCCTGTCTCATCTGATGACAGGCGTCAAACTGATTTTCCGAAGCTGGTGGCGGCGCGACGGCGCGCCGCGGAGACGGGACGGGACGCGCAATCGTGGACCTGTACGAGTACCAGGGGCGGGACCTGTTCGAGCGGCACGGGTTGCCCGTGCTCGCCGGCGGCGTTGCCACTACCCCGGAGGAGGCCCGCGCGATCGCCGAACGCCTCGGCGGCCGAGTGGTCGTCAAGGCGCAGGTGAAGGTCGGCGGCCGCGGCAAGGCCGGCGGCGTGAAGCTGGCCGAGGGCCCGGAGGAGACGGTGGCCCGGGCCACCGACATCCTCGGGATGGACATCAAGGGTCACACGGTCCACAAGGTCATGATCACCGTGACCGCGGACGTGGCCGAGGAGTACTACTTCTCGTACCTGCTCGACCGGGCGAACCGCACCTTCCTCTGCATCGCCAGCGTCGCCGGCGGCATGGACATCGAGCAGGTCGCCGCCGAGACTCCCGAGAAGGTCGTCAAGGCCCCGATCGACGCCAACACCGGCGTGGACGAGGCGAAGGCGCGGGAGATCGTCACCGCCGCCGGCTTCCCGGCCGAGGTCGCCGACCAGGTCGTCGACGTCGCGGTGAAGCTGTGGCAGGCGTTCGTCGCCGAGGACGCCACGCTGGTCGAGGTGAACCCGCTGGCCACGACCAAGGACGGCAAGCTGCTGCTGCTGGACGCCAAGGTCACCCTGGACGAGAACGCCGCGTTCCGGCACCCGGACCACGAGGCCCTGGTCGACCAGGCCGCGGTGGACCCGCTGGAGCAGGCCGCCAAGGAGAAGGACCTCAACTACGTCAAGCTCGACGGCGAGGTCGGCATCATCGGCAACGGTGCGGGCCTGGTCATGTCCACCCTCGACGTGGTGGCGTACGCGGGCGAGCGGCACGGCGGCGTCAAGCCGGCCAACTTCCTCGACATCGGCGGTGGCGCGAGCGCCGCGGTGATGGCGAACGGCCTGGAGATCGTCCTCTCCGACCCCTCGGTGAAGAGCGTCTTCGTCAACGTCTTCGGCGGCATCACCGCCTGCGACGCCGTCGCCAACGGCATCGTGCAGGCGCTGGCGCTGCTGGAGCAGCGGGGCGAGCAGGTCACCAAGCCGCTCGTCGTCCGCCTCGACGGCAACAACGCCGAGGCCGGTCGGGCGATCCTCGACGGCGCGAACAACCCGCTGATCCAGCGGGTCGACACCATGGACGGCGCGGCCGAGCGGGCCGCCGAGCTGGCAGCTGCGGGGGTCTGATCATGGCTATCTGGCTGACCAAGGACTCCAAGGTCATCGTGCAGGGGATGACCGGTTCCGAGGGTTCCAAGCACACCCGGCGGATGCTCGCCGCCGGCACCAACATCGTCGGCGGCGTCAACCCGCGCAAGGCGGGCCAGAAGGTCGACTTCGACGGCACCGAGCTGCCGGTCTTCGCCTCCGTCGCGGACGCGATGAAGGAGACCGGGGCCGACGTCACGGTCATCTTCGTGCCGCCGCAGTTCACCAAGGGCGCGGTCGTCGAGGCGATCGACGCCGGCATCGACCTGGCTGTGGTGATCACCGAGGGCGTGCCGGTGCACGACACCGCCGCGTTCTGGGCGTACAACGTGGCCAAGGGCGAGCGGACCCGGATCATCGGCCCGAACTGCCCGGGCATCGCCTCGCCGGGCGCCTCCAACGCCGGCATCATCCCGGCCGACATCACCGGCAGCGGCCGGATCGGCCTGGTCAGCAAGAGCGGCACGCTGACCTACCAGATGATGTACGAGCTGCGGGACATCGGCTTCTCGACCTGCGTCGGCATCGGCGGCGACCCGATCATCGGGACCACCCACATCGACGCGCTGGCCGCGTTCGAGGCGGACCCGGAGACCGACGCCATCGTGATGATCGGTGAGATCGGTGGCGACGCCGAGGAGCGCGCCGCCGAGTTCATCAAGGCCAACGTCACCAAGCCGGTGGTCGGCTACATCGCCGGCTTCACCGCCCCGCCCGGCAAGACCATGGGCCACGCCGGCGCGATCATCTCCGGCTCGGCGGGCACCGCCGACGCGAAGAAGGCGGCGCTGGAGGCGGTCGGTGTCAAGGTCGGCAAGACCCCGACCGAGACCGCCAAGCTGATGCGGGAGATCATGTCCAACCGCTGAGCGGTGGGGTGCGGTACCGAGGGGGTCGACCGGAATCCGGTCGACCCCCTCGGGCTTGTCGTGGCCGGGCTCGTCAGCGGTACCAGTACGGGTAGTAGTAGCTGCCCCGGGCCCGGACGATCACGCTGGCGATGAGGTTGATGACGCCGAACGCGATCGCCAGCCAGCCGAGCAGCTGGGACCGCCCGAAACGCTTGGCGTCCCGGATCGACAGGTAACCGAAGACGATGCCGAGGATGCCGCAGCACAGCAGGCCGAAGATGATCCCCAGGACGCCCCAGAGGGTGGTCCGGTCCCGGCCGGCGGCCGGCGGCGGTGGCGGCGGCGGATACGGAGCGTTCACGGCTTCCTCCGAGCGGTCGGTGCCGCGACAGGAAGGTCGCGCCCTGGGCCGAGGCTAAACCGGATCGGGGCCGCGAAAGCGGTGGATCACGGAACTCGCCGCCGCGTCCGGGCGCTATTGGACTGCTGCCATCGGCGCGGCATGCCAGAGTAGAGCCGATGTCACCCGTCACCCCTGACCTGCCCCGCCGTTCCGCCGCCGACACCCGGCCGGCCGGTCGCGTCCGGCCGGCGCCCCGGGTGCCCGCGCCCCGATCGAGGGAGGCGCCGCGCCGTCGGGCCCCGCTGCCCGTCGCCGCCGGGGTGGCGGCCGGCTGGGCCGCCGTGACGTCCTGGCTGCCGGTCACCGTGGTGCTCGGTCTGGCCCAGCTCAGCGAGGACGGCGGTTCGCTGACCGGGGCGATGCGCGCCGGGCTCGCCGGCTGGCTGCTGGGGCATGGGGTGCCGCTGGAGACCTCCGCCGGGCCGCTCGGCCTGGCGCCCCTCGCCCTGACCGCGCTCGCCGTCTGGCGGCTCACCCGGGCCGGGGTGCACGTCACCCGCGCCATCGGCGCCCGCGGTGGCCGTTCCCCCGGGCGGGCGCTCACCGTCGCGGTCGCCGTCGGCATCGGGTACGCGCTGCTCGGCGCCCTCGCCGCGGTCGCGGTCAGCGCCGGTGGCCTGCGGGTGTCCCCGGTCCGGGCCGGGCTGACCTTCGCGGTCGTCGGCACGCTCGCCGCCCTGGTCGGCGCGGCTCGGGCCACCGGCGTGTCGGTGCTGCTCGCCCGGCGGTCCCCGCCGGCGCTGCGGGACGGGCTGCGGACCGGGCTGGTCGCCGGGCTGCTGCTGCTCGGGGCGGGTGCCGGCGCGGCCGGGCTCTCGGTGGCGACCGGCGGTGGCGACGCGGCCGACATGATCGGGGCGTACCGGACCGGGGTGGCCGGTCAGGCGGGGATCACCCTGGTCAGCCTCGCGTACGCGCCGAACGCCACGGTCTGGTCGGCCAGTTACCTGCTCGGCCCTGGGTTCGCCGTCGGCACCGATACCGCCATCCGGACCAACGAGGTCTCCGTTGGTGCGCTGCCGGCCGTACCGCTGCTGGCCGGCCTGCCGCGCGGCCCGGTCGACGAGTTCGGCGTGGGGCTGCTCGCGGTGCCGGTGCTGGCCGGGATGGCCGCGGGCTGGCTGCTGGCCCGGCGGCTGACGCGGATCGCGGCCGAGGAGCGGACGGTGCTCGGCTGGCCGGCGCTGCTCGCCCCGGCGGCGCTCGCCGGCCCGGTCGCCGGGGTGCTGCTCGGCGTGGCCGCCGCGGCCTCCGGCGGCCCGCTCGGCGGCGGACGGCTGGCCGAGATCGGCCCGGCCGCGTGGCTGGTGGCCGGGGTGGCGACGCTGGTCGTCGCCATCGGTGCCCTGCTCGGCGCGGCGGCCGTCAAGGCCCTCACCCGCGACACCCCCACCCCCCGGTCGGCCACCGCCCGCCGCGCCGCGCCACGCCCGGCCGCCCCGCCACGGTGACCAGGAGGTTCCGGTCGCGGGGTGGCGGCATCCCCGACTCGGTCGACGGGGTGGGACATGGCGCGGGGGCGTCCGGCCGTGCCGGACGCCCCCGCTTCGGGTTGGGTCAGGAGCCGAGGTTGCTCAGGTTGATGAATGCCCCGGCGATCATGCTGATGATGGAGAGCACGATGCCGACGCCGCCGCAGATCAGGGCGGCCTTGACCTGACCACCGTTGCTCGCCTCGCCCGTCTGCACCTTCTTCTGGCCCAGGAAACCGAGCACCACGCCGGCGATGCCGCCGATGAGGCCCAGCGGCGCGCAGCAGAGGGCGAACACGATGGACGCGATACCGGCGATCATGCCGATCAGGCCCAGGGTGTTGTTCTGCCCCTGCCCAGCGGGGTAGCCGGCGGCCGGGTAGTTCGGCGCGGCGCCGTACGGCTGCTGCTGCTGCGCGTACGGGTCCTGGTACGGCTGCTGCTGGCCGTAGGGCTGCCCGGAGGTCGGCTGGCCGTACGGCTGGCCGGAGGCCGGCTGCTGCCCGTACTGCGGGGCCTGCGGCGGCTGGGCGTACGGGTCCTGCCCGTACGGCTGGCCGGAGGTCGGCTGCTGTCCGTACTGCGGGGCCTGCGGCGGCTGGGCGTACGGGTCGTACTGGGGGGAGGTCGGGTCCTGGTGAGGCTGCTGCTGGCCGTACGGGTCCTGACCGGGGTAACCGGGCTGCATTGCTGGTTGCTCCTCAAACTGGGGGTCGACGGTCCGTGGTGCCGCTCATCATTCCGCCCAGCACCGGGACGCACCGGGCGTCGGCAGCGTATCGTGCCGGCACCACCCGGGAGATCACCCGCGACGCCGCCGCCCGAGCGCTGGACGTCCCTCCCGGCCCGATAGGGTTGCCGGGTGACCGAGCCCGCGTCCGTCGCCCGCCTCGTCGTCCTCGTCTCCGGCTCCGGCAGCAACCTCCAGGCACTGCTGGACGCCACCGCCGACCCCGGGTACGGGGCCCGGGTGGTCGCCGTGGGCGCCGACCGGGACGGGATCGCCGGCCTGGATCGGGCCGCCGCGGTCGGGGTGCCCACCTTCGCCGAGCGGCTGAAGGACCACCCGACCCGCGAGGACTGGGACAAGGCGCTGACCGCCCGGGTCGCCGAGCACCAGCCGGACCTGGTGATCAGCGCCGGCTTCCTCAAGCTCGTCGGCCCGCAGTTCCTGACCGCGTTCGGCGACCGCTACCTCAACACCCACAACACCCTGCTGCCGGCGTTCCCCGGCATCCACGGCCCCCGGGACGCGCTCGCGTACGGCGTGAAGGTCACCGGGGCCACCCTGTTCTTCGTCGACGCCGGGATGGACACCGGCCCGATCGTCGCCCAGGTCGCCGTGCCGGTGCTGGACGACGACGACGAGGAGACGCTCACCGAGCGCATCAAGTCCGCCGAGCGGCGCCAGCTCGTCGAGCAGGTCGGTCGGCTGGTCCGTGAAGGTTGGACGATCACCGGCAGAAAGGTCACGGTTCCGTGAGTGCCACTGAGGACGCCCGCCGCCCGATCCGGCGGGCGCTGGTCAGCGTCTACGACAAGGCCGGCCTGGTCGTGCTGGCCCGGGCCCTGCACGAGGCCGGGGTGGAGATCGTCTCGACCGGCAGCACCGCGTCGACCATCTCCGGCGCGGGCGTGCCGGTGACCCCGGTCGAGCAGGTGACCGGCTTCCCGGAGATCCTCGACGGCCGGGTGAAGACCCTGCACCCGAAGATCCACGGCGGTCTCCTCGCCGACCTGCGCAAGGACGCGCACGCCGCCCAGCTCGACGAGCACGGCATCGCCGGCATCGACCTGCTGGTCTCCAACCTCTACCCGTTCCAGGCCACGGTCGCCTCCGGGGCGAGCCGGGACGAGTGCGTCGAGCAGATCGACATCGGCGGTCCGGCGATGGTCCGGGCGGCGGCCAAGAACCACGCCTCGGTCGCCGTGGTGACCGACCCGGCGGCGTACCCGGCGCTGCTGGCCGCGCTCGCCGAGGGCGGCTTCACCCTGGCCCAGCGCCGGGCGCTCGCCGCCCGCGCGTTCGCCGACATCGCCGAGTACGACGTGGCCGTCGCGGCGTGGTTCGCCACCACCGTGGCGCCGGCCGCCGACGGGTGGCCGGAGTTCGCCGGCCTGGCGCTGCGCCGGCAGGCGGTGCTGCGCTACGGCGAGAACCCGCACCAGGCGGCCGCCGTCTACGCCGACCCGGCCGGCCCGGCCGGCCTGGCTCAGGCGGAGCAGCTGCACGGCAAGGAGATGTCGTACAACAACTACGTCGACGCCGACGCCGCCTGGCGGGCCGCGAACGACTTCCCGGAGCAGCCGGCGGTGGCGATCATCAAGCACGCCAACCCGTGCGGCATCGCGGTCGGCGCGGACGTGGCCGAGGCGCACCGCAAGGCGCACGCCTGCGACCCGGTGTCCGCGTACGGCGGGGTGATCGCGGTGAACCGGCCGGTGAGCGTGGCGATGGCCCGGCAGGTCGCGGAGATCTTCACCGAGGTCCTGGTGGCGCCCGGCTTCGACGAGGGCGCCGTGGAGATCCTCCAGGCCAAGAAGAACATCCGACTGCTGCGCGCCCCCGCGTTCAACCCGCTGCCGGCGGAGTGGCGCCAGGTCACCGGTGGCGTGCTGGTGCAGCTGCGCGACGCGGTCGACGCGGCGGGCGACGACCCGGCGAACTGGCGGCTGGCCACCGGCGAGGCGGCCGACGAGGCGACCCTGCGGGACCTCGCGTTCGCCTGGCGGGCAGTCCGCGCGGTGAAGAGCAACGCCATCCTGCTGGGCCGGGACGGCGCCACCGTGGGCGTCGGGATGGGCCAGGTGAACCGGGTGGACTCGGCGCGGCTCGCGGTGAGCCGGGCCGGCGCGGAGCGGGCCCGCGGGTCGGTCTGCGCCTCGGACGCCTTCTTCCCGTTCGCCGACGGCCCGAAGATCCTCATCGAGGCAGGCGTCCGGGCGATCGTCCAGCCCGGCGGCTCGATCCGGGACGAGGAGACCATCGCGGCCTGCAAGGAGGCCGGCGTGACCATGTACCTCACCGGCACCCGGCACTTCTTCCACTGATCTTCCGGCGGAGTCAGGGGCGCGACCGACGGGTCGCGCCCCTGTTTCATCTGTTGACATTCCTGTTCGGAGTGATGTCACGAGTGGAGCGCTGACCAGCCGAAAGTACGACCGCTCTGCCGTTGCCCGGGTGTGAAAGTTGTTGCTAGCGTTGTCCCGCAGCAAGCGATTGACCCTCCCCGTTCTCTCCGCGGCCTGCTCCCGCCCGCGGTCACCGCGCCGCCCGCCCGAGCAGCCCCCTCATCCCGG
Source organism: Micromonospora sp. NPDC005806 (assembly GCF_042871425.1). Classification (NCBI taxonomy): domain Bacteria; kingdom Bacillati; phylum Actinomycetota; class Actinomycetes; order Micromonosporales; family Micromonosporaceae; genus Micromonospora; species Micromonospora sp. NPDC005806. Next base: position 254,647 of record NZ_JBIAIL010000001.1, on the reverse strand, counting down.
CAGGTTTGCCCATGCGCGTACTCGACCGGCTGACTGCCGTCGTCGTCGCGTTGGCGTTCGTCCTGACCGGCCTGGGGATGCCCGCCTGCGGGGAGACCCCTGAGCCCGGCGCGGTGGTCACCGCCGCGCACCGGTCGATCGTCCACGACGGCCCGTCCGTTCTTCCTCCGGACGGATGGTCCGTCGACGCAACGGTCACCACGCCGGGCCGTCCCGCCCCGCCCTCCGGCGACCCCCGAGTCGTTGGCGCGCGCCTCACGCATCCCGACGCTCCGTCGGAGCTGTGGACGGAACTCTCCGGCGGACCCTGCGGTGACCACCGCGCCGGCGTCGTCACCGACGGACCGGACGATCTCCTCCCGGCCGCGCCCCTGCGCGTCGGCGGCGCCCCGCGATCGGTGGTCGCCTCGACCCGCTACCGGGAGCCGGCCGTACCGCTGCCGCCGCGCGGCAGCCTGCCCAGCCGGGCCCCACCGGCCCTGGCCTGACCCTTCCCGTACCGCCGCCCGCCGGGTGTGACTTGCCCGGGCGCTGCGCCGGCTGAGGGTCGACTGCGGACGATGTCAGTCCGATCGCAAAGCGCCATGTGGTGCCATCCGTCACCCCATGGTTTCCCCACCCGGGCCACCCTGCCCGGGGACCCCTTGAATCCGGAGGATTCGCATGTCCAAGTCCCGCTGGCGCAAGCCGGCGACAATCGCGGGCGCGCTGGTGCTCACCGCCGCGCTCGGTGGCGTGGTCGCCACCAACCACGAGGTACAGGAGAAGCTGGGCCTGGCCGACGAGCCCGGCGCCAACATGCCCTGGCACCCCAGGGAGTTCATGGAGATGGCGGCCGGCGAGTCGTCCGAGGAGGCCGGCGAGGAGGCCTTCGAGGCGCGCACCATCGCCGAGCAGTTCGCCCAGGCCCGCTACGCCCCGGGCATCGTCTCGCCGGGTGCGTACTCGAACGCGCTGAGCCAGCTCAACGGGCTGGCCGCCACCAAGGGCAGCTGGCGCGAGGTCACCAAGATCAAGTACGACGGCGACGACCCGCGCTACCGCGACTACGCGTCCAACTCCTCCGGGGGTGCCGGCCTGGTCACCGGCCGGATGACGGGCCTGGCCGCGGACAACAGCGGTTACGTGTACGCGGCCGGCGCGGACGGTGGCGTGTGGCGTTCCTCGACCGGCGGCGGGAGCTGGACGCCGATCGCGGACGCGCTGCCCACCCTCTCCAGCGGCGACGTCGTGCTCGCCACCGACGGCTCGCTCTGGTACGCCACCGGCGAGGCGAACACCGGTGCCACCTCGTACGTGGGTGCCGGCGTCTACCGGCTGGCGAACCCGAAGTCCGGCGCGTTCAAGACGACCGACCGGGTCGGCGGGACCGAGCTGGAGAGCACGGTCATCAACAAGCTGCGGTTCTTCGACGGCAAGGTCTGGGCCGCCACCAACCGGGGCCTGTACTCGCACGCGATGGGCAGCAGCTCCGGCGCCTGGAAGCTGGAGTTCACGCCGAACCCGAGCTACCTGCCCGGTGGCGCGAACGCGGGTAACGCGAACGCCGCGTACAAGAACATCGTCAACGACGTGGCGGGAGACCCGCACAACCCGAAGCACGTGGTGGTCGCCTCGGCCTGGCGCTCCGGTGACACCTACAACGGCTTCTACGAGACCGCCGACTACACCGCTGGCGGCTGGGCGAAGGTCAACCCGACCGGCGCCATCCCGGCGAACGACATCGGCTACGTGACGTTCGCCTTCTCCGCCGACGGCGGCAAGCTCTATGCGATCAACCAGTCGCCGAGCCAGCTGAACAAGCCGGTCGGCAACGTGAACAGCTACCTGGACGGCATCTACGTCTCCAACACCGGCAACCCGGCCGGCCCGTGGAACAAGATCGCCGACTCGTCGAAGCTGGGCAACTCCGGCTCGGCCCTCAAGCAGACCGTGATCGGCAAGGGCTACGGCCCCGGCATCCAGGCTTGGTACAACCAGTTCCTGGCGGTGGACCCGGCCAACCCGAACCACCTCTGGGCCGGTCTGGAGGAGGTCTACGAGTCGACCGACGCCGGCGCGACCTGGAAGACCGTGGGTCCGTACTGGAACTTCGGCTTCTCCTGCTGGAGCATCTACGACGCCCAGAACAAGTGCAACAAGACCACCCACTCCGACCAGCACTCGGTGGCGGTCGGCAACGGGTTCGTGTACGTCGGGAACGACGGTGGTGTGTACCGCCGGCCGATCAACGGCAAGACCGACAAGGACGGGCACGCGACTGACTGGCAGAGCCTGAACGACGGCACCATCGACGCCCTGCAGTACTACTCGGTCTCGGTGGGCAAGGACCCAGCGAAGGCCGGCACCATCGTCTCCGGTGGTCTGCAGGACAACGGCACCTCGATCCTGCGCCCCGACGACACGGTGATGGGTTCGCACTTCGGCGGTGACGGCGGCGACTCGCAGGCCGACCCGGCGAACGGCTGCCGGCAGGTCCAGGAGTACACCAACCTGGCCATGCGGGTGACCGAGAACTGCAACGCCAACACCGGCTCCGGCACGCTGGCGGACTCCACCTCGCGGGACATCCGGCCGTACACCAACGCGCCGGGTGACGAGCCGGCCCGGTTCATCGCGCCGTTCGCGCCGGACGACCACGACGCCAACGTCTGGGTCGCCGGTGGCCAGCACGTCTGGGTGAACACCAAGGGCTACTCGATCCAGGACGGCAAGGGTTGGACCAGCGCGTTCAACCTGGGCGCCGGCCACACCGCCACCTCCGTGGCGGTTTCCGGCGGCATGGCGTACGTCGGCTGGTGCGGGCCGTGCAACAACGCCGGGTTCGCCCGGGGTGTCGCGGTCGGCAAGGTCAACGACCCGTCGAGCTGGCACCAGCTCACCCTGCCGGGTGACTTCCCGAACCGGTTCGTGCAGGGCGTCGGGATCGACCCGGCGAACGGCGCGCACGCCTTCCTCGCGGTCAACGGGTTCTCCCGCCGGTTCACCGAGGGTCCCGGCGCCGGCTTCGGTCACGTCTTCGAGACCACCGACGCGGGCGCGACCTGGAAGGACGTCTCGGCGAACCTGCCGGACGTGCCGGCCAGCTCGATCAAGGAACTGTCCAACGGCGCGCTGGTGCTCGCCACCGACCTGGCCACGTTCTACCGCGCGCCCGGCGCCACCGACTGGCAGCGGCTCGGCGCCGGCCTGCCGCTGACCGTCGGCATGGACGTCGAGTACAACGCGGTCGACAACTCGGTCTACGTCGCGACCCACGGCCGCGGCATCTGGGCGTTCGACCTCGCCCAGCTCTGAGGCGTCGTCCGGACCGGACGGCAGGAGGCCCCGTCCCGCCCGGGACGGGGCCTCCGTCGTGCCCTGGTCAGGCGGCGGGGCGTACCTCGGCGAAGTGGCAGGCCGAGGGGTGCGGGTCCGCCGCCCGCAGCACCGTGTGGGGCTCCTGGGTGGCGCAGACGTCCTGCGCCTTCCAGCAGCGGGTGCGGAACCGGCAGCCGGACGGCGGGTCGGCCGGGCTCGGCACGTCGCCGGTGAGCCGGATGATGTTCCGGTCCTGCCGGGCGTCCGGGTCGGGCACGGGCACCGCCGACAGCAGCGCCTGGGTGTACGGGTGGGTGGCCCGCTCGTAGATCTCCTCTTCGGTGCCGATCTCCACGATCCGGCCCAGGTACATCACCGCGACCCGGTCCGAGATGTGCCGGACCACCGACAGGTCGTGCGCGATGAAGATGTACGACAGCCCGAACTCGTCCTGGAGCTGCTCCAGCAGGTTGATCACCTGGGCCTGGATGGAGACGTCGAGGGCGGACACCGGCTCGTCGCAGACGATGATCTCGGGGCGCAGGGCGAGCGCCCGGGCGATGCCGATGCGCTGCCGCTGACCTCCGGAGAACTGGTGCGGGTAGCGGTTGATGTGCTCGGGGTTGAGCCCGACCACGTCCAGCAGTTCCTGCACCCGCCGCTGCTTGCTGCCCTTCGGGGCCGCCTCCGGGTGGATGTCGAACGGCTCGCCGATGATGTCGCCGACCGTCATCCGCGGGTTCAGCGAGGTGTACGGGTCCTGCATCACCATCTGCATGTTCCGGCGCAGCCGGCGCAGCTCCGCCCCGGAGGCCTTGAACAGGTTGTTGCCCTCCAGGGTGGCGCGGCCGGCGGTTGGCGTCTCCAGCCGCATGAGCAGCCGGGCCAGGGTGGACTTGCCGCAGCCGGACTCGCCGACCACGCCGAGCGTCTCGCCCCGGCGCAGCTCGAAGCTGACCCCGTCGACGGCCTTGACCGCGCCGGTCTGCTTCTTGAAGAGCACCCCCTGGCTGATCGGGTAGTGCTTGACCAGGTTGTCGACCGAGAGGATCGTCTCGCCGCGGACCTTGGTCGGGCTAGTGGGCGCTGTCATCACGGACCTCCTGCGCGAAATGGCATGCGCTGGTCCGGCCGTCGCCGAGGACCAGGTCGTGCGGCACCACGTCCACGCAGACCTGCTGCACGTACGGGCACCTGGGGTGGAACGGGCAGCCGGACGGGATCCGCATCAGGTTCGGCGGCAGCCCCTTGATCGTCGACAGCGCCTGCCCGCGCACGTCGAGCCGCGGGATCGACTCCAGCAGCCCCTTGGTGTACGGGTGGGCCGGCGCCCGGTACAGCGAGCGCACGTCGGCGTGCTCGACGATCCGGCCGGCGTACATGACGGCGATCCGGTCCGCGACGCCGGCGACCACGCCGAGGTCGTGGGTGATCAGGATCATCGCCATGTTCAGGTCGCGGCGCAGTTCGGCCAGCAGGTCCATGATCTGGGCCTGCACGGTGACGTCGAGTGCCGTGGTCGGCTCGTCGGCGATCAGCACTCGCGGGTTCAGGGCGAGCGCCATCGCGATCATCACGCGCTGGCGCATGCCGCCGGAGAACTGGTGCGGGTAGTCGCCGAGCCGCTTCGCCGCGGCCGGGATCCGGACCAGGTCCATCAGCTCGGCGGCCCGCCTGCGGGCGTCGGCGCGGGACATCCCCTCGCGCTGGCGCAGCGTCTCGCCGATCTGCCAGCCGACCGGGAAGACCGGGTTCAACGCGGAGAGCGCGTCCTGGAAGATCATCGCGATCTCCTTGCCGCGCACCTGCCGGCGCTGCTCCTCGGACTGGGTCAACAGGTCCCGGCCCTGGTAGAGGATCTGGCCGGTGCGGATGTGCGCCGGGGGAGTGTCCAGGATGCCCATGATCGCCTGGGCGGTCACCGACTTGCCGGAGCCGGACTCGCCGAGCACGGCCAGGGTCTCGCCCGGGTCGAGGTGGTAGGACACCCCGTTGATCACCTTGGCCACGCCCTCGTGGGTGCGGAACTCGATGTGCAGGTCCCGTACCTCGAGCAGGTGGCCGCCCGGCGGGGTGGGGGAGGCCGGCGTGGGCCGGACAGCGGACTGGGTCATGAGGTTCTCACCGCAGCTTCGGGTCGAAGGCGTCGCGGATCGCGTCGCCCAGCATGATGAAGGCCAGTACGGTCAGCGCGAGGAAGGCCGAGGGGACGATCAGCGGGGTCGCCGCTTCCCGCATGTGGATGCGGCCGGTGTCGATGTCCTGGCCCCAGGAGATGGTCGGGGCCTTCAGGCCGATGCCGAGGAAGCTCAGCGTCGCCTCGGCGGCGATGAACGAGCCGAGCGCGATGGTGAGCACCACGATCGCCGGGGCGAGCGCGTTCGGCAGGATGTGCCGCCACATGATCCGGCCGTTGCGGGCGCCGAGCATCCGGGCCGCGGCGACGTAGTCCTGCTCCTTGGCGGTGATCACCGAGGAGCGGACCACCCGGGCCGCGGTGGTCCAGCCGAGCACCGCCAGCACGAAGATCACCGCGAACAGCCGGACATTGTCGCTGCTGGTGCTCACCCGCTTGAGCAGCACGATTGCGGCGAGCAGCAGCGGGATGCCGAGCACGATGTCGATCACGCGGGAGAGCACCGCGTCCACCCAGCCGCCGAAGTAGCCGGCGAGCATGCCGACGACCAGCGCGATCACGCCGGTGGCCAGCGCGGCGAGAGCGCCCACCAGCAGTGAGGCCCGAGTGCCGTAGACCGCCCGGGCGTAGACGTCGCAGCCCTGGAAGTCGTACCCGAAGATGGCCCCGCCGGACGGCCCGGCGTGCTGCCGGGAGAGCAGGCAGTCACGCGGGTCGTTGGCGGTGAACAGCGACGGCACGACGGCCATCGCGGCGACCAGCACGACCAGGCCCAGGCTGATCCAGAAGATCGGGTTGCCGCGCAGGTCGCGCCAGGCGTCGCCGGCCAGGCTGCGCGGCTTCTGCGGCGCGCCGACCTGGTTGGGTGCGCCCGGCTCGCCGGAGACGCCCCGTCGCGCGGCCTGATTCTCCGTGGCCGCCACCGTTTCAAAGTCACTCATGACCGCACCTCGCTCCGCTCGGTGCGGCCACGAGCGACCGAGCACACTGCGTTGATGATTCGTTCGCTGCGCTCACTCATAGCGGATCCTCGGGTCGAGTACGGCGTACAGGACGTCCACCACCAGGTTGGAGATCAGGTAGACCACGACGAGCACGCTGACGATGCCCACCACCAGCGGGCCGTCCTCGGTGCGGATGCCGCGGAACAGGTTGAAGCCGACACCGGGGATGTTGAACACGCCCTCCGTGATGATCGCGCCGCTCATCAGGTTGCCCAGCTCGACGCCGAGGAAGGTGACCACCGGGATGAGCGAGTTGCGCAGCACGTGGACGCTGACGATGCGTCGCTTGACCAGGCCTTTCGACCGGGCGGTCCGGACATAGTCGGCGCGCAGGTTCTCCGCCACCGAGGTGCGGGTCAGCCGCAAGGCGGTGGCCAGCGACAGCGAGCCGAGCACGATGCCGGGCAGCAGCAGCGCGTAGAAGCTCGGTTGAGCCCCGGCGGTGGGCGGGAAGAGCTGCCACTTGACGCCGAGGAAGTACTGCGCGAGCGGTGCCAGGACGATGGTCGGGATGCCGAGCACCAGCAGGGTGAGCACCAGCGTCGAGTTGTCGAAGATGCTGGCCCGACGGATGCCGGCGATCACGCCGGCAGTGACGCCGAAGACGATGGCCACGGCGAGCGCGATGAGCGCCAGCTGCACGGTGATCGGCCAGGCCTGCTGAAGGATGTCGCCGATCTGGCGGCCGGTGAGCGACTGGCCCAGGTCGCCCTGGACCAGGTTCTTCACGTAGTCGAGGTAGCGATAGAAGAAGCCGCCCACGCCGGTCTGGTCCAGGTGGTACTTCTGCGTCAGGTATGCCCGCTGGGCCGCCGTCACCGGCCGCTCCCCGGCGAGGGCCTGGATCGGGTCGCCCTGCCCGGCGAACATCAGCGCGTAGACGATCAGCGTGGTCCCGAAGAACGCGAGGACCATCTGCAGGAGGCGCCGCAGGATGAAGCGGAACATGCTTGCCAGTCTCTCCGGAAAAGTGCGAAAGGGGCGCAGGATGACATCTCTGGCTGTACCGGAAAACCGGCGACCGGTGCCCTCCGGCCCGGTGGGGCCGGCGTAGAGACCGGCCCGGCGGGGTGCCAGCGGCTGGACCGCCGCGTGCCCCGGGCCACCCGGGTCGCCCCGGGTGGCCCGTGCCGCGGTCAGCTCAGCTGGCCGCCTCGATCTTGACGAGGTTGACCCGCTGGAACAGGTCCATCTGGACGTTCTTGACCTTGCTGGAGTGCCCGTACACGTTCTCGCCGAAGCGGAGCGGGATCACCGGCATGTCCTTGGCCAGGATGTCCTCGGCCTGCTGGTACTTCTTGATCGCCTCTTCCTGGGTGGGCGCGGCGGAGCCCTCCTTGACCAGGCGGTCGAACTCCGGGTTGCTGTAGCCGTAGTAGTTCGACGAACCGTTGGTGCTGTACAGCGGGCCGAGGTAGTCCTCCATGGACGGGTAGTCCATGACCCAGCCCATCCGGAACAGACCCACCGGCTGCTTCTTCTCGACCTTGGTCAGCAGGTCGGCGAACTTCGGCTCGGCCGAGCCGACGCAGTCGACGCCCAGGTTGGCCTTGAGCTGGTTGCAGGTCGCGTCGACCCAGTCCTTGTGACCGCCGTCCCCGTTGTAGGAGATGGTGATCTTCGACGGGCCGCCGGCGGCCTGGTAGAGCTTCTTGGCCTCGGTCGGGTTGAACTGACCCGCAGCACCCGTGGTGTTGTCCCGGTAGCCCGGCAGGACCGGCGAGACGAACGAGCGGGCCGACTGCTGCGAACCCTTGAAGATCGACTTGGTGATCTCGTCACGGTCGATCGCCATCGAGATCGCCTTGCGCACGTCCGGGTTGCTGTAGTCCTTCTCGAAGGTGGGGAAGGCCAGGAACTGGAACGACGACATCGGGCTGGTCTGGTAGCGGCCGCCCAGGTCGCTCGGCGCGGTGCTCAGGTTCTCGGTCGGGAGCGTCGGCAGCACGTCAAGGTTGTCCGACTGCAGGTCCGAGTACGCCGCGGTGAGCTGCTGGTAGACCCGGAACTCGATGTCCTTCACCTTGGGCTTCTCGCCCGGGTACGCGTCGTAGCGCTCGACGTCAATCTTGGCGTCGTGCTGCCAGGTGCCCTTCATCTTGAACGGACCCTGGCCGATCGGCGCCTGCTCGTACGAGTCGTTGAGCACGCCCGGCGCGGAGAACGCGGCCTTCGGCAGCGGGTAGAACGCGGTGTAGCCGAGCATGGACTCGAAGTCGATGTACGGCTCGGCGAGCGTCACCTGGAAGCTCAGATCGTCCAGCTTCTTCAGGCCGGACATCGTCTTGGCCTTCGGCTTGTCACCCTGCAGGTCCTGGTAGCCCGCGATCTTCTCGAAGAAGTAGCTGGCGCCCTGGCCGTTGGGCGCGTACGCGCCGTAGTTCCAGGCGTTGATGTAGTCGTCGGACGTGACCTTCTCGCCGTTGTGGAAGGTGAACCCGTCCTTGAGCTTGATCGTCCAGACCTTGTTGTTGTCGGACGGCGTCACCGACTGGGCCGCGACCTCGTACGGCTTGTTCTGCGCGTCGTAGTCGACGAGCGGGCTGAACAGGCCGGCGAGCACCTGCGAGCCGGACGTTTCGGTGGTGTTGGTCGGAACCAGGTGCTGCGGCTCGGAAATCTGGATGCTGACCGCCGCATCCTGGCCGCTGCCGCTCGATCCGCCGTTCCCGCCGTTGCCGCAGGCCGTCAGGCCCAGCGTCACCACGAGCGGGAGGGCGGCCCAGGCGGCGAGTCTACGAACTCGCATGGGAGTCTCCTCATCTCCTCACAGTGCGCAGTCAGGCCCGACGCTGGGTAACGCTGCGCAACGCTCGGTAACGGTAGGTCGGCGGTCAGGCTTCGACAACGAAGCCGTTGCGAAGCGATAACGGAGCGGGGTCGGCCACCTTGTCGACGGCCGCCCGCCGTGGTACTGCGACGCGATGTAGTTCCTGCTCAGTCGGGGTTGTTGCCTGGCGCTTTGCGGCACCCGTCGGGCCTTTTCGTCCCGTCCCTGCCCGCCTTGGCCAGCTGCCGGGTCTGGCTGGTTTCCGATCGCCTGTCCGAGCCGGGGAGTGGAAAAGACCACAAGAAGTAACTGTGAGTGACAATGGCCACGTAACAGATCGTGAGCGTTTGGCGTCATCGGCCCGCCGGTTCGGCGCCGTGAGACGATCTGGTAGTGACGGCGACGATCCTGGACGGCAAGGCGACCGCGGCGGAGCTCAAGGATGAGCTGCGGACCCGGGTCAAGGCGCTGGCGGAACGGGGCATCACTCCGGGACTCGGCACGGTCCTGGTCGGCGCCGACCCCGGCTCCCAGGCGTACGTCAACGGCAAGCACCGGGACTGTGCCGAGGTGGGCATCGCCTCGATCCGGCGTGAGCTGCCCGCGGACGCCAGCCAGGAGCAGCTCGACGCGGTCCTGACCGAGCTGAACGCCGACCCGGCGTGCCACGGCTACATCGTCCAGCTGCCGCTGCCGGCCCACCTGGACACTCAGCGGGCGCTGGAGATGATCGACCCGGCCAAGGACGCCGACGGCCTGCACCCGGTCAACCTGGGCCGGCTGGTGCTCGGCTACGACGCCCCGCTGCCGTGCACCCCGCGGGGCATCGTCGAGCTGCTGCGCCGGCACGACGTGGCGCTGCGCGGCGCCAAGGTGGCGCTGATCGGCCGCGGCAACACCGTGGGCCGGCCGCTCGGGCTGCTGCTCACCCGGCGCAGCGAGAACGCCACGGTGACCCTCTGCCACACCGGCACGCTGGACCTCGCCGCGCACACCCGCGAGGCGGACATCGTGATCGTGGCGGCCGGGGTGCCGGGCCTGCTCACCGCCGACATGGTCACGCCGGGCGCGACCGTGGTCGACGTGGGCATCACCCGGGTGATCGGCGCCGACGGCAAGGGCCGCTACACCGGCGACGTCGACCCGGAGGTGGCCGAGGTGGCGGGCAAGCTGGTGCCGATGCCGGGCGGGGTCGGCCCGATGACCCGGGCCATGCTGCTGACCAACGTGGTGGAGCGCGCGGAGCAGCAGGTCTGACCACCCAAGCACGTCATAACCGTCCGCCCCTGGCCCGATCGGTGCCAGGATGGCTGATACGGTCCGGAAAACCGACTGGTATCAGGGAGTGGGACGACCATGGGTAAGAAGGTCACTGTCGTCGGGGCCGGCTTCTACGGCTCCACCACCGCGCAGCGCCTGGCCGAGTACGACGTCTTCGACACCGTCGTGATCACCGACATCGTGGAGGGCAAGCCGGCGGGTCTCGCGCTGGACCTCAACCAGTCGCGCGCCGTCGAGGGCTTCGAGACCAAGGTCGTCGGCGTCACCACCGGCCCGAACGGCGAGGGCTACGAGGCCATCGAGGGCTCGGACGTCGTCGTCATCACCGCCGGCCTGCCCCGCAAGCCCGGCATGAGCCGGATGGACCTCCTCGAGACCAACGCCAAGATCGTTCGTCAGGTCTCCGAGAACGTCGCCAAGTACGCGCCGAACGCCGTCGTCATCGTCGTCTCCAACCCGCTCGACGAGATGACCGCGCTGGCCCAGCTGGCCACCCAGTTCCCGAAGAACCGGGTGCTCGGCCAGGCCGGCATGCTCGACAGCGCCCGGTTCACCAACTTCGTTGCCGAGGCGCTGAACGTGCCGGTGAAGTCGGTGAAGACGCTGACCCTGGGCTCGCACGGCGACACCATGGTCCCGGTCCCGTCGAAGAGCACTGTGGACGGCAAGCCGCTGCGCGACGTCATGCCGGCCCAGCAGATCGAGGAGCTGGTCGTCAAGACCCGGAACGGTGGCGCCGAGGTCGTGGCGCTGCTGAAGACCGGCTCGGCGTACTACGCGCCGTCGGCCGCCGCCGCCCGGATGGCCAAGGCGGTCGCCGAGGACTCCGGCGAGATCATGCCGGTCTGCGCCTGGGTCGACGGCGATTACGGCATCTCCGGCGTCTACCTCGGCGTCGAGGCCGAGATCGGCCGCGAGGGCATCCGGCGGATCGTCGAGACCGACCTGGACGCCGACGAGCTGGCCAGCCTCAAGGCGGCTGCCGAGGCCGTCCGCGCCAAGCAGGCCGACGTCGCCAACATGTGACAGGACCTCCCGAAAGGGCGGGCCCGGCTCACGCCGGACCCGCCCTTTTCGCGTCCCAACCACCCTCAACCGGGGTGAAGGGATGGCCGAGGTGAGGGGTGGCCAAGGTGGCGCCGCCCTGGGTGGCCAGGGTGTGCAGCAGGGTTGTGCGGGTGGTGCGGGCCCGGGCCAGGTCCTCCTCGTGGGCGTAGGCCAGGGTCGGGTCGACCAGTTGCACTGCGTGGACCAGCAGGTCGCCGGTGACCAGGAGACGGTCGTCGCCGGAGTCGATCAGCACCGACTGGTGACCCGGGGTGTGGCCCGGGGTGCTCAGCACGCGTACCCCGGGGGCCAGGGTGGTGTCGCCGTCGACCACCCGGAGCTGGCCGGCGGCGCGCAACGGCCCCAGCAGCCGGGCCGGCAGCTCGGGGTGAAACCGGTCCAGCGCGTCCAGCTCGGCCTGTTGCAGCAGGTGGTCCGCGTGGGGGAAGAGCGGGCCCGCCCAGCCGACGTGGTCGCTGTGCAGGTGGGTGAGCACGACGGTCCGCACGACCGCCGGGTCGATGCCGGCGGCGGACAGCTCCTCGGGGAGTCGCCCGGGCACCGGCGCCCAGCTCGCCGCGAGGGCGTCGGCCGGGCCGATCCCGGCGTCGACCAGGGTCACCGGCCCGTCCCCGGTGCGCAGCGCGAAGCAGCGGAACGGCAGCCACCACCGGCCGTCCGGGGTGACGGTTGCCGGGTCCCGCCGGTCCGCCTCCCGCCACTGCGCCGGGGTGGCGTCCGGGAACGCCTCCTCGCGGGGCTGGAAGAAGGGACCCGCCCCGTCGACCAGGGCGGTGACCGTGATAGACCCGACCGTGTGAGTCAGCGGCATCCGGGAAGGATGTCACCGCGGCCCGTCAAAGGCGACCCCGTGTCCGGCGGGGTGAGGCCGGCTGGGGAGCCCCGGGCAGTTTCCAGTACGCTCGTACTGCTTGAGCACGTGTCCCCCGAGAGGAGCGCCGGCCGATGGCGAAGATCAAGGTAAACAACCCGGTCGTGGAAATCGACGGCGACGAGATGACCCGGATCATCTGGAAGCAGATCCGGGAGCAGCTGATCCTGCCCTACCTCGACGTCGACCTGCACTACTACGACCTGTCGATCCAGCACCGCGACGCCACCGACGACCAGGTCACCGTCGACGCCGCCAACGCCATCAAGGAGCACGGCGTCGGCGTCAAGTGCGCCACCATCACCCCGGACGAGGCCCGGGTGGAGGAGTTCGGCCTGAAGAAGATGTGGCGGTCGCCGAACGGCACCATCCGCAACATCCTCGGCGGCGTGGTCTTCCGCGAGCCGATCATCATGTCGAACGTGCCGCGGCTCGTCCCCGGCTGGACCAAGCCGATCATCATCGGCCGGCACGCGCACGGCGACCAGTACAAGGCCACCGACTTCGTCGTCCCCGGCCCGGGCACGGTGACCATCACCTACACCCCGGCCGACGGCGGCGCGCCCATGGAGATGGAGGTCGCCAACTTCCCCGGCGGCGGCATCGCCATGGGCATGTACAACTTCGACGAGTCGATCCGGGACTTCGCCCGCGCCTCGTTCCGGTACGGCCTGGACCGCGGCTACCCGGTCTACCTGTCCACCAAGAACACCATCCTCAAGGCGTACGACGGCCGGTTCAAGGACATCTTCGCCGAGGTGTTCGAGAACGAGTTCAAGTCGGAGTTCGAGGCCGCCGGCATCACCTACGAGCACCGGCTGATCGACGACATGGTCGCCGCCGCGCTCAAGTGGGAGGGCGGCTACGTCTGGGCCTGCAAGAACTACGACGGTGACGTGCAGTCCGACACCGTCGCGCAGGGCTTCGGCTCGCTCGGCCTGATGACCTCCGTGCTGCTCTCCCCGGACGGCCGCACCGTCGAGGCCGAGGCCGCGCACGGCACCGTCACCCGGCACTACCGGCAGTGGCAGAAGGGCGAGAAGACCTCGACCAACCCGATCGCCTCGATCTACGCCTGGACCCGGGGCCTGGCCCACCGGGGCAAGCTGGACGGCACCCCGGCGGTCACCGAGTTCGCCAACACCCTGGAGCAGGTCATCGTCTCCACCGTCGAGGGCGGCCAGATGACCAAGGACCTCGCGCTGCTCATCTCGCGGGACGCCCCGTGGCTGACCACCGACGAGTTCATGAACGCGCTCGACGAGAACCTGGCCCGCAAGCTCGCGGCCTGATCGTCCCCGTCGCACCGGAGCCCGTCGGCCGTCGGCCGGCGGGCTCCGTCGGGTGCGGCACCGTCACCGCCGGTGGCGCGTCTCGTTGTACCGGGTGGACGCGATGCCAGTCCCGTCCAGGAAGGTTGACCGCGGTCGCCTCGTGGCACGAGTGCCGATCAGCCAGCCTTCCCGGCTGTCGCACACAGCCAGCCGTCCCTTCCCTGCGGGGGGCCCTGTCCCGGGCCCCCCGCGCCCTGTTGTGCGGAGTTCCGGGGCGTTGGGAGGGGTCCTTCCTCTCAGGCGGCGCGGAGCAGTTCCGCCGCCCGCTCGGGCGCGATGTCGTTGATGAACACGCCCATCGCCGACTCTGAGCCGGCCAGGTACTTCAGCTTGTCCTTGGCCCGCCGGATGCTGAACAGCTGCAGGTGCAGGTGCCCCAGCTCGCGGTCGACCCGGACCGGCGCCTGATGCCAGGCCGCGATGTACGGCATCGGCAGGTCGAACAGCCCGTCGAAGCGGAGCAGCACGTCCAGGTAGAGCGGGCCGAAGGCGTCCCGCTCGGCGTCGTCCAGCGCCGGGATGTCCGGCACCCGCCGGTGCGGGGCGACGTGCACCTCGAACGGCCAGCGCGCCGCCGCCGGGACGTACGCCGTCCAGTGCTCGTTCGCCGCCACCACCCGGTCCCCGGCGGCGCGCTCGGCGGCGAGCACGTCCGCGTACAGGTTGCCGCCGGTGCGGTCGGCGTGCCGGCGGGCGGCGGCCAGCATGGTGCGGGTCCGCGGCGTGACGAACGGGTAGGCGTAGATCTGGCCGTGCGGGTGGTGCAGGGTCACCCCGATCTCCACGCCCCGGTTCTCGAACGGGAAGACCTGCTCGACGCCGGGCAGCGCGGCCAGCGCGGTGGTCCGGTCGGCGAGGGCGTCCAGGACCGTCCGGACCCGGTGTGGCGGGAGGCCGGCGAACGAGGCGTTGTGGTCGTCCGTGAAGCAGACCACCTCGCACCGGCCGTGCCCCGGGCGGACCGGGGTGAACGGGGTGATCTCGGCCGGCTCCTCGGCGACCCGCTGGCTCAGCGAAGGGAAGCGGTTCTCGAAGACGGCCACGTCGTAGTCGGGGGCCGGGATCTCGCTGAGCCGGCCGTCCCGGGACGGGCAGAGCGGGCATTCGTCAGCCGGAGGCAGGAAGGTCCGGGTCTGGCGGTGCACCGCCACCGCTACCCACTCGTCGGTGAGCGGGTCGTACCGGAGCTGGGAGGCGGGTGGCGGCGGGGGCAGCTCCCGCCGGTCCGGCTGGTCGCGGACCGCGTCGTCCCGCTCGTCGAAGTAGATCAACTCGCGGCCGTCGGCCAGCTCGATCTGCGTACGCTTCACTCCGCCCCCTCCGTGGCCGGCACGATCACCAGCTCGCCCACCCGGTCCTCGAGCACCCGTCGTGCGTCCGGCGCCATCCGGTCGTCGGTGACCAGCACGTCCGCCTGGTCCAGGCCGACGATCGAGGAGATGCCGACCGTGCCCCACTTGGTGTGGTCGGCGAGCACGACCAGCCGGTCGGCGGCCGCGACGAGGGCCCGGTCGGTGTCCGCTTCCATCAGGTTCGGCGTGGTGAACCCGGCCCGCTCGCTGATCCCGTGCACGCCAAGGAAGAGCAGGTCCAGGTGGAGCGTGCCGAGCGCCGCCACGGCCAGCGGGCCGACCAGCGCGTCCGAGGGGGTACGCACCCCGCCGGTCAGCACCACGGTCTGGTCCGGCCGGCCGGCGACGTGCAGGGTCTCGGCCACCGGCAGCGAGTTCGTCACCACGGTCAGCCCCGGCACGGCGACCAGGTGGCGGGCCAGTTCGGCGGTGGTCGTACCGGCCGAGAGGGCGATGGCCGCGCCGGGGCGGACCAGCCGCGCCGCCCGGGCGGCGATGGCCGCCTTCTCGGCGGACTGGCGGACCGACTTGGCGTGGAAGCCGGGTTCGTCGGTCGAACCGGGGCCGGCGAGGGTGGCCCCGCCGTGCACCTTGGCCAGCAGCCCCTGTTCGTGCAGCGTCTCCAGGTCGCGCCGGATGGTCATGTCGGAGACGCCGAACTCGGCGGCGAGCTGGGTGACCCGTACCCCTCCGGCGGCGCGGACCCGTTCCAGGATGGCCGCCTGCCGCTGCCGCGCCAGCACCCGCCGTCACCTCCGGTTCCCGCGACCACGTGTCCACGTGGTCGAACGCGTTCCAACAAAGATGAACACTAGCGCGCAGCAGCGCACGGCGGAAGGAAGGGTACGCAAACGCGAACCGCCGCCGTCCCGGTCCGGACGGCGGCGGTCGGCGGCAGGGATCAGGCGGACTGGAGGCGGGATTCCACCCAGCCGGTCTCGGTCAGGTGCTCCATCACCCGCTGCACCGCCTCCTCGACCGTCAGGTCCGTGGTGTCCACCACCAGGTCCGCGTCGGTCGGCTCCTCGTACGGGTCGTCGATGCCGGTCAGCCCGGTCAGCAGGCCGGCCCGGGCGCGGGCGTAGAGACCCTTGCGGTCGCGCTGCTCGCAGACCTCCAGCGGCGTCGCGACGTGGACCAGCAGGAAGCCCGCCCCGGCGGCGTGCGCCATCTCCCGGGCGGTGGCCCGGGCGGCCGCGTACGGGGCGATCGGGCAGCAGATGCCGACGCCCCGGTGCCGGGCGATCTCGGCGGCCACCCAGCCGATCCGGCGCACGTTGGCGTCCCGGTCGGTCTTGCTGAAGCCCAGCCCGGCGGAGAGTTCCCGGCGCACCACGTCCCCGTCGAGCAGGGTGATGGTGCGGTCGCCGCCCTCACGCAGCAGGTCGGCGAGGCCGCGGGCGATGGTCGACTTGCCGGAGCCGGAGAGGCCGGTCAGGAAGACCACCAGGCCCCGGTGCCGGCGCGGCGGGCGGGCCCGGGCCAGTTCCTTGGCCACCGCCGGCGGGGTGTGCCACTCGGGCAGCGGGAAGCCCCGGTCCAGCAGGTCGTCGATCTCCTCCTGGCTGAGCGCCAGCCGCCGGTTGCGCGGCGGGATGTCCTCCCGCCAACGCCACTGCCCGTCCCGGTTGTCGTACGCCAGCTCCCGGGGCACCAGCACCCGCAGACCGGCTCCGGAGAGCATGCCCTCGGTGGAGAGCAGGTGGGTCACCCCGTACGCCGCGGCGACCCGGGCCCGCAGCAGGGCGTCGCTGATCTCATCGCGCCGCCGGGCCAGCGGCACCGCCACCAGGGTGGCCGGGGGCATCCGATCCCGGGCGGCGAACACGCTGCGGACCAGCGCCTCGGCCGGCACCCCGCCGATCGCCTCCTCGCCCACCGGGATCAGCACGAGCAGGTGCGCGCCGAGGGTGCGGGCGGCGTGGGCGATCTGCGCGAGCTGCGGCCGGTGCAGTGGACGGTCGGCGAAGACACCGAGCACCCGCCCCGGGGGCAGCAGCGCCCGGATCTCCTCCGGGTCGCGGCGCAGCCGCTGGAACGGCCCGTGGCCCCCGTCGCCAAGCGGGCGGACCGTGCCGCCCACACCGACCACGCCCTCGCGGACCGGCCAGACGTCGGTCACGTCCATCGCGGCCACCGGGGCGCCCTCGCCGTCGGTGAGCACCAGCGCCCGGCGCAGCGGGTCGTCCAGCTCCAGCCCGTCGGCCAGCGGTGCCGGCACCTGGAGGGTCACCGGCACCGGCCACGGCGTGCCGTCGGCGAGCCGGCCGCGCCGGCTCAGCGAGGCCAGGTCGGCGCGGGTCATGAAGCCGGTCAGCGGGGCGTACGCCCCGGTCAGCAGCAACTCCAGATCAGCCAGCTCAGCGGCACGGAGCGCATACGTCGGCGCGTCCCGCAACACGTCCTCGGGCAGCACCCACCCGTTGCTCATCGAACCCCCAACTTCACCGGCCAGCCCACAGTTTCTCAGCCCACCGGCGATCGGTCGAGAGCGCCACTCGTTCCCGGCCGTCACCGGACCCCCGTCCGGGCGGAATCAGGGGCAACCCCGAGCGTTTCCCGGTGCCGGATCCGCCCCCGCCTTCCTACCCTGGACATCGTGACACTGCTCGCGACCGAGTCGCTGACCAAGACGTACGGAGGTCGGGTCACCGCGTTGACCGACCTCACCGTGTCGGTCGAGCCGGGGATCATCGGGCTGGTCGGCGCGAACGGCGCCGGCAAGTCCACTCTGATCAAGATCCTGCTGGGCCTGCTCGCGCCGACCAGTGGCCGGGTCTCCGTGCTCGGCCTCGACCCCATCACCGACCCGGCGGCGGTCCGCGCCCGGGTGGGCTACATGCCCGAACACGACGCCCTGCCGCCCGACCTCTCCGCCGCCGAGCTGGTCACCCACCTGGGCCGGATGAGCGGACTGCCGCGCACGGTCGCCCGGGAGCGGGCCTCCGAGGCGCTGCGCCACGTCGGCCTGCACGAGGAGCGGCACCGGGCCGTCGGTGGCTACTCCACCGGCATGAAGCAGCGGGTGAAGCTCGCCCAGGCCCTGGTGCACGACCCCGACCTGCTGCTGCTCGACGAGCCGACCAACGGCCTCGACCCGGCCGGGCGGGACGCCATGCTGGCCCTCATCCACCGGATCGGCACCGAGTTCGGCATCTCCGTGCTGGTCTGCTCGCACCTGCTCGGCGAGGTGGAGCGGATCTGCGACACCCTGGTCGCCATCGACGGCGGGCGGCTGCTCCGCGCCGATCGGATCGCCGCGATGACCTCGGCCACCGACGTGCTGGCCGTCGAGGTCAGCGAGGGCACGGACGACCTCGCCGCCCGGCTCGCTGGGTTCGGCCTGCCGGTGTCCCGGGAGGGGCGGCTGCTGCTCGTCCCGCTCGCCGACGACGCCACCTACGACCTGATTCTCGGCGCGGTCGCCGAGCTGGACCTGCCGCTGCACCGGCTGGACCAGCGGCGGCACCGGGTGGCCGAACTCTTCGCCACGAGGGAGCCCAGCCATGCCTGAGCCGACCGGCGTCATCCACGACATCGGATATCAGCGCTACACCGGCCCCCGACTGGGCCGCCGGCACGTCCTCGGCGCGCTCTACGTGCACGGGATGCGCACCGCCTTCGGGCTGGGTCGGTCCGCCAAGGCGAAGATCTTCCCGTGGCTGGTGGTCGGCATCGTGGTGGTGGTGGCCGCCGGGCTGACCGCGGTCCGCAGCCAGACCGGCCAGGTCGTCATGACGTACGCCCAGTTCGCCGACGCGATGAGCTGGCTGGTCATCTTCTTCGTCGCGGTGGTCGGGCCCGAGTTGGTCTCCCGCGACCTGCGCAGCGGCGTGCTGCCGCTCTACTTCTCCCGGCCGCTGCCCCGCGGCGACTACGCGCTGGCCAAGCTCGGCGCGCTGGTCTCCGCGCTCTGGCTGCTGCTCGGCGCGCCGCAGCTGGTGATGTTCCTCGGTGCCGCGTTCACCACCGACGACGGCATGCGCGGGGTGTGGAACGAACTCGGCGATCTGCTCCCCGGCCTGCTCTACGCGGCCCTGTGGGCGGTGGTGTTCGCCTCGGTCGGGCTGCTCATCGCCTCGCTGACCGGCAAGCGGGCCTTCGCCGCCGGCGGCATCGTGGCCGCGTTCCTGATGACCACGCCGATCGTCGGCACCCTGTCGATCATGCCGTCCCGGACGGTCAACGAGCTGGCGATGCTCGCCTCGCCGTCCACCCTGGTCCAGGGCGTCGGCCTGTGGACCCTGGGCGACCTGCTGGCCCCCGGCGCGGCCGCGGACCGGATGATCGGTGACTTCGGGCCGGTCTACCTGGCCGCCGCCGGGCTGCTGGTCGCCGGTTGCGTCGCCCTGCTGCTGCTGCGATACCGGAAGGTGGCCGCCCGATGACCACGATCAGTGCGGGCCCGCAGGCACCGGCCCCCACCACGCCCGCGTCCACCCTCGACCTCGCCGGGGTCTCCCGCTGGTACGGCAACGTGGTAGCGGTCAACGACGTCACCATGCGGCTCGGGCCCGGCGTGACCGGGCTGCTCGGCCCGAACGGCGCCGGGAAGACCACCCTGCTGCACATGATGGCCGGCTTCCTCGCCCCGTCCCGGGGCGCGGTCACCCTCGACGGCGAGCCGACCTGGCGCAACCCCGGCGTCTACCGCCGGCTGGGCCTGGTCAGCGAGCGGGAGGCGGTGCACACCTTCCTCACCGCGTACGAGTTCGTGCTGGCCAGCGCCAAGCTGCACCGGCTGTCCGACCCGGAGGCGGCGGCCCGCCGGGCGATCGACCTGGTCGAGATGGCGGACGCGCAGGACCGGCGGATCGGCACCTACTCCAAGGGCATGCGGCAGCGCACCCGGGTGGCCGCGTCCCTGGTCCACGACCCGCAGGTGCTGCTGCTCGACGAGCCGTTCAACGGGATGGACCCGCGGCAGCGGCTGCACATGATGGCCCTGCTGCACCGCCTCGGCGACGCCGGCCGGACCATCCTGTTCAGCTCGCACATCCTGGAGGAGGTCGAGCAGGTCTCCGGCACCGTGCAGGTGATGGTCGCCGGCCGGCTGGCCGCCTCCGGCGACTACCGGACCATCCGCCGGCTGATGACCCACCGGCCGCACGTCTTCCTGGTCCGCTCCACCGACGACCGGGCCCTCGCGGTCGCGCTGATCGCCGAGGAGTCGGTGACCGGGGTGGAGTTGGGCCGCAACGGGCTCACGGTCCGGGCCGGCGACTACGGCGCCTTCACCCGGGCGCTGCCGAAGATCGCGCTGGCCCGGGGCGTCCGGGTCCGGTCGCTGACGCCCGAGGACGAATCCCTGGAGAGCGTCTTCTCCTACCTGGTGGGGAGCTGACCCATGTCGACGGTTACCTGGATCACCGCGCGCGGACTCTTCGGCCGGCGCCGGTTCCTGCTGCTGCTCCCGCTGCCCGCGCTGCTGCTGGCGCTCGCGATCATCTCCCGCTCGCTCGGCGTCGACCCCGGCCAGTGGGGGCCGCCGGTGCTGGTCGGGCTCGGGCTGGCCGTGGTGCTGCCGGTCGTGGCACTCATCGTCGGCACCGGGGTGCTGGGCGCCGAGATCGACGACGGCACGGTGGTGCACATCCTCACCAAGCCGCTGCCGCGCTGGCAGATCGTGCTGCCCAAGCTGGCGGTGGCCACCGGGGTCAGCGCCGCCACCGTCGCCGTCCCGCTCTACGTCGCGGGCGTGCTCGCTGATTCGGTACGCCTCGGACTGGCGCTCGCCGCCGCGTCGGCGCTGGGCGCGCTGGCGTACTCGGCGCTGTTCCTGGCGCTCAGCCTGGTCACCCGGCGGCCGGTCCTGCTCGGCCTGGTCTACGTGCTGATCTGGGAGGGGCTGCTCGGCCGGTTCGTGGACGGCACGAAGGTGCTCTCCATCCAGCAGTGGGTGATCGCCCTCACCGACCGGATGGCCCCCACCGACCTGCTCGGCACCACCGTCTCGGTCCCGGTCGCCGCCGTCATGACCGTCCTCGTGGCGGTCGCCGCCACGGTGCTGGCCATCGACCGCCTCCGCTCGTTCTCCGTGGCCGGCGAAACGAGCTGAGCCGCGTCGGCCGCCGCCCCTCCCTCCCCGGGGCGGCGGCCGCCCGCCCGCCGACGCCGTAGACGTCCCGGGCGGGCCGCCGTCCGCGCCACCGAGGCCGCCAATTCACGGAAATAGTGGCCTCGGCGGCGCGGATGGCCACTATTTCCGGGACATTGCGCGGGTCGTGGGTGGGGTCAGAAGGCGCAGGCGATGACGAGTTCGGGGGCGCGGTCGGGGAGCAGGTCGAGCTTGGCGATCCGGCCCGCCGCCCGGAGGTCGTCGGCGACCAGGGTGAGCCGGTCGAGGACGGCGGCGGGGCCGAGTGCCTCGGCCAGCGGCACGTCCGCCTTCATCGACAGCTTCCGCTCCGACTTGGCCCGGCGCACCTGGCCCAGCGCGTCGGCGGCCAGCCGCAGCAGCTCCGGGTCGCCCGGTCCCTGCACGGCCCGACCCACCTCGTACGTGGTGGGCCACGGTGCGCGGTGCACCGAGCCGTACCGCCACCAGGACCAGACCTCCTCGGTGACGAAGGGCAGCACCGGGGCGAAGAGACGCAGCTGCACCGACAGCGCGGTGGCCAGGGCCGCCCGGGCCGAGTCGGCCCCCGGTCCGGAGCCGTAGGCGCGCTCCTTCACCAGCTCGATGTAGTCGTCGCAGAACCGCCAGAAGAACGCCTCCGTCGCCATCAGGGCGGCGGTGTGGTCGTACTCGTCGAAGGCGGCCGTCGCCGCCCCGACCACGCCGGAGAGTTCGGCGAGCATGGCGGTGTCGAGCGGCTCGGTCGCCGGGGCGCGCAACGCGTCGGCGGCGCCCAGCCCGAGGGCGAACTTCGACGCGTTGAGCAGCTTGGTGGCGAGCCGACGGCCCACCTTGATCTGCGCCGGGTCGAAGGCAAGGTCCATGCCGGGCTTGCCGCTGGCCGCCCAGTACCGGACCGCGTCCGAGCCGTGCTGCTCCAGCAGCCCCATCGGGGTGACCACGTTCCCCTTGGACTTGGACATCTTCTTCCGGTCCGGGTCGAGGATCCAGCCGGAGAGCACCGCGTCCCGCCAGGGCAGCACGCCGTGCTCCAAGTGGGCCCGGACGATCGTGTCGAAGAGCCAGGTCCGGATGATCTCCTGCCCCTGCGGGCGCAGGTCCATCGGGAAGACCCGGCGGAACAGCTCCGGGTCGGTCTCCCAACCGCCGACGATCTGCGGGGTCAGCGACGAGGTGGCCCAGGTGTCCAGCACGTCCGGGTCGCCGACGAACCCGCCCGACAGGCCGCGCTGCGCCTCCTCGTAGCCCGGCGGCGGCTCGCTGGTCGGGTCGACCGGGAGCAGTGGCTCGTCCGGTGTGAGAGGCTGGGACCAGTCCGGCTCGCCAGCGTCGTCGAGCCGGTACCACACCGGCACCGGCACACCGAAGAAGCGTTGCCGGCTGACCAACCAGTCCCCGGTCAGGCCGCCCACCCAGTTCTCGTAGCGGTGCCGCATGTGCTCCGGCACCCAGCGCAGCTCCCGGCCCCGGGCCAGCAGCTCCTCCCGCAGGCGGACGTCCCGGCCGCCGTTGCGCAGGTACCACTGCCGGGTCGACACGATCTCCAGTGGCCGGTCGCCGCGCTCGTAGAACTTCACCGGATGGGTGATCGGGCGCGGCTCGCCCACCAGGTCGCCGGCGTCGGCCAGCAGCTGCACGATCGTGCGGCGGGCGCCGTTCACGGTCTGCCCGGCCAGCGCCGCGTACGGCTCGGCGGGCACGCCGGCCGGCGGCTCGGGCAGCAGCCGGCCGTCCCGGCCGATCACCACCCGGGTGTCCAGTTGCAGCTCCCGCCACCAGGTCACATCGGTCAGGTCACCGAAGGTGCAGACCATCGCGATGCCCGTGCCCTTCGCCGGGTCCGCGAGCGGGTGCGCGCGCACCGGCACCTCGACCCCGAAGACCGGGGTACGCACGGACGTGCCGACCAGGTCCGCGTACCGCTCGTCGTCCGGGTGGCAGACCAGCGCCACGCAGGCCGGCAGCAGTTCCGGCCGGGTGGTGTCGATCAGCACCTCGCGCCCGTCCGGCCCGTGGAAGCGCAGCCGGTGGTAGGCGCCCGGCCGTTCCCGGTCCTCCAGCTCGGCCTGGGCCACCGCGGTGGCGAACCCGACGTCCCAGAGCGTCGGCGCCTCCGCCTGGTAGGCCTCGCCCCGGGCCAGGTTGCGCAGGAACGCCCGCTGGCTGGTCGCCCGGGCCACCCGCCCGATCGTGGTGTACGTCAGCGACCAGTCCACCGACAGCCCGAGCCGCCGCCAGAGCGTCTCGAAGATCTTCTCGTCCTCCACGGTGAGCAGCTCGCACAGCTCGATGAAGTTGCGCCGGGAGATCGGCACCGGATCCTTCCGGGCCGCCTCGCTCACCGGGCCGGCCGGCGGCCGCCAGTCCGGGTCGTACGGCAGCGCCAGGTCTGGGCGCACCCCGTACACGTTCTGCACCCGCCGTTCGGTCGGGAGGCCGTTGTCGTCCCAGCCCATCGGGTAGAACACCGTCCGGCCGCGCATCCGCTGGAACCGGGCCACGGTGTCGGTGTGCGTGTACGAGAAGACGTGTCCCATGTGCAGCTCGCCGGATACGGTCGGCGGCGGGGTGTCGATCGCGTACACGTCCGGCCGCTCGCTGGCGCGGTCGAACGCGTACGTGCCCTCCTCCTGCCAGCGGCGCGCCCAGGTCTCCTCGATGCCGTCCAGGGTCGGACGCTCGGGGACGCCGGCGCGGGCCGTCCTCGCCGTATCGGTCATCAGCCGATCGTAGGCAGCTGGCCCGGATGACTCCACGTCTTTCGCCAGCCGCGTCGGCCTGCGGCCGCCGGTGCCGCGGCTACCGTCGACCCGGCCGCCGTGCCGGAGCCCCACGCCGGCCGATCAGCGGGTCCGGCGGTCAGCTCAGCGAGTCGCGCCACTGGCGGTGCAGGGCGGCGTACCGGCCTCCGGCGGCGGCCAGTTCGACCGGGGGGCCGTCCTCCACGATCCGGCCGCCGTCCAGCACCAGCACCCGGTCGGCGATCTCCACGGTGGAGAGCCGGTGCGCGATGATCAGGGCGGTGCGGTCCCGCAGCACGCTGCGCAGGGCCCGCTGCACCAGGCGTTCCGTCGGCACGTCCAGCGACGAGGTGGCCTCGTCCAGGATCAGCACCCGTGGATCGGCCAGGAAGGCCCGGGCGAACGCGACGAGCTGGCGCTGCCCGGCCGAGAGCCGGCCGCCGCGGCGGTGCACGTCGGTGGCGTACCCGTCGGGGAGCGCGGCGATGAAGTCGTGCGCGCCGATGGCGCGGGCGGCGGCCTCCACCGCCGCGTCGTCGGCGTCCGGGCGGCCGAACCGGATGTTCTCCGCCACCGAGCCGCTGAACAGGTGGTTCTCCTGGGTCACCAGCACGACCGCCCGGCGCAGCTCGGCGTCCGCCAGGTCCCGCAGGTCGACCCCGTCCAGGCTGACCGTGCCGGCGGCCGGGTCGTGGAACCGGGCGAGCAGCTTGGCGATGGTGGACTTGCCGGCGCCCGTCGGCCCGATCAGCGCGACGGTCTGCCCGGCCGGCACGGTCAGCTCCAGCCCGGCCAGGATCGGCGCGCCCGGCCGGTAACCGAAGGAGACCGACCGGAACACGACGGAGCCCCGGCGTGGAACGGCCGGCAGCGGCACCGGCCACGCCGGCTCGGCCACGGCGGGCCGCTCGTCGAGCACCCCGGCCAGCTTCTCCAGCGCGGCGGTGGCCGACTGCAACGCGTTGTAGAACTGGCTGAGCTCCTCCATCGGCTCGAAGAAGTGGCGCAGGTAGAGCAGGAAAGCGGCCAGCACCCCGACCTCGGTCCCGCCGCCCAGCACCCGGACGCCACCATAGGCGAGCACCACCGCGGCGGTCAGGTTGCCGATCAGCCGGATGCCCGGCGAGTAGACCGCGATCAGCCGGAACGCGTCCAGGCTGGCCTGCCGGTAGTCGTCGTTCACCGCCGCGAAGATGCGCTGGTTGCGCGGCTCCCGCCGGTACGCCTGCACCGCCCGGATGCCGCGCAGCGACTCGACGAAGTGGACGATCACCAGCGCCACGGCCTCCCGGGTCCGCCGGTACGCGCCGGCTGAGGCGCGGGCGAACCAGCGGGACAGCAGGAACAGGAACGGGAAGGCGAGCAGGGTGACCGTGGCCAGCGGCAGGTCCAGCCAGAGCAGGATGCCGGCCACTGACAGCACCGACAGCGCGGCCATCACCAGCTTGTCGATCCCGCCGTCGACCAGTTCGGCGATCGAGTCCAGGTCGCTGGTCAGCCGGGACACCATGCGACCCGAGGTGTAGCGCTCGTGGAAGCCGACGTCGAGGCGGAGGAAGTGGCCGTACACCCGTCGTCGCAGGTCGAGCAGGACGGCCTGGCCGATCCGGGCGGCGAGGGTGAGGAAGCCGCGCCGGGCCGCGTACTCGGTGCCGGTGGCGACGGCGAAGGCGGCGGCGACGGCGACCAGCGGCCCGGGGTCGCCGGCCCGCAGCGGTGCGATGCCCCGGTCGATGCCGAGCATGACCAGGTACGGGCCGGCCATGGCGGCGGCGTTCTGGGCCAGCAGCAGCGCCACCGCCACGCCGAGCCGGCCCGGGTGCGGGCGCAGCAGCCGGCCCAGCAGCACCCGGCTGCGGGCCCGGAGCCGGGCCACCGCCTCCGGCGTGGCGTCCTCGGCCCGGCTGCGGTCGGCGTCCGGGTCGGTGGCGCGGCCGCGCCACCGGAACAGGTCCAGGTCGTCGCCGTCGGGGGCGCGGCGTGGTCGGGGGATGCGGGACGGGCCGCCCGGAGCGGCCTCGCTCACGAGCGCACCAGGCCGGCGTCGTCGCGGCGCCGCTCCGGCTCGGCGGAGAGCAGCGCCCGGTACGCCGGCACCTCGGCCAGCAGCTCGGAGTGGGTGCCGAGGGCGACGATCCGCCCGTCCTCGAGGAGGGCCACCCGGTCGGCGAGCGCCACCGTGGAGGGGCGGTGCACCACCAGCAGCGCGGTGGTGTCCCGCAGCACCCGCCGCAGCGCCGCCTCGACCAGCGCCTCGGTGTGCACGTCGAGCGCGGAGAGCGGGTCGTCGAGGACGAGCAGCGCGGGCCGGCCGAGCACGGCTCGGGCCAGCGCCAGCCGTTGCCGCTGCCCGCCGGAGAGGGAGAGCCCCTGCTCGCCGACCCGGGTGGCCAACCCCCACGGCAGCTCGTACGCGAACTCCGCCTGGGCCAGCGCGAGCGCGGCGCGGACCTCGTCCTCGCCGGCGTCGGGCCGGCCCAGGGTGAGGTTCTCCCAGACCGACATGGAGAACAGGGTCGGCTCCTCGAAGGCCACCCCGACCAGCCGGCGTAGCGACCCGAGCCGCAGGTCGCGCAGGTCGTGCCCGTCCAGGGTGACCCGCCCGCCGGTGACGTCGTGCAGCCGGGGGACCAGCGACAGCAGCGTGCTCTTGCCGCAGCCGGTCGCCCCCACCAGGGCGAGGGTCTCGCCCGGTTCGACCGTCAGCTCGACCTCGCGCAGCACCGGCGGGCCGGTCCCCGGGTAGCGGAAGCTCACCCGTTCGAAGCGCAGCCGGCCGCGGACCTCGGCGCGGGTCAGGATCCGGGCGTGCGGGGCGTCCACGATGGCCGGCGGGGTGTCCAGCACCTCCTGGATCCGGTCGGCGGCGGTGGCCGCCTCCTGGCCGTTGGCGATGATCCAGCCGAGCGACTGCACCGGCCAGATCAGCATGAGCTGGAGGCTGACGAAGGCGACCAGCTCGCCGATGGTGAGCACGCCCCGGGCCACCGCCGCCGCCCCCGCCACCAGCACCACCCCGAGGGTGAGGTTGGGGACCAGGTCGAACAGCGCCGAGGTGCGGGCCAGCAGCCGCGCCTTGGCGATCCCGGTGTCGTGCAGGGCCCGCGCGCCGCCGGCGAACCGGGCCGCCAACTCCGGCCCCCGCCCGTACGCCCGCATGGTGCGCAGCCCCTGGGCGGTCTCCTCGACCAGCGTGGCCACGTCGCCCTGCTGGTCCTGCATCCGCCGGGACGCCGCGTGGTAGTTCCGGGCGAACCGGCGGCTGGTCAGGAACAGCGGCACCGCGCTGGCGGCCACGAGCAGGCCGAGCCACGGGTGCAGCCGGATCAGCAGCACCACCACGGCGGCGTAGGTGATCAGGTTGAGCACCAGGAAGAGCAGGCCGAAGGAGAGGAACCGGCGGATCACCGACAGGTCGCTGGTGATCCGGGAGAGGAGCTGGCCGGACTGCCAGCGGTCGTGGCAGCCGGCCGGGAGGCGTTGCAGGTGGGCGTAGATGTCGGCGCGGATGGCCGCCTCCATGCCGACCGAGGAGGACGACTGGGTCCACCGCCGGATGAAGATCAGCATGGCCTCGGCCAGGCCGAGCAGCAGGGCGAGGGCGCCGAGCCGGATCAGCCCGGCCACGTCGTGCCGGGCCACCGGCCCGTCCACCACCCGCTGCACCACCAGGGGTACGGCCAGGCTCGCCGCCGTGGCGGCCAGGGCGGCGAGCAGCAGCCAGGCGAACTCCGTCGCGTACGGGCGCAGGTAGGGGCGCAGCCGCCAGAGATTGTGCAGCGGGTGGTGGCGGGGGTCATCACGGCGGGCTTGGATACCGTCGCTCTCCGCAGGCACTACCCGACGTTAGCGTCAAACTGGCGGCCGGCTTGTGTCAGCTTCCCGTCAACCGTCCCTCATGACCGAGAAGCCATCTCTTCACGTCCAGGCCCCAGCGGTAGCCGCCGAGCGTGCCGTCGGTCCGCAGCACCCGGTGGCACGGCACGAAGAGCGCGGCCGCGTTGCGGGCACAGGTCGCCGCGGCGGCGCGTACCGCGGCGGGCCGTCCGGCCAGCCCGGCGAGCCCGGTGTACGTGACCGGCTCGCCCGGCTTCACGTCGCGCAGCACCTGCCAGGCGTGCGCCATGAAGGCGCCGCCGGTGTGCTGCTCGACCGGCACGGCGTCGATCGCGGTCAGGTCGCCGGCCAGGTACGCCTGGACGGCGGCGGTCACCGGGCCGAGGTCGGCCCGCTCCCGCAGCTCACCGCGCAGGGTCGGGTGCATCAGCGGCACCAGGTTCGCCGGGTCGGCGGTGAAGCCGGCGGCGCGTACCGCCCCGTCGGGTCCGGTGAGGACGCTCAGTGGGCCGGCGGGGGTGTCGACGACGGTGCTGTCCAGTGTGGTCATGCCGTTCTCCAGAGTCGGATCACCGCGTACGACCGCCAGGGACGCCAGCGGTCCGCGTACGCGTTCAGGGTCTTCGGGTCGTCGGGCAAGCGGAGCGCGGCGGCGCCCCGGCGTACGCCCAGGTCGGTGGGGAGGAGGACGTCGGGGTCGCCGAGGGCCCGCATCGCCACGTAGCCGGCGGTCCACGGCCCGATCCCGGGCAGCGCGACGAGCCGCCGAACCGCCTCCTCGCGGTCCCCACCCGACTCCAGGTCCAGTTCTCCCTCGGCGACGGCCCGCGCCACCGCCCGGATCGTCTCCCGCCGCGCCCCCGGCATCCGGAAGGCGCTGTCCGGCGCGGCCAGCACCTCGTCGGCGCCCGGAAACGCCCGCAGCCCCGGTTCGTCCTGGTCAACGGGGCTGGGTGGGGTGGTGGCGGTGAGGAGGTGGGTGAGCGTGGTCTTGGCCGAAAGCAGGGAGATCTGCTGGGTGGTGATGGCGCGGACGGCCATCTCGAAGCCGTCCACCGCGTGCGGGAGGCGGACGCCCGGTTCGGCGGCCACCGCCGCGGCGAGGGCGGGGTCCTCGGCCAGGGTGCCGTCGATCGCGACCGGATCGGCGTCGAGGTCGAGCAGGCGGCGGCAGCGGGCCACCGCGGGTGCCAGGTCGCGCAGGTCGGCCAGGCGCAGGGTGGCGGCCACGTGCCCGTCGGCCGGGGTCAGCGCGACGCTGCCGGCGCCGTGCGGCAGCCGCAACCCCCGGCGGTACGTCCCGTCGCGTACCTCCTCGACGCCGGGCAGGGCCCGCAGGGCGAGGAAGTCCAGCAGCGCCGCCGCGTGCAACGGCGGCCGGTACGCCAGCCGGAGCGAGATGGTGCCCGCCCCGCCCACCATCGGCCGGCCGCCCCGGGTGATCCGCAGCTCGGACGGCGTGACCGCGTAGACCTCCCGGACGGTGTCGTTGAACTGCCGGACGCTGCCGAACCCGGCGGCGAAGGCGATCTCGGCCATGCCCAGCTCGGTGGTCTCGACGAGGATCCGGGCGGTCTGCGCCCGCTGAGCCCGGGCCAGCGCGAGCGGCCCGGCGCCCAGCTCGGCGTGGAGCATCCGGTGCAGGTGCCGCTCGGTGTAGCCGAGCCGGGCGGCCAGCCCCGGTACGCCGTCCCGGTCGACCACCCCGTCCGCGATCAGCCGCATCGCCCGCCCCACCACGTCCGCCCGCACGTCCCACTGCGGGGAGCCCGGGGCGGCGTCGGGGCGGCAGCGACGGCAGGCCCGCAGCCCGGCGCCCTGCGCGGCGGCGGCCGACGGGAAGAACCGGACGTTCTGCCGTTTCGGCGTCATCGCCGGGCAGGACGGCCGGCAGTAGATCCCGGTCGACGTCACGCCGGTGTAGAACCACCCGTCGAACCGCTGGTCGCGGCTGTCGACCGCCCGGTAGCACCGCTCGAAGTCCAACTCCACGCCATCGATCCTGCCTAGCAGGTCCAGCCGTCGGCTGGCGGGATTCGGACCTGACCGTACCCCCTCCCCGCCCGGCCGTCCTAGGGCGTGCGCGCAGGTTCACGGAAAGAGTGGCCATTCCGCGAACCTCCACGGCGGTCCACCCGCGTCCGGCGGCCGCATCCTGCACGGAGTGCGACCGCCGGGCGGCGAGCAGCCGCAGGGTGGGGCGTCACGGTCGGTGGAACGCTATTGCTGTCACCGGGGCCTGGAGACCTCCATGGCGTTCCACTCGCGGCCTGCCGGCGGCGTCCGCGGGTCAGCGTCGCGGGCTGGGCGACGGGACGGGCGCGGTGGGGGAGGGGGCGGGCCGGCTGGGGGAGGGGACCGCCGTGCTGGTCGGGAACGGTGCGCTCGGCGACGGGAGGTCCGCGCCGCCCGGCCGGGAGGGGCGGGGTGAGGGGACGGCGGTCGGGAACGGGCCGCTGGGTGAGGGGACGGCGGTCGGCGCGGGCCCGCTGATCGAAGGGACGGCGGTGGGCGCCGGCGGGCGCGGGGCGGCCGGGGGTGGCGCGTCACCATGGGTCGCCGCGACGGCGATCGGCGCGCCGACGAGCACGGCGGCGATCGCCCCCGCCACGCTGAGCGTGACGGTGGTGTGCCGCCGCTTCCGGGCCCGGCGTTCCGCCGGGATCAACTGGTCCTGCACTGTCGGTGCCTCCTCGGCCAGGTCGGAGAGGGTGGTGCGGATGAGGTCCTCGAGCGGCGTGGTCACTGCCGCACCTCCAGGAGTTCGACGTCCGGCAGCAGCTGGCGCAGCCGGGTCACCGCTCGGTGGGTACGGCTGCGCACGGTGCCGATGCTGCAGCCCAGCGCCTCGGCCACCTGGGTCTCGGTGAGGTCCTCGTAGTAGCGCAGGACCAGCACCGTGCGCTGGGGCGGCGGCAGCTGCTGCAGCGCCGCGCGCATCGCCAGGCGTACGTCGGTGCCGCCGCTCGGGTCCGGCTGGACCGCCTCGTCGGCGCCGGTGAGGGTCCGCTCCCGGCGTCGACCCAGCCGTCGCCACCAGCTCACCTGCTCCCGGTACATGACCGTGCGCAGGTATCCCTCCGGGTCGGCGTGCCGCAGCGTCCGCCATCTCGGGATCGTCCTGGCCAGCGCCGACTGGAGCAGGTCCTCCGCGGCGTGCCGGTCGCCGGTCAGCAGGTACGCGACCCGCATCAGCGCCGGCGTACGACTGGCCACGAACTCGGCCAGCCGGATCCGGTCGTCCTCGTCCACCCACCCTCCCGTTCGTGTCGGTCACCGATACAGACGCCCCAGCTCACGCCAGCTATCCCTGACGCGGCAACGGATTTCGGCGCGGAAAGTGTCGGTAGTGGTCGGTACGGTCCCGCCACCAACTCAAGAAAAGGTGCGGAGATGGCGAGCGTGGCCGGGCGAGGTGCCTGCTGATGCGGTCGGGGCGGATCCGGCTGGACCGCGCGGTGGTGCAGGGCTTCTACGACCGGATGCGGGTGGTGGCCCCGGCCGCCTACGGCGCGATCGAGCGGGACCGGGCAGACGACCCGGGGCGCGCCTTCGCCGAGACCGCCTGCGGCCGGCTCGCCGGCTCGCTCGACGCGGCCGGGCTGCGTGCGCTCGGCATGTGGGCGCACCACTGGTGCATGCGTTTCTACGACGACGACACCCGGGTGGGGTTGCGCCTGGTGCGGGAGATCGCCGGTCGCTCCGGGCTGGGCTGGACGGTCGACGAGGTGCGCTGGCTGCTCGACCAGTCGTACGCGGTCGCCCCGGCCGTCGCGCACCGGTTCACCCTGCCGCTGGCCGCGGGGGCCGAGCTGCCCCCGGGCGCGCTGCCCGAGTGGGGCGACGAGGCGCCGGAGTGGCCTCGCCTGCTCGCCGGCTGAGCTGCCGGCGCGGGACGGCCAGGTAGCTGACCGGCGACCATCGCGGCGACCGCCACGGTGAAACCGGCGAGCTGGACCGGGCTGAGGGACTGGTCCAGCACCAGCCAGCCGAGCGTGGCGGCGGTCAGCGGGCTGAGCGCGCCCAGCACCGACACCCGGGCGGCCGGCAGCCGGGCCGCGCCCCGGAACCAGAGCACGTACGCCAGCGCGGTGCCGACCAGCCCGAGCCAGGCGTACCCGAGCAGGGCGGGTCCGTCCGGCGCGGGCGGCGCGCCCTCGACGGCGGCGGCGACCGGCACGATCATCAGGCCGCCGGCGACGAGCTGCCAGCTCGTCGCGGCGAGGGTGCCGACGCCGGCTGGCCGACCCCAGCGGCGGGTGAGCACGAGGCCGGTGGCCATCGCGGCGGTGCCGGCGAGCCCGGCGGCGACGCCGAGCGGGTCGAGCCCGGCGCCGTCCCGCAGCACCACCAGGGCGACGCCTGCCGGCGCGGCGAGCGCGGCGAGCAGCGCCCGGCGTCCGGGCCGCTCGCCGAGCGCTGCCACGCCGAGCGCCGCGACCAGGAGCGGCTGGGCCGCCCCCAGCACGGCCGCCGTGCCGCCGGGCAGCCGGTACGCGGCGACGAAGAGCAGCGGGAAGAACGCGCCGATGTTGAGCGCGCCGAGCACCGCGGCCCGCCACCACCAGCGGCCGTGCGGTCGTCGGCGGGTCAGGGCGAGTAGCAGCAGCCCGGCCGGCAGGGCGCGCAGCGCGCCGGACCAGAGCGGCCGGCCGGCCGGCAGCAGCTCGGCGGTGACCAGGTACGTCGTGCCCCAGGTGGCGGGAGCGGCGGCGGTGAGCGCGACGTCGGTCCAGCGGCGGTCCATGGCAACCCTCTTTCCTCGCTGCTAAGTAGCTTAGCGCTAAGCTAATCAGCGTCGAGCGAAAGGGGAAGTGCGAGGTGCGGCACAATCCGTACGTGGCAGCGGACGAGGTGGACGTGATCGTCGAGCAGTGGCGGCGGGAGCGCGCCGGGCTGCGGCCCGAGCCGATGGCCGTCTTCGGGCGCATCTACCGGCTGGCCCGGCTGGTCGGCGACCGCCAGGAGCGGGTGTACGCCGGCTGGGGCATCGGCCGGGGCGAGTTCGACGTGCTCGCCGCGCTGCGCCGCTCCGGTGCGCCGTACACCCTGGCTCCCAAGGCGCTCGCCGCCGCGTTGATGCTCACCTCCGGCGGGATGACCGGCCGGCTGGACCGGCTGGAACGGGCCGGCCTGGTCCGGCGCGCCCCCGACCCCGCCGATCGGCGCGCGCTGCGGGTCAGCCTCACCGACTCCGGCCTGCGGGTGATCGAGGAGTCGGTCGAGGCCGGCCTTGCCGTGCAGCGCCGGATCCTCGACGTGCTGCCTCCCGACGACCAGCAGCGCCTGGCCGACCTGCTCCGGACGCTGCTCGCCGCCGCCGAGGCGGACGAGCCCGATCGGGCAGGATGATCTCGACCGTCACCGACCGGAAGGACGACCATGCCCGCCAGCGAACCGACCATCGTCGCCACCAGCATGGGCTTCAGCGGCCGCCGTCGCGGCCCGTGGGACGCCAAGCCCGGGCCGGTCTTCGACCTGATGGCCGAGCTGGCGCAGGCCGGCGACGCGCCGAAGATCTGCTACCTGAACCAGGCGGTCGGTGACCAGCCCACCTCGTTCACCGTCTTCCACGGCGCGTTCGCCGGCACCTGGTTCCGCGCCTCCCACCTGGCGCTGTTCCCGATGCCCAACGTCGACGACATCCGGGCCCACCTGCTCGCCCAGGACGTCATCTGGGTCGGCGGCGGCAGCGTCGCGAACCTCTGCGCCGTGTGGCGGGTGCACGGCCTGCCGGACATCCTGCACGAGTGCTGGCAGGCCGGGGTGGTGCTGGGCGGCGTCTCCGCCGGGTCGATCTGCTGGCACCGCGGCGGCGCCACCGACAGCTTCGGCCCGACCCTGCGGCCGTTCACCGAAGCGCTCGGCTGGCTCCCGTACGGCAACGGCGTGCACTACGACAGCGAGGAGCAGCGCCGGCCGCTGATGCACCAGCTGGTCGGCGACGGCACCCTGCCGACCAGCCACTGCACCGACGACGGGGTCGGGCTCGTCTACCGGGGCACCCGGCTGGTCGAGGCGGTGGCGGACCGGGAGGGCGTGGCCGCGTACGAGGTGAGCCGTGCCGAGGACGGTAGCGTCCGGGAAACCCGGATCGAGCCCCGGCTGCTGACCGCCCAGCCGGCCTGAGCGCGGCGGGGGCGAGCGCCGCGGAGATCCGCGGCAGCTCGTGGTCCGCCGTGACCGCCGTCCCTTTTCCGGCCCCGGCGGACCTGCCTGCCCGGGACTCGCGGCGAACCGCGTAAGCTGGCTCGTCGTGAGTCTCACCATCGGCATCGTCGGCCTGCCCAACGTGGGCAAGAGCACCCTGTTCAACGCGCTGACCAAGAACGACGTGCTCGCCGCGAACTACCCGTTCGCCACCATCGAGCCGAATGTCGGCGTGGTCGGGCTCCCCGACGAGCGGTTGACCACGCTCGCCGAGATCTTCTCCTCGCAGAAGGTGCTGCCGGCGCCGGTGTCGTTCGTCGACATCGCCGGCCTGGTCCGGGGCGCCTCCAAGGGGCAGGGCCGCGGCAACGCCTTCCTGGCGAACATCCGCGACGCCTCGGCGATCTGCCAGGTGGTGCGCGCCTTCTCCGACCCGAACGTGGTGCACGTTGACGGCAAGGTTTCCCCGGCCGACGACATCGAGACGATCAACACCGAGCTGATCCTGGCCGATCTCCAGACCCTCGAGAAGGCGCTGCCCCGGCTGGAGAAGGAGGCCAAGCTCCGCAAGGACCGGGCCGCCGCCGTCGAGGCCGCCAAGAAGGCTGTCGAGGTCCTTGACACCGGCGTCACCCTGTACGCGGGCGCGGCCGCCGCCAAGATCGAGCTGGAGCACCTGCGCGAGCTGCACCTGCTCACCACCAAGCCGTTCCTCTACGTCTTCAACGTCGACGAGGCGGAGCTGGGCAACGCCGAGTTCCTCGACGAGCTGCGCGCCCTGGTCGCCCCGGCCGAGGCGGTCTTCATGGACGCCAAGATCGAGTCCGAGCTGGTGGACCTCCCCGAGGAGGAGGCCCGCGAGCTGCTGGAGTCGATCGGGCAGTCCGAGCCGGGCCTGGACCAGCTGGTCCGGGTCGGCTTCCGCACCCTCGGGCTCCAGACGTACCTGACGGCCGGCCCCAAGGAGGCGCGGGCCTGGACCGTCCCGGTCGGCGCCACCGCGCCGGAGGCCGCGGGGGTCATCCACAGCGACTTCCAGCGCGGCTTCATCAAGGCCGAGGTGGTCTCCTACGCCGACCTGGTCGCGGCCGGATCGATGGCGGCGGCCAAGGCCGCCGGCAGGGTCCGGATCGAGGGCAAGGAGTACGTCATGCAGGACGGCGACGTCGTGGAGTTCCGCTTCAACGTCTGAATCCGGCCCGTTCCCGCAGGTCAGGAGGGTGTGCCCTCGCTCTGGGGCACACCGGGGGCACAACCCCACGCCTCATCGACCGCCCGGCGGGTGCGCTCCTCCGAGCCCGGCATCAGGTGCCCGTTCGTCGACCATTGACACGTCCCAGACCCCTCCGGGCCTGGCAGCAGAGCTGGTCGACCAGGCAGTGCGACACGGTCAGCCCTGTCACGTTCGCGCGTGGCTCGTCGCCCACTCGAGCGCGTAGTCGGCCACCTGCTCCCAGCCAGGCTCGACACCGGTGAAGTGTGAGCGGTCCGGAAACTCGTAGGTCTCTGTCGTCGCCTCGGAGTTGCGGTATTTCTTCGCGTTCGAGCGGATCACCGAGGGCGGCATCAGGTGGTCTTTGCCGCCGATGATGAACAACAGCGGAGCACGGTCGTCCAGGTCGTAGTCGACCCAGGTCTCCTGGTGGCCCGGCTTCCAGTTGGCTATCAGGCCATAGGCCCAGACCCAGTTGCCGGGCGCCGGGATGTGGAGGCGGTCGTACGCCGCGTCGGATTCCTCCCGGCTGACCGTGTTGGCGAAGGCATAGTGGAACTGCTCCTTGGTGAAGCCCACTGCGCGGTGCCGGTTGGCCGGGTTCTTGAGGATTGGGAACAGGGACTTGATCTGGGACGGCGGGTTCACCCGCACGCCCTCGGGTGGCGCCGAATCGATCACCACTGCGGCGGCGCCCAACCCGCGGTTCACTAGGAGTTGGGTGAAGGTCCCCCCGAAGGAGTGGCCCATGATGATCGGCGGACGGTCCAGGCGTTCGACCACCTCGCTGAGATGGTCGAGCGTTGCGGGAACGGAGGCCTCGGCGATGACCTCGGGCTTTTCCCGCAACGCCTCTACCTCGATCTCGAATCCCGGGTACGTCGGCACGAAGACCTCATGGCCCTTTGCCCGGTAGTGCTCCACCCAGCGGTCCCAGCTTCGGGCGGTCATCCAAAGCCCGTGGATCAGCACGATCGGCAGGGCATTGGTCGTCGGCTCGCTCATGATGCTCCTTCCGATGGCTGCAGCAATCGTCGGAACCCTCGGACAGCGGTAACCTCACGCCGCAGGGATGAAGTCGCGGCCCGCCGGCGAACGCTCTGCACCGCCGCCGGGTCGCCGGTTGCTCCCGTGAAATCCTAGCCGTCCGCACATCGGCCGGAGGCGGAAGCGACGTGTACGCCCGGACGCGTCGTCAGTTCGGCGCATCTGGTCACGGACGGTTACGCGCTAGCCCGGCCGGCTGCTGATCGGGTCACCCGTCAGGTGAAGCCGCCGTGTCACCCATCGGCCGGAGTCGGACAGCCGGCTGCCGCTGTCGGGTCTCAGGACCTGCGTGATGACAGATCAGTCTCCGGACGTGCGTGACACGCCCGGCTAGACGATCTTCGTTTCAGGGTACTGTTCAGGGCTCAGGTGGCCGCTCGTGACGCCCTAGGATCGGCGGGTGCTGGCTGACGAGGAAGGTCTTCCGCAGTTCCCTTATCACCCGGATCCGGTGGGGACGGGTTCGATCGTGGCCGCTGAGGTGGTGTGCGCGTGTTGCGGGCGGCGGCGGCCGTTCACGTATGTCGGCCCGGTCTATGCGGTGGAAGAGCTGGCGAGGGCGCTGTGCCCGTGGTGCATCGCGAACGGCACCCCCAGGTCCCGAGCGATCGCAGCCCGCGTCCACCCGCGGGCGGCGCGCTGCGCCACGGCGAGCTGATGCGGCGTCAGGGCCGGCCACCGGCTTCGCTGTGCGGGTACGGATGCGGCGTACGTGACGTCCCACAGTCGTCCCCGATCACCGGCTCGGCCCACGCCGCGTGGTCGAACTCCCAGGTCCACGTCGTGCCGTCCGACCTGCCCAGGGACCAGTCGACGGCGGCGGCGATCAGGTGCCGCCCGGGCGGCACGTACTCGACCCGCTGGCGGACCCGCGGCGCGTGGCGGATGCGGTAGCGCAGGCCCTCGACGTCGACGACACCGCACTCGTCACCCGGCTCGTCCACCGAGGACGACTGCACTGTCACGGGCCAGCCTTCCTTCTCGGCCTTGTAGCGCCAGACCTCGAAGGCACGCTGCTTCCCGTGCTGCTCCGACACCCGAGCGATGATCTCGATCGGGTCCGTTCGGTCGTCCATCCTCGTCCTCTGCCGGCCGGCGAAGACTGCACCTTAACCGGGTCGGGTGGTCCGGGCTGTCCCGTGGCGGCGTGGACGTCAGCCCCCCGGGCACCGGGTGTCGCCGCCGCTGAACTCCACGCAGTGGCCGGGTGGCCCCGGGGGCGGCGGTGGTGGGGTGAGGTCGCGGTAGGCGTGCGCGGCGACCCACAGACCAGGAATCCCGATCGCGACGGCCAGCACGAGGAAGACCAGCCCGGTGCGGACGAGCCGCATCCGGTACGCCACCAGCCCGATGACGGCCGGACCGCCGGCCCCGGCCGCGACCAGGACCAGCAGCAGCACATCCCCTTGCCGGCGCAGGTCCGCCGCGCGGGCGCCACCGTTCGAGTGCTGGTCGGCCCAGCCTTCCATGCCGAGGGTGAACCCCCACCAGACCAGTGCGAGCAGACCCAGCACCCAGAGCAGGACCAGGAACCCGATGACGGATCTCCAGCGGGTGGTCGTGGGCGAGGACGTCATGCGGTCCAGGCTGGTCCAGCCGGGCCGACCACGCATGAGCCGGCGTACTCAGGCCCCGGGCTCCCGCTCCCGCAGGCGGAGTTGATGGCTTCGCTTGTCGACGAGGTCCACCGCCTCGGGGAGCGAGGGCCGAGGGTTGACGCCGGACTCCTGCCACACGAGCCTGATGGCCAGGAATGTCTCGCGGCGACGGATCAGCTCGTCGATCCGGTCGCGAAAGTCCTCCGGCAGTTCAATCCAGCTGCGACGGACGCCGTCCGCCATGGTGTCAGCGCCTCAGGCCACGTTCGACGGCGCGTGGACCAACTCATGCAGGGCGTCCCGACAGCGGAGCAGGCGTGCGGTGATCTCGTCGAACATCCCCGGGTCGGTCCGGCCGCCCGGCCGCCACATGGCCCGCAGGGCGGCCTGGCTCACGGCGAGCTGGGTGCCGGCGCCCTCGACCATGTTGACGTGGTCGTCGCGATAGGCAGGGGGCGCGGACCGGACGGCCTCGCGCGCCGCCCGCAACGCCGCTCCGGGCTGTGCGAAGAGCGCGTCGGCGTCGCCGTCGGCCTCGTCCGCGCCGATCGAGGCCAGCGCGTGTTCCAACTCGGTCGCCGCGACGGTCATCCGGCCGATCGCCGCCAGTGTCTCCCCGGCCAGTTTCACCACGCCCCGACCATACTGCCGGCCGACTGGGCTGATCCAAATCCGGCACGTTAGCCTCGCCGCCGTATGACTCGACGGCGACGGGTGGGTGGGCAGGGTGGACGGGTACGACGTCGCTGCCGCGTTGCGGGACGGGGTCGCCGACCGACGTGCGGCGTGGCGGTTCATCCGGACCTTCGCCGCCGCCTGGGCCGAACCCCTGCGGGACAACGACGGGGTCGATCCGCAGGAGCTCGGCGCGGCGCAGAAACGGCTGGGGATTCCGCTGCCGGCCGCGCTGCGCGAGGCGTACCTGTTGTTCG
Source organism: Micromonospora sp. NPDC005806 (assembly GCF_042871425.1). Lineage (NCBI taxonomy): Bacteria > Bacillati > Actinomycetota > Actinomycetes > Micromonosporales > Micromonosporaceae > Micromonospora > Micromonospora sp. NPDC005806. The sequence goes on along the minus strand of NZ_JBIAIL010000001.1, from coordinate 215,933 downwards.
GCCGGCGCGACGACCTGACGAGCAACCAGGACTGGCTCGTGGCCCCGAACGGGCTCGCGGTCGACCGGGATGTGCTGGTCTTCCGCCACGAGAACCAGCACGCCGCCTCGTGGGGAATACCGGTGGCGGCCGCCGCCGACCCGGACCCGCCCGTGCTGGTGGAGCACGATGCCGGCTGGCAGCCTTTCCTGGACCGGGTGTCACTGGCCTGCGTCGAGATGGTGCTCTCCGAGACGCTGTTCGCCCCGGGTGACTGGGACAACGCCGCCGAGGTGCCGGCGGAGCTGATCGAGCTGGTGGAGAAGAACTACCGGCGGGTCAACTTCCCGGAATATCCGTCCTGGGCCGATCCGGCGGACCCGATCCGGTGGTACTCGGCTCCCGGGGAACTGTTGCGGATGGACGGCGAGGGCGAGTGGGCGTGGCTCTACGTCCGGGGCCGGACAGCCAAGGACCGGGAGCGGATCGAGCAGGCCGTCCCGGCGCGGTGGACGATCCGTCACTCGTAGCCGGTGGCCATCACCAGAGCTTCGGCGAATTGCTTCCAGGTCGGCGGGTCGGCGAAGTCCTCACCGTGGTTCCGATAGAGCTGCGGCAGGCCCTGGAGCGACCTCGACAGGGCATCGAGGAAGGTCTCCAGGCTGGTGTTCTCCCACTCGCCGGGGTGCGCCTCCAGATCGCAGAGCATCTCGTCGACGATTCGGGCGACGTCCGCTGGGCAGGCCACGCCGTCGAGGTCGCTGGTCTCGGCGAACCGGCCGCTCTCGTACGGGCTCACGCCGGACGGGTCAGCTCGACCTCGTCGGCGGCGAAGACCTCGACGCCGCCCTTCGGGTCGCGCACCTCCAGGACGGGTACGCCCTCGTCGAGCTGCATCGACCGGCGCTCGCCGCCGTTCGGCATCCGGGCGGTGACCGACGCGCCCGGTGCCAGCTCGACCTGCCGCCGCTCCGGAGCCTCCCGGACCCGGGTCCCGTGCCCGCGGCTCGTGGTGACGAGCCCTTCGGAGCGGAGCAGCGCGATGCCCATCCGGACGGCGTCCCGCCCGATCCCGTACTCCTGAACCAGGCGGGATTCGCTCCCGACGTTGGCTCCCGCTGCCAGGTCGCCGGACTCGATGCGCTGCCGCAGCAGGTCGGCGAGCTGCACATAGACCGGGGTGTGCGAGTACGGATCGATGGTCATACGGTGAGCCTTGTAGCCCTATCGGTAAAACCGGGTGCGGCCCTATGGGCATAAGTACTTGTGTCCCGATGGCTCCATGTCTAGAGTCTCAGTCACAGTCCGTGCTCGGGCGGAAACGCTCGAATATGCGGCTGTTGCTGACCAGCCCTGCTGCCGTACCGCTGATCGGAGCTGCGGTGGTGGGGCGGGGTGGTCGGCCCGCGCGCGGCGGGCGGGCACGGCCACCCCTTCCAGTCCTGAACCGAAAGAGGTGGGGCGTCCATGCGTGCCTTCTTCCGTTCGCTGCGCCGGAACGAGCGGCCGCGGCCCGGCGCGTCGACCTGTTACCGCTCCTCGACGTACGTCCCACTGTCGCCTTGGCAGGTGAAGCAGCGGCGGTTCCGGCCGACCCGGTTCGGTCGGCGCGGCCTCGACCCGGGCGAGGTGCAGGAGTTCCTGGACCGGGTGGCCGACGACCTCGCCGCCGCGTACCGGGCGCTGGGCGACAGCCGGCAGGAGACGGCCCGGATCAAGGACGCGCTGCGGCGCTGGCAGTCCGAGCAGGCACAGCAGGCCAATGCCGGGCGGTACCGCTGATGGTCGAGCGGGAACGCTTCGTCATCCACCTGCCCGTGGCCGCCGGGGACCTCACCGCCGCCGTACACCTGGCCCGGGTGGTCGCCCGTTGGGCGGGACTGCTGTCCCAGACCGACCCGGGGGAGACCACCGTCTCGGCCGAGGACGACCAGGGCGTACGCCATCGGGTCTTCTGCGACCTGCGGCTGCCCGGCGGTCGACGCTGCGTGTTGCGGGCCGACCACGGCGGACCGTGCGCCCGCCGGCTGACCCGCTGAGCGCGCCGTGTGCCCGGCTGTTGGCAGTCGTGGGGCGCTGCCCGGTGGCTGCGATAGGTTGCCGGCCGTGAGTTGGGTCAAAGACGCGCCCTCGTACGCGACCCGTCGGTGCCGCGCGCCCGGCGGGTGGCGGCGTGGCGGCGGTGCCTGCGCCGGTACGCGCCGTACGGATTCGACGCGACCCTGCGCCATCTGCACGACCGGTTCGGGTCGCTCGACGATCCCGCGGCGCTGATCGACGCACTGTCCGCCCTGGAGCGCAGCCGAGCGGTGTGGCTGGCGGAGGTGGACGAGTTCCGGCAGCATCGGCGGGCAGCCAAGGCCCGGGGCCGGCGTCGGCCGACCGCGGCAGACCTGGACCGGTACCGGCAGCAGGGGTGGCCCGGCGGCACGATGGCGGGCGGTCCCGTGTCGGGCAGTCTCGCCGACCGGCCGGTCGCCGCGGAGTTCCTCGCCCGGCACGGCATGACGCCGTGGATCCCTGCGCCGGTCAACCACCGTCGGAGGGTACGTCGGCTGCCGCAGGTCGAGACGATGCGCGAGGAAATCATCCCGCTGCTCGGATGCAGCGGCTTCCCGCTGGTGCTCATCGCCCTCGTCGTCGGGGCCCTCGCTGACGTGCCGGCGATCGCCTGGTGGACGTTCGGCACCGTGGCGCCGGTGGTGCTGGTCTTCCTGTGCTGGCGGGCGGCAGTGGAGAACGCGGCCCGGCGACGCGAGATCGTCGCCGAACGCGCTCGCGTCACCGCGCTGGCTGACGCCGCCGAGGAGCGGTGGCGGGCCGACCGGAGCCGCTCGTTCAATCTGCGGCCGGACCGATAACCGCGATGGGCCCGTGGTCGTGGCGGGGGCCGGTGGTCAGCGGGCGCGGAGGGCGTCCTCGACGCCGGTCTCGTGGCGGCCGAGGTGGACCGGGTCGCGGCCGGAGAGCAGGTCCACCGCCGCCTTGACGCAGGCGCCGTACTCGCGGGTGGAGCTGACCCGCCACCGCTCGGTGTACCGCCGGGCGGTGTCGTCGCCGACGCCGTTGGCTTCGATGCCGAGACGCCGGCACAGCGAGACGGCGCGGGGGAGGTGGAAGGACTGGGTGACCACCGTCGCGTGGTCCACCCCGAAGATGCGCTTGGCCCGCGCGCACGAGTCGTACGTGTCGAAGCCGGCGTAGTCCATGACCACTTTCCCCGCCGGCACGCCCCGGTCGACCAGCCAGCGCCGCATCGCCTCGGGCTCGTTGTAGCCGACGTTCATGTTGTCGCCGGACACCAGGACCACGCGGACCTTGCCGGCGTCGAAGAGCCGCCGTGCGATCTCCAGCCGGGCGGTGAGGAACGGCGACGGCGTGCCGTCCGGGTCCACCTTGGTGCCCAGGACCAGGGCGACGGGCGCCTCCGGCACGTCAGCCTCGGTGAAGACGTGGCCGTCGGCGCCACCGCGGACCCACGCCACGCTGGCGACCGTGGCGGCGGTCAGCAGCGCCACGCCGACGACCGCCGCGGCGAGCGCCCGGCGCAGGAGCGACCTGTGCGTCCGGCACCAACGCTTGACCACCGCGATTCGCCCCCGCATGCCGACGATTATTCCGGCGCGAGGGCCGGCACGCCGCCCCGGCCGCCGTTAGCGTGGGACTCTTCGACAGCGGGAGGAGGACGAGATGGCGGAGCGGCATCCCGCGCTCGCGCGGCTCGACGTGCTCGTCGGACGGTGGACCGTGCAGCCGAAGGTGGCGGGCCTCGGTGCCGGGTGGACGGAGTTCACCTGGATCGAGGGTGGCCAGTACCTGCGGCAGTTCACCGACGCGGAACCGGTGCCGGACACGGCCCCGCAGGCGTGGCGCGAGAACAACCCGCTGCCCGCCACGCAGCTGATCGGCCTCGACGACACGGCCGAGGCGTTCAGCGTGCTGTACGGGGACGCGCGCGGCGTGCACCGGGTGTACCAGATGACCTTCGCCGACGGTGTCTGGCGGATGTGGCGGGACGCACCCGGCTTCCAGCAGCGCTGGGTCGCGACGGTGGGCGACGACGCCATCGACGGACGCTGGGAGAAGTCGGCGGACGGCGCCGACTGGGCGCTCGACTTCGAGTTGACGTACCGCCGCTGACGAGCCGACTTCCTGGGAGCGATCTCCCCCGGGGCGGGGAGTCGGAACACGGCCGACCGGTGCAGACTTCCGCCGTGGAAAAGCCTGCGGTATACGGCAGCGACGTCGTTCGTCGGCTCTGCGTCTGCGCCCTGGTGACCCTGGTGGTCCGGCCGGTGACCTGGGTGGTGACCTTCGGCTTTCTCGGCCCCGCCTTCGGGTGGTTCGACTACCTGGCGTGGGACGCCACGGACGGCGACGGGCAGCGAGCCATCATCGTGGCCATCTGGCTGCTTCCCGCCGTCGCCGTGGTGGTCGCACTGAAGGTGGCCCAACAGGTCCACCGGGGATCCGAGCGGGCCGCCCGGGCCGTTCCGGCGCTGGGCTTCGTCTTCCTGGCCGCCACGGCGGTCTACCTGGCGGGCATCGCCGTGGTGGGGCTGCGCTACGCCCCCCTGGTTCAACCGGCCGTCCTGGTGGTGGTCGTGCCGGTGGCGGCCGTGCAGCTCTACCTGCTGCGGCTGTCCTGGCGAATCTGGCGGTGGCGCCCCGAGACGGCGTGAGTCAGGGCGCCGCGCGGGCGACGACGATCAGCTCGCCGTCGGCGCTCGTGCCGACCGGCTCGCCGGACCAGCCGCCGTACACCCGCTCGACGGTGAAGCCGGCGTCGCCGAGGGACGTCCGCAGCTCCGCCTCGTCGCGGAAGCGCAACGTGCCCGGGCTGCACAGCTCCCCACCGTCAGGGAAGACGTAGTGCTGGCGGAAGCTGACCAGCCCGTCGCGCACCTCGGTCAGCTCGGTCCAGGCGTCGACGACGGTGCCGTCCGGCAGGGCGAGGCGGCGGCGGGAGGCGTCCGGGGTCCAGCGTTCCCAGCGGCGGGCCGCCGGGTCGCGCGAGTCGAACGCCAGCCGGCCGCCCTCGACCAGGGCCCGGCGCAGGTCGGCCAGGGTACGCGCCCACTCGTCGTCGTCCCGGATCTCCTGCGCCACGTGGCTGGTCAGCAGGGCCAGGTCGTACGCGGCGTCGGGCAGGTCGGCGGCGGTGCCGTGGCGCCAGGTGACCCGGTCGGCGCCGGGCTTGGCGCGGGCCGCGTCGAGGGAGGTGCGCAGCGGCTCGACCCCGGTCACGGCGTGGCCGGCGGCGGCCAAGGCCAGGGTGAGCCGTCCGGTGCCGCAGCCCAGGTCGAGGACACGGGCCCGGGTGCGGCCGGCGACGCCCAGGAAGAACTCGTCGTCGCGCCCCCAGCGGTTCTCCACGTCATAGAGCGCGGTCAGCCGGTCCGTCATGACCGGTCAGGCTAGCGGTCAGGAGATGTGGTGGAGGATCACGTTGTGCACGTGGTGGCTCTTCTGCGCGCCGCGGAATTCCACCTCATAGGTGTGCGCGCCGACGTGGATGGCGATCGCGCCGGTGGAGAAGAACGAGCCGCCCCAGGACTTGTTGCTGACCACGCTGACGCTGGTGATCTTCGAGTACGGGATGCTGGTGATGGCGTACCGCTTCCCGACGAACGAGCGGTCCTGGATGATCACCCGGCGGTCGGTGAGGCCGATGAATCCGGTGCCGCCGCCGATGGCGTCGTAGACGGCGATGATCTGCTCGCCGGCCAGCAGGCCACTCTGGATCTGCTGGAACTGTTCCCTGCGGTCGTACGTCGGATCAGCCATGCCGCCGACGGTAGGTGGGGCGTGCCAGTCGGCTCAGGGTTCGGTGACCGCGCGGACCGCGTCCTCGATCCGGGCGGCGAGGAGTACCTCACCCTCGGTGAGTGGCTCGCCGTCGCCGTGGCCCACCCTGATCTGCGTGCGGCCGGCCCGGCGGCTGATCTCGGGGCGCAGGCGCAGCGCGTCGGCGACCACCGCGACCCGCTCGGTCAGTGCGGCGTGCTGGGTGTCGTCCAGGGCGAGAGTGCGGCGGATCTGCTCACCCTCGCGGGTCCACCCGGACAGCAGGGCGAGAGCGTCGTCGAGGTAGTCGCGCTTCTGCCGGCTGTTGAACAGCACACGCATCACCGCACCTCCCTGGCGCCGTTGCCGGCTTGTGGCCAAATCGTCGCCATCCCGTGTCCTCGTCGACGCCCTCTAGTCTCTCGTCTGCCCAGATGGTGTGTCCACGCCCACACTTCCGTGTTCTGTTGACCTGACGTCGGCCTCAGGTACCCAAACCGCCGATTGATCTGGCACCCTGGACGCCCGTGCGGACCGAACGGGTAGGCGGAAGCGGGCAGGCCGATCGGCGTGAGCCGAAGGTCGTCGTCGGGGCGGCGATCATCGCGGACGGCAGGGTGCTGGCCTGTGAGCGGTCGGCGCCCCCGGAGGCTGCCGGCCGCTGGGAGTTCCCCGGCGGCAAGGTCGAGCCGGGGGAGAGCGAGACCGCCGCGCTGATCCGCGAGTGCGCCGAGGAGCTCGGCGTACGGGTGGAGATCGGCGCGCGGGTCGGCCGCGACGTACGGATGGCCCACGGCCGGTCCGTCCTCCGGGTGTACGTGGCCCGCCTTCTCCATGGTGACCAGCCGAAGGCGCTGGAGCACTCCGAGCTGCGCTGGCTCTCCGCCGCCGAACTCGACACCGTGCCCTGGCTCCCCGCCGACGTGCCGGTGGTCGCCGCACTGCGCCCGCTGCTCACCACCGCCTGAGCGCCGGAAGCCGACACGGGGGCGAAAACAGGACGGGGGCCGGCGGCATGTGCCGCGGCCCCCGTCGTCGTCGCCGTGCTGTTCAGTGCTTCGGCTCGTCCTGCTGCGGGTGAGCGAAGTTGAGGTGCTCGGGCGGCAGCGGGAAGGTGACGTCGTCGCCGAAAGGCGACGGCGCGGCCGCCCTGTCGAGGGTCAGCTCCGTGAGCGGCAGCTTGCCGTTGGCGTCGACCGGCGGGGCCGTCGGGTGCGGCACCTGCCGGTGCCAGTTCACGCCCCTCTGCGCCTGCGCCTCGGACCGCGGGTCGTGCGAGCCGCCGGCGTGCGAGTGCACCACGGTCTGGGGGTCACTGGCGGTCGCGGGGCCGCTGTGGTGCCCGCTGGTCACGCTGGTCTGAGGCACCTGACCCCTCCGGAAGATCTTGCTACCAAGCCACACAAGGGGATCGTACCTGCGGTCGACGACCCGCTCCTTCATGGGGATGATCCCGTTGTCAGTGATCTTGATGTGCTCGGGGCAGACCTCGGTGCAGCACTTGGTGATGTTGCAGTAGCCGAGCCCCATCTCGGACTGCGCGTACTCCTTGCGGTCGGTCTTCGCGTCGAGCGGGTGCATGTCCAGCTCGGCGGCCCGGATGAAGAACCGGGGGCCGGAGAACGCCTGCTTGTTCTCCTCGTGGTCGCGGATCACGTGGCAGACGTTCTGGCACAGGAAGCACTCGATGCACTTGCGGAACTCCTGCGAGCGCTCGACGTCCACCTGCTGCATCCGGTAGTCGCCGGGGGCCAGGTCGGCCGGCGGCGCGAACGCCGGGGTCTCCCGGGCCTTCTCGTAGTTGAACGAGACGTCGGTGACCAGGTCCCGGATGACCGGGAACGTCCGCAGCGGCGTGACCGTGACGGTCTCGTCCTCCTCGAACGTCGACATCCGGGTCATGCAGCTCAGCCGCGGCTTGCCGTTGATCTCCATGGAGCAGGAGCCGCACTTGCCGGCCTTGCAGTTCCACCGGCACGCCAGGTCCGGCGCTTCGGTGTTCTGCAGCCGGTGGATGACGTCGAGGACGACCTCGCCCTCGTTCACCTCGACCGTGTAGTCCTTCAGGTCGCCGCCGGTGTCGTCGCCCCGCCAGATGCGGAACTGTCGCTTGGTCCCCATTACTTGCCCGCCTCCTCAGCGAGGGCGTCGAACTCGGCGAGTTCCTCGTCGGTCAGGTACTTGGCCAGCTCCGCCCGGTCGAACAGGCTGATCAGCTCCGCACGCATCTCCGGCAACGGCTTCCGGGTCAGCCGGACCGCGTCGCCGTCCAGCGCGCAGACCAGGTTCACCTGCCGCCACTTCGGGTCCATCTTCGGGAAGTCCTCGCGGGTGTGCCCGCCGCGCGACTCCCGCCGCTCCACCGCCGCCTTCGCGGTGCACTCCGAGACCACCAGCATGTTGCGCAGGTCCAGCGCCAGGTGCCAGCCCGGGTTGTAGCGGCGGCCGCCGGCCGCGCTCACCTTGGCCACCCGCTCGCGCAGCTCGCTCAGCTTGCCCAGGGCGTCCGCAAGCTCGCCCTCCCGCCGGATGATCCCGACCAGGTTCCCCATGACGGCCTGGAGGTCCGCCTGCAGGGTGTAGGGGCTCTCCCCGGTGTCCCGCTGGAGCGGGGCCAGGGCCATCTCCACCGCGGCCTCCACCGTCGCCACCGACACCGCCGGGCGCGAGGTGAGCTGGTCGGCGTACGAGGCGGCGTGGCCGCCCGCCCGCTTGCCGAAGACCAGCAGGTCGGAGAGGGAGTTGCCGCCGAGCCGGTTGGAGCCGTGCATGCCGCCGGAGACCTCACCGGCGGCGAAGAGCCCGCGCACGGTGCCGTACGCCGCGCCGGAGTCCGGGTCCACCTCGACGCCGCCCATCACGTAGTGGCAGGTCGGGCCGACCTCCATCGGCTCCTTGGTGATGTCGACGTCGGCCAGCTCCTTGAACTGGTGGTACATCGACGGCAGGCGGCGGCGGATCTCCTCGGCCGGCAGCCGGGAGGCGATGTCCAGGTAGACGCCGCCGGCCGGCGTACCCCGACCGGCCTTGACCTCGCTGTTGATCGCGCGGGCGACCTCGTCGCGGGGGAGCAGCTCGGGCGGGCGCCGGTTGTTGTCCGGGTCCTTGTACCAGCGGTCCGCCTCGGCCTCGTTGTCCGCGTACTGCTTGCGGAATACGTCCGGTACGTAGTCGAACATGAACCGCTTGTCCTCGGAGTTCTTCAGCACCCCGCCGTCGCCGCGGACCGACTCGGTGACCAGGATGCCCTTCACCGAGGGCGGCCAGACCATGCCGGTCGGGTGGAACTGGAGGAACTCCATGTTGATCAGCGTCGCCCCGGCGCGCAGCGCCAACGCGTGACCGTCCCCCGTGTACTCCCAGGAGTTCGAGGTGACCTTGTAGGAGCGGCCGACGCCGCCGGTCGCCAGCACCACGGCCGGCGCCTCGAAGAGGACGAACTCGCCGGACTCCCGGTAGTAGCCGAACGCGCCGGCGACCCGGTCCCCGTCGAGCAGCAGCTCGGTGATGGTGGTCTCGGCGAAGACCCTGATCCGGGCCTCGTAGTCGCCGAACTCCCGCTTGTCCTCCTGCTGGAGGGAGACGATCTTCTGCTGGAGGGTACGGATCAGCTCCAGGCCGGTGCGGTCACCGACGTGCGCGAGCCGCGGGTACTCGTGACCGCCGAAGTTCCGCTGGGAGATCCTCCCGTCCTTGGTGCGGTCGAAGAGCGCGCCGTACGTCTCCAGCTCCCAGATCCGCTGCGGCGACTCCTTCGCGTGCAACTCGGCCATCCGGAAGTTGTTGAGGAACTTGCCGCCGCGCATGGTGTCGCGGAAGTGCACCTGCCAGTTGTCGCGCGGGTTCACGTTCCCCATCGCGGCCGCCGCGCCGCCCTCGGCCATCACCGTGTGCGCCTTGCCGAACAGCGACTTGGAGATGATCGCGGTCTTCTTGCCAGCCAGCCGAGCCTCGATCGCCGCGCGCAGGCCGGCGCCGCCGGCCCCGATCACGACGACGTCGTAGTGGTGTCGTTCGATTCGCGTCTCAGTCATGTCCAGGGCCTCTAGTTGATGAACCGCAGGTCGTTGAACCAGCCGGCCGCCACCGCCATGACGTAGAAGTCGGTCAGCGCCAGGGTGCCGAGGGTGATCCAGGCGAGCTGCATGTGCCGGACATTCAGCCAGGAGATGAAGGTCCAGCTCTTGTAGCGGAGTGGGTGCTTCGAGAAGTGCTTGAGCCGGCCGCCGATGATGTGCCGGCAGGAGTGGCAGGAGATGGTGTACGCCCAGAGCATCACCACGTTGCCGATCAGGATGAGGTTGCCCAGGCCGAAGCCGAAGCCCTTCGGCGAGTGGAAGGCGTAGACCGCGTCGTACGTGTTGATGATCGAGATGATCGCCGCGGCGTAGAAGAAGTACCGGTGCAGGTTCTGGCCCAGCAGGGGGAACCGGGTCTCGCCGCCGTACGCCTGGTGCCCGTCGGGAACGGCGCAGGCCGGCGGGGACAGCCAGAACGATCGGTAGTACGCCTTGCGGTAGTAGTAGCAGGTGAGCCGGAACAGCAGCAGGAACGGCAGGGTCAGCGCCGCGTCGGGGATGATCCACCAGCCGGGCAGGAAGCTGCCGAAGTGCGAGGAACCCTCGACGCACCGGTCGGTCACACAGGGGGAGTAGAACGGCGTCAGGTAGTGGAACTCGTCCACCCAGTACCACTTGTGCATGAAGACCCGGACCGTCGCGTAGATGACCCAGGCGCTGAGCCCGACGACGGTGATCAGTGGCTGGAACCACCAGCGGTCGGTCCGCAACGTCTTCGCCACAATCGCGGCGCGTGCCCGCGCCCCTCGCGGCCTCGTTGCCGTTGATGTCATTCGAGTCGTCTCCCTGACGGCGCCCTCGCGGGGCGGCGGATCACCTTCCGTACCGGTCAGCGGACCGGGCGAGACCGCGTCCACTGCCACGTCTTGCGCACGGATGCGGCCGCACCGGCGAACCGGCGCAGCTAAGTGACACACGTTACGCCGATCTTCGCGGCCCGGCCGCGCAACGCAGTGTCCCGTGTGGTTCGCGGGTTGGAAAGACCCGGGCCATGATCAATATCTGGGCGGCCCGCCCGGGCGCGCGTCCGCCGGCCGACGACGCACCGTCAGCCCGACGCGCCGCCGGTGAAATGCCATGACGCCAGGCGCAGCGGCGGTGCCTCCCACCAGTTGCCGTCCACCCGGTCCGGTTGGCGGACCGGGTGTCGGCCCAGGCCGAGCACCCGGCCCGGACCCAGGGCCCGGGGGTACGACTCGGTGAACCGGAAGTCGCGGGCCGCCCGGGTGGGCACCCCGTCCTCGACCAGCCACACCCCGTTGCGGGTCAGCCCGGTGATGACCAGACGCTTCGGGTCGAGCACCCGGGTGTACCAGAAGTCGCTGACCAGCAGCCCGCGCGCCACCCCGGCGACCAACGCGGCGGTGTCCGGGTCGGCCAGCGCCCCCGCCGTCCCGCTCGCCGCCGACCCCCCGACGGGCGCGGGGCTGTCGCCACCGACCGCGCGGGCGGCGGCGGGAAGCAGGCGGAGGTTGTGCGGGATCGGGCCGAAGGTGGCGGCGCCGGGCATGCCGTGACCCGTGGACGCCACCCCCGCCTCGGCGCCGCTGCGCCGGTCGTGGGTCACCGCCGTGGTGGTGCCGGCGTCGACCAGGGTCAGCGCGTGTCGGGGGGTGCCCTCCAGGTCGTACGGCAGGGCCGAGCCGTGTAGCGGGTCGTCCACCAGGGTCACCGCCGGGTCGAACTGGGCCGTGCCCGGCTCGGCGAAGGACTGCCGCTCGGCGTACCGCTTGCCGTTGAAGCCGAACCAGGCGAAGTTCTGCAGCAGGTCGGCGACGGCGGCCGGTTCGAGCACCACCTCGTACCGCCCCGGGGGCAGCTCGACCGGATCGGCCGCGGCCCGCGCCTTCGCCGCCGCCCGGACACCGAGCGCGGCGCCGTCCACCTCGGCCAGCCGGTCGGCGCAGCGCCGGGCCACCCCGTCGGCCCCGCCGGTACGCGCGATGCCGTCCATCGCCGCCTCCGCCGTCCGCCCCACCGCCGAGTGCCCCGCCGAGTTGGCGAACGCCCCCGACCGGTAGGCAGTCCGGCAGTAGCCGGCTGCCTCCAGACCGCCGACCGCGTCCACGAACGCGCGTACCCGGGCCGCCCGCTCGTCGGGCGACGCGTACGCGGTGGCCTCGTCGAAGACGCCGGCCGGCGGGACCGGCGACGCCGGGGCGAGCCCCGGCCAGGCCGGGTCGGGCGGGCCGAGCCGCGCCGCCGCCAGGGTCCGCTCGACCAGCGCGGTCAGCCCGTCGGGGTCGACCAGACTGCCACTGCCGGCGGCGGTCCGCCCGTCGACGTGCAGCCGCAGCCGCACCGCGGTCCCCGACTCAGCGACGTTCTGGTGGATGAACGAGTTCGCGAACCGGGTCAGTGCCAGGTCGGCGCGGGTCACCACCACCTCGGCCTGCGCGTCCGGCCCGGCGAGCCGCCGGGCCAGCTCCACCACCTGACCGGCGAGGTCCAGTTCGGTCATGCCCGCACCCCCACCCGGACGTTGCGGAAGCGGGCCGGGGCGGCCGGGTGGCCGGTGTGCCCGACCTGGCCGGGCTGCCCCTTGCCGCAGTTCGGTGTGCCCCACGGGACGATCTCCGAGGAGAGCATGTCCATCGAGCGCCAGAAGACCGGCCCGATCCCGGTGTACGTGGGGTTGCGCAGCATCCGCCCCCGCCGGCCCTTCTTCACCTCCCAGCCGATCTCGCAGCCGAACTGGAAGTTGAGCCGCCTGTCGTCGATCGACCAGGATCGGTTGATGTCCATCAGCACCCCGTCGTCGGTGGCGTCGATGATCTCGTCGAGGGTGTGCGGGCCCGGCTCCAGGCCCACGTTGGTCATCCGCACCATGGGCAGCCGGGCCCAGCCGTCGGCCCGTACGCTGCCGCCGTAACCGAGACCGGCGACGGCGGCCGAGTCCCGGCCGGCGAGCACCCCGACCCACCGTCCGGCGCGGACCGCGTCCCGCTTGACCGCCGGGGAGCCCTCGTCGTCGAAGCCGAAGCTGCCCAGCGCGCCGGGGATCGTCGGGTCGATGGTGACGTTCATCAGCTCGGAGCCGTAGCGCAGCGAGCCGAGCCGGGTCAGGTCCAGCCAGGACGTGCCGGCGAAGGCCGCCTCCCAGCCGAGGATCCGGTCCAGCTCGATGGCGTGCCCGACCGACTCGTGGATCTGCAGGGCGAGCTGCTCGCCGCCGAGGATCAGGTCGGTCTCGCCGGCCGGGCACTCCGGGGCGGTGAGCAGCTCCCGGGACTCCTCGGCGATCCGCGCGGCGTGCGCGGCGAGGTCGAGCGAGGTGACCAGCTCCCAACCGGTGGTGCCGTACTGGCCGCGGTAGCTCGGGTACGACCGGCGCTGGGTCTCGCCGTCGCCGATCGAGGTGGCGGAGATGCCGCCGCCGCACTCCCGGATCCGCTGGTCGATCCGGTGTCCCTCGCTGGAGACGAACCACTTCGCGGTGTCCCAGATCTGGTAGAGCCCCTCGGCCAGGTCGGCGCCGTGCGCGCGCATCGTCTCGGTGGCCCGGACCAGCAGGTCGCCCTTGTCGGAGAGGGGGACGCCGAGCGGGTCCACCGCGCAGCCGGAGGCCCAGCTCGCGACCCTGGCCTCGACGGGGACCAGGTCGATCGGCGGGCCGGGGACCCGCGCGCTCGCGGTGGCGGTCGCCGCGGCGCGCCGGCCGGCGTCGCGGGCCGCGGCGTCCGACAGGCCGGGTACGGCGTGGAAGCCCCAGCTCGAGCCGACCAGCGCCCGGACGCCCAGCCCGATGCTCTCGTCCTGGGTCAGCTCCTCGATGTCGCCGTTGCGGGCCGACATCGACTCGTACCGGCGGTGCATCGCTCGGGCGTCCGCGTACCGGGCTCCCGCGTCGAGGGCGGCCTGGACGGCGGCGGTTGCCGCGTCGAACTCGGTCATGCGCCGACCCTAGGCGAGCAGACCGACATCCGTCAGCGGACGAGATCCTCCGGCCGGATCGTCGCTCGCACGGGGTCGCTCAGCTCCAGCACCTCGCCCCGCTTGGCAGTTGACTGTTCCGCGTAGTGGCCGCCGCGGCGACGGTAGAGGCGCAAGCTGCCAGTCTCCTGCTCGACCAGCAAGTACCACTCGATGCCGGCGGCGGCATAGTAGTGCATCTTGAGCACCTTGTCGGTGGCCGCATTGCTTGGCGAGATGATCTCGCAGACCAACCGCACCGCGTCCGCCTCGATGATGAGTTCGTCGAGGTCGACCGGCTCGGTGACGACGAGGTCGGGGATGGGGATGCGGCCGTGCCGGAGCCGCACGTTCACCGCCTCCAGCAGTTCCAAACCCACGGCTTCGGCTGCCGCTTCGAGAATGTTGCCGAGCTTGCGTGAGATCCGCTGGTGCCGTGGCGTGGGGGCTGGGGTCACGTGGAGGCTCCCGTCGAAGAGTTCGACACGCTGCTGCGTCTCGCCGAGGGCGAGGTACTCCTCTTCGGTCCACGGGCCGTCGTGGCCGAACACCGCCGCGGTCATGGTCACCTCCACCTCGTGTCGGCCGGAATCCTCACCTGAGCCTCACGACCATGGTCGCACTCGCCGTGCGACGGTGCGGCGGAGACATCGAGTTGTGGACGTGAATCTCCTGCTGAGGGCTGGTCAAGCCCGAAACCCACTCGTTACGCTCAGGCCGCTGACAGCCCGCGTTTTGTAGCTTATTTTCGCCTCCAGAACTTTGTTGTAAGTTCTCTTCGTCACTGAGGGAGGCGGTCGTGGGCAGGTCGGAGTCGGCGCCGTCCGGGGAACCGGACCGCCCAGCGGTGCCGGAGCAGCGCTCCGGAGAGGGTCCCTATCTGCGGGTCAAGGACCTGCGGGTCCGGTTCGACACCGAGGACGGCGTGGTCCGCGCCGTCGACGGGGTGTCCTTCTCGGTCGAGCGCGGTCGCACCCTCGGCATCGTGGGGGAGTCCGGCTCGGGCAAGAGCGTCACCTCGCTGGCCATCCTCGGCCTGCACAACGCCAAGCGCACCACCATCAGCGGGGAGATCTCCGTCGGCGGCCGCCAGCTGGTCGGCCTGCCGGACGAGGAGGTACGCCGGCTGCGCGGCCGGGACATGGCGATGATCTTCCAGGACCCGCTGTCGGCGCTGCACCCGTACTACACGGTGGGGCGGCAGATCGCCGAGGCGTACCGGGTGCACCACCCGCGGGCCGGCAAGCGGGAGGCCCGTAGCCGGGCCGTTGACATGCTCGGCCGGGTGGGCATCCCGCAGCCGGCGAAGCGGTACGACCAGTACCCGCACGAGTTCTCCGGCGGCATGCGGCAGCGCGCGATGATCGCGATGGCCCTGGTCAACGACCCGGACCTGCTGATCGCCGACGAGCCGACCACGGCGCTGGACGTGACGGTGCAGGCGCAGATCCTCGACCTCCTCGCCGACCTCCAGCAGGAGTTCCAGTCGGCGATCATCCTGATCACCCACGACCTCGGCGTGGTGTCGCAGGTCGCCGACGACGTGCTGGTGATGTACGGGGGACGGGCGGTCGAGCACGGCAGCGTGGAGCAGGTGCTGCGCCGGCCGCAGCATCCGTACACCTGGGGGTTGTTGTCGAGCGTGCCGTCGTTGCACGGTGACGCCGACGCGGACCTGGTGCCCATCAAGGGCAACCCGCCGTCGCTGATCAACCTCCCGTCGGGGTGCGCGTTCCACCCGCGCTGCCGCTACGCGGACCGCAACGGCGACCGCTCGCGGACCGAGGTGCCGGAGCTGCGCCCGGCCGGGGAGGCGGGCCACCTGGTCGCTTGCCACCTGCCGGCCGAGGAACGCACCCGGCTCTACCAGCAGGACATCGCCCAGGTGGGGGTGGCGCAATGACGGAACCACTGCTGAAGGTGCGCGGGCTGACCAAGCACTTCCCGGTTCGCGACGGGTTCCGCTCCGGCGGCGCCGTGCGCGCGGTCGACGGGCTGGACTTCGACGTCCGCCCGGGTGAGACGCTGGGCCTGGTCGGGGAGTCCGGCTGCGGCAAGACCACCACCGGCCGGATGCTGGTCCGGCTGCTGGAACCCACCTCGGGCAGCATCGAGTTCGACGGCCGGGACATCACCCACGCCCGGCGGCGGGCGCTGCGGCCGCTGCGGCAGGACCTCCAGATCATCTTCCAGGACCCGTACGCCTCGTTGAACCCGCGCCACACGGTGGGCCGGATCGTGGCGATGCCGTTGCAGGTCAACGGCATCAACCCGCCCGGCGGCACCAAGAAGCGGGTGCAGGAGCTGCTGGAGCTCGTCGGCCTGAACCCGGAGCACTACAACCGCTACCCGCACGAGTTCTCCGGCGGCCAGCGGCAGCGCATCGGCATCGCCCGCGCCCTCGCCCTGCGGCCCAAGCTGATCGTCGCCGACGAGCCGGTCAGCGCGCTGGACGTCTCCATCCAGGCCCAGGTCGTCAACCTGCTGCGCGACCTGCAACGCGACCTCGGCCTGGCCTTCGTGTTCATCGCCCACGACCTGGCCGTGGTCCGGCACTTCTGCCACCGGGTCGCCGTCATGTACCTGGGGAAGATCGTCGAGATCGGTGACCGGGACGACATCTACGAGCGCCCGCAGCACCCGTACACCCGGGCGCTGCTGTCCGCGATCCCGGATGTGACCACCCTCGGCCCGGCCGGGCGGATCCGGCTCACCGGGGACGTGCCGACCCCGCTCAACCCGCCGTCGGGATGCCGGTTCCGGACCCGGTGCTGGAAGGCGCAGGAGCGGTGCGCCGAGGAGGAGCCGGCGCTGGTGACCCGCGGTGGCAACCAGGCCATTGCTTGCCACTTCCCGGAGACGGGAACGATCAGCCAGGACTCTGGACCGGTCGCCGCGACCGCCGAGGAGGTGTCGAAGTGAGCCTGTCCCCGGTCGAGGGCGTGGCACTGGCCGAGATCCAGTCGACCGGTGAAGGCCCCGAGGAGAAGCAGCTCGTCGGGCGTTCACCGGGCCAACTGGTCTGGAGTCGGCTGCGACGCGACCGTACCGCCCTGATCAGCGGCATCGTGTTGGCCGTGTTCGTGCTGGCGGCGTTGGCCGCGCCGCTGCTCCAGCGGCTCTATGGGATGTCGCCGAACCAGCAGTTCGGTGACCTGCTGGATGCCACCGGGATGCCCCTCGGCTACGTGGGCGGGGTCAGCGGCCACCACTGGTTCGGCCTCGAACCCGGCCTGGGCCGGGACATCTTCATCCGGATGATCTACGGCATCCGCACCTCGCTGCTGATCGCGCTCGGGGCCGCCGTGGTGACCACGACGATCGGCGTGGTGCTCGGGATCATCGCCGGTTACCTGGGCGGTGTGGTCGACGCCGTGATCGGCTGGGTCACCGATGTCGCACTGGCGATGCCGTTCCTCGTCTTCGCGCTGGCCGTGGTGCCGACGTTCTCGCTGCGCTTCTACGGTCCCCGCGACGCGATCCCGACCTGGTTCGCGGTCACCACGTTGATCGTGGTGTTCGCCGCCTTCGGGTGGACCGGAACCGCCCGCCTGGTACGCGGGCAGGTGGTGTCGCTGCGCGAGCGGGAGTTCGTGGAGGCCGCCCGCGCCAGCGGGGCGGGGCTGGGACACATGCTGTTCCGGCAACTGCTGCCGAACATCTGGGCCCCGATCCTGGTGGCGTTCTCGCTCGCCGTGCCGTCGTACGTGACGGGCGAGGCGGCGCTGTCCTTCCTCGGCGTCGGGTTGCCCGAGTCGGTGCCCAGCTTCGGCCGGATGATCTACCGCAGCATCGACTACCTGCAGACCGACCCGGCCTACGTCTTCTTCCCCGGCATCACGATCTTCGCGCTGGTGCTGGCGTTCAACCTCTTCGGCGACGCGCTCCGCGACGCGCTCGACCCGAAGTCGTCACGGTAAGGGGTACGGCGCATGATGCGGTTCCTGCTGAAGCGGCTGCTGCTGGCGGTCTCGGTGCTGCTCGCGGTCAGCATCGTCAGCTTCCTGATGTTCTTCGCGCTGCCCCGCGACCCGGTGACCGGGATGTGCCCGAAGAACTGCAACGCCGAACGCCTGGAACGGGTGCGTACCGAGCTTGGGCTGAACGACCCGAAGCCGCAGCAGTACGTCAACTACATGAAGGGCATTTTCGTCGGCCGTGACCTGGGCAGTGCGCAGGGTGGCAAGTGTGAGGCGCCCTGTCTCGGCTACTCCTACGTCAACAGCGAGGCGGTCAGCGACACCTTCGCCCGGGTGCTGCCGGTGACGTTGAACATCGTCATTCCGGCGGCGGTGCTGTGGCTCGCCATCGGGGTGGGGCTCGGCATGATCTCGGCGCTCCGGAGAGGTTCGCTGCTCGACCGGATCTCGATCGGGCTCACCCTGACCTTCGCCTCGTTGCAGCTCTACTTCGTCGGTGCCGTGCTGTTGCTGATCTTCGTCTACTCGCTGAAGATCCTGCCGACCCCGCGGTACGTGTCCCTCTTCGACGATCCGGTGGAGTGGGCGCGCGGGCTGGTGCTCGCCTGGGTGACCCTGGCCCTGCTCTTCTCCGCGATCTACGCGCGGCTGTCCCGGGCCCAGATGCTCGAGACGCTGTCCGAGGACTTCGTGCGGACGGCCCGGGCCAAGGGCATGTCGAAACCGAAGGTCTACGGGCGGCACGCGCTGCGGGCGGCGATCACGCCCATTGTGACGATCGCCGGCCTGGACGTGGGTGCGGCGCTCGGCGGCACGGTCATCACGGAGACCACGTTCGGCATCCAGGGGCTGGGTCGCACGGCCGTGGAGGCCGTCCGCCAGGGCGACCTGCCGACCATCATGGCCACCGTGTTGATCTCGGCGTTGTTCGTGGTCGTCGCGAACATCGTGGTCGACCTGCTCTACGCGTTCATCGACCCACGGGTACGCCTCGGCTGACCTCCCGCGTCGTGGGTGGTCGATCGTTGTGGCCCCGTTATCTGCTCGAAATTTACCGCGGATGAAAGCTAGGCGAAGCTTTCCTTCATCGGACCCGGAGGAGTGAGTATGCGAGCAAGACTCGCCACCGCCATGGGCGGTGCGATGGCACTGGTGGTTGCCCTCAGTGCATGCAGCAAGAACACCGGCGACAACGACAACGGCGTGGACACCAACAAGGCGCGCACCGGCGCCATCGCGACCGACCCCAAGGACTCGCTGGGCCCGGCACCGGAGGTGCCCGGTGCCGCCAAGGGCGGGACCTTCTACATCCTGCGGGAGAACAAGATCTCCCACCTGGACCCGCAGCGGGTCTACTCGTTCGCCGGCCTGATGGGGAGCCAGCTCTACGCCCGCTACCTCACCACCTTCAAGGACGACGGCAAGGGCAACGTGACCCTGGTCGGCGACCTGGCCGAGACCCCCGGCAAGAACGTGAACAACGACTGCAAGGTCTGGGAATTCAAGATCAAGCAGGGGGTGAAGTTCGAGGACGGCCGGCCGATCACCTCCAAGGAGATCGCCTACGGCATCGCCCGCTCGTTCGACCCAGACCTGACCGGTGGCCCGACCTACCTTCAGGAATGGCTGGCCGACAGCCCGCAGTACGACACCAAGTGGAACTTCAAGGCCAACAAGACGTCGCTCCCGCCGGGCCTCAGCACGCCGGACGACCGCACGCTGCGCTTCGAGTTCGACAAGCCGCGCTGTGACCTGCCGTTCGCCGCGTCGCTGCCGGCCACCGCGCCGCTGCCGCCGGACAAGGACACCGGCGTCAACCTCGACATGCAGCCGTTCTCGTCCGGGCCGTACAAGATCACCAAGCACCAGCCCGGTGTGGAGATGGTGCTCGAGCGCAACCCGAACTGGGACCCGGCGACGGACCCGGTGCGGCACGCCTACCCGGACAAGTTCATCTGGTCGTTCGGCGCGGACAACGCCACCCAGACCAACCGGGTGCTCGCCGGCACCGGCAACGACGCCGCGGCGGTCGCCACCGGTGGCGTGCCGACGGAGCTGATCGCCAAGGTCACCGGCGACGCCGCGCTCAAGGAGCGGATGATCGTCGCGGCCACGCCGAACGCGTACCGGCTGAGCATCAACACCTCCAAGGTCACCGACCTGTCCGTGCGGCAGGCGATCAACTACGCGATCGACCGGAGCAGCATCACCAAGAACCTCGGCGGCCCGTACGGCGCCGTGCCGCTGACCACGCTGCTGCCGCCCACCACGCTCGGCTACAAGAAGTTCGACGCGTACCCGGCCGGTGACAGCGGCAACCCGGACAAGGCGAAGGCGCTGCTCGCCGGCAAGACGGTGAACCTGGTGCTCGGCACCTCCGACGACACCCCGTCGCAGGAGACGGCGACCCAGGTCAAGAACGCCCTGGAGAAGGCCGGCTTCACCGTCACCGTCAAGCCGATCCCGGAGGACGGTTACCTCGACTTCGTGAAGAAGAAGAGCAACCCGTGGGACCTCTGGGTCGACTCGTGGGCGGCCGACTGGCCCAGCGGCGCGTCGATCCTGCCGGTGCTCTTCGACGGCCGCAACATCAAGGCCGAGGGCAACAGCAACACGTCCCAGCTCAACAACGACGCCATCAACGCCGAGTTCGACCGGGTGCTCGCGCTCGACCCGGCCAAGCAGGCCGACGAGTGGAGCAAGCTGGACGAGCGGCTCATGAAGGAATCGGCGCCGGCGGTGCCGCTGTACAACGAGGTCGTCTCCGTCGCCCACGGCGAGAAGGCCGGCGGCGTCTTCATCGGCAGCATCTTCGGCTGGACCAGCTTCGTGAACGCCTACGTGAAGCAGTGACGGCCTGAAAGCAGGGGCCCCTTCTCGACGCCAGGCGTGGAGAAGGGGCCCCTCCTCACAGGTGCCGGCGGAGGAAGTCCAGCTCCAGGCGGAGCAGGCGTTCGGCGACGCCGCCGGCGGCCATGTGGCTGGCCCCGGTCAGCGGCAGCACCGCGTGCGGCCGGCCGGCGCCCAGCAGCGCCGCCGAGAGGCGCAGCGTGTGCGCGGCCAGCACGTTGTCGTCGACCAGGCCGTGCACCAATAACATCGGCCGGGCGTGCGCCGGGTCGCCGACCGGCTCGGCGGCCAGCTCCACCAGCGAGTGGTGGGCGTAGACGTCCATCCCGTCGTCCGGCATGCCCAGGTAGCGCTCGGTGTACGCGGTGTCGTACAGCGTCCAGTCGGTGACCGGTGCGCCGACCACCGCGCAGCGGAACAGCTCCGGGTGGCGCAGCAACGCCAGCCCCGCCAGCCAGCCGCCGAACGACCAGCCGCGCACCGCCACCCGATCCAGGTCCAGGTCCGGGTGCTTGCCGGCGAGCGCGGTCAGCGCGTCCACCTGGTCGGTCAGGATCACGTCCGCCATCCGCCGGTGGATCGCCTTCTCGAACGACGGGGCGATGCCCGGGGTGCCCCGGTTGTCGATCGTCACCACCGCGAAGCCCTGCTCGGCCCACCACTGCCGTTCCAGCCACGCCGACCGGGCGGCGATCACCTCCTGGTGCCCCGGCCCGCCGTAGACGTCCAGCAGCACCGGTAGCTTCGTGCCCTTGACGTGCTCGATCGGGTAGAGCACCGCGCTGGGCAGCCGCCGGTCGGTCACCCGGACCATGGTGGGCCGGGGCGCGTACGGCGGGGGCGCGGCCAGCGAGCGCAGCTCGCCCACCTCGCGGTCGCCGTGCCACACCCGCCAGCGGGTACCCGGGTGCTCCAGCGAGGCGACGCCGACCACCAGGGTGGCGCCGCCGATCGCCGCGGTGTGCCAGCCCGGGTCGCTGCCCATCCGGCGGGCGTCCACGCCGCCGCCGATCACCGTCCGGACCCGGTAGAGGTGGCGCTGGCTCGGCTCCCCCTCGCTCGCCTCCACCAGCAGTTCCGCCGGGGCGTTCGGCCCGGCGGGCAGCCGCCCCACCACTCGGCGCACGTAGAGCGACGGCGGGGTGAGCAGGGTGCCGTCGGCGAACAGGCAGCGAGCGTCGTACCCGTCGTGGGCGAGCTCACCGCCGACCAGCACCCGGCCGTCGGGCAGGTGCGCCGGGGTGCCGGGGATCGGCTCCACCCAGCGCGGGTCGGCCAGCTCGGCGTGCACCTGCGTCTCGCCGGTCCGCGGATCCACCGCGAGCACCAGGCCGTGCTGCTGGGACCGGCGCAGCACGGTGATCAGCGGCCCGCCGTCCGCCCAGTCGACCGAGGTCAGGTACGGATAGGTCTCCCGGTCCCAGTGCACGTCGACCCAGCCGCCGTCGAGGTCGAGCAGGTGCAGGCTGACCTGCGCGTTCGGCCCACCCGCCCGGGGGTACGCGACGGTCGTCGGCGGGCTCGCCGGGTCGGCCGGGTCGTGCAGGTGCCAGTGCGGCAGCCGGGACTCGTCCACCCGGGCGGCCAGCACCGAACGCCCGTCCGGCGCCCACCAGTAGCCGCGGAACCGGTGGAACTCCTCCGCCGCGATGTGCTCGGCGAGCCCCCAGGTCACGCCGCTGTCCTCGCCGGCGAGGAGGTTGTCCGTGCCGTCCGGTTCGACCACCCGCAACTGGCCCCGGCGGACCCCCTCGGCGGCGTCGGTGACGTAGGCCAGCCGCTCGCCGGTGGGATCGGGACGCGGGTCGATCACCGGGCCGACCGCGGTCACCTCGACCACGTCGCCGTGCACCAGGTCGGCCCGGAACAGCCGGCCGGCCAGGGCGAACGCGGCCACCCGGCCGGCGGCGTCCAGGGCGTACGAGCCGATGCCGGCGGCGGCCAGCCGCAGCCGCTCGCGCAGCGCCCGCTCGCCCGGCGAGAGCGCGGTGGCGTCGCCGTCCGAGCCGAGCAGCACCGCCGGGTCGGCGACCAGCCGCTCCTCGCCGGAGGTGACGTCCAGCAGCCAGAGCGCGTCGGCCGGATCCTCCGGTCCGGAGGAGCGCAGGAAGATCACCCGGGAGCCGTCGTCCGCGACGGAAACGGCGCGCGGCGCCCCGTGGCTGAACCGACGGGTACGGGCGGCCAGCTCGGGAAAGTCCACGCTTCGGATCGTAGGCGCGCGTCGGGCGTGATGTGGCCGACCTGCGCGGACGCGTAAACGTCGGCAAGGCAGGACCGCCGGATAGAGTGACGGTCGTGACGACCCTGCCCGATCGACGCCTTCTGCTGGTCCACGCGCATCCCGACGACGAGTCCATCGGCACCGGCTCGACGATGGCCCACTACGCCGCCACCGGCGCCCACGTCACCCTGGTGACCTGCACGCTCGGCGAGGAGGGCGAGATCCACGTACCGGAGCTGGCCCAGCTCGCCGCGGCCGAGGCCGACCAGCTCGGCGGTTACCGGATCGGTGAGCTGGCCGCTGCCTGCGCCGCGCTCGGCGTCACCGACCACCGCTTCCTCGGCGGGGCGGGCCGCTACCGCGACTCCGGCATGATGGGCCTCGCCACCAACGAGCACCCCCGGGCCTTCTGGCAGGCCGACCTCGACGAGGCCGCCGGTCACCTGGTGGAGGTCATGCGCGAGATCCGTCCGCAGGTCATGATCACGTACGACCCGAACGGCTTCTACGGCCACCCCGACCACATCCAGGCGCACCGGGTGGCGATGCGCGCCGTCGAACGGGCCGCCGCCGAGGGGTTCGCCCCGGCGAAGGTCTACTGGACGGCCATGCCGCGCAGCGTGCTGGCGGCCGGCCTGGACGCCTTCACCGAGTCCGCGGACAACCCGTTCGCCGGCATCGAGAGCGCCGACGAGCTGCCCTTCGGCACCCCGGACCCGGAGATCGCCGCGCGGATCGACGCCACCGACCAGCACGTCGCCAAGGAGGCGGCGATGCGGGCGCACGCCACCCAGATCCCGGCCACCTCCTGGCTCTACTCGATCGCCGGCAACTTCGGCGCCGAGTTCATGGGCGTGGAGTACTTCACCCTCGCGGTCGGCGAGAAGGGCCCGGGCAACGGCCCGTACGGCTGGGAGGACGACCTCTTCGCCGGGCTGGCGCTGGACGGGCCGGACCGGTCCCCGGTCGCGGCGGCCGGCCTCCGGTGACGCTGCCGGCCGTACCGATGTCGGTCGCCCCCGATCAGCAGCCCGCCGCGCCCGCCCGGTCGGGGCGGGCCCTCGACCTCGCCCTGCGGATCGCCGGCGGCGTGGTGACGGTCTGGGCGGGCGTGCTCGCCGCGGTGCTGGAGCTGCTCTTCGCCACCTGGGCCTGGGAGGTGGTCAAGGGTCGGGCCGGTGGCCTGCCGAAGGCGGTGGTCGGCCTCTCCGCCACGCTGGGCGGCCTCGCCGCGGTGGTCGTCCTGACGGTGCTGGTGGGCTGGTTCGCGCACGCCGCCGTCGGGACCCGGTGGGCGGTGGCGCTGGCCGCCCTGCCGTGGTTCGTGGTGATCCTCGCGGGTGGCACCCGGACCACCGAGGGGGACCTCGCGCTCCCCAGCGACAACGTGCTCGGCCTCGCGCTGGTCGTGGCGGGCGCGGTCACCTTCGCGGTGCTGGGCTTCCGGCAGCTCGTGGTGCCGCCGCCCGCGCCTCGCTGAGGGTGCAGACGCGGCACCGGTCGCGGTGGTAGATATTCCTGCCAGGAGCCTGCCGTGGGGCGGGCGTACGGCGGGAGGCGTGCGATGAGGGAGCGGTGGCGCGCGATCGGCGTGCTGGCGGCGGCGCTGTTCGTGGTCAATGTGGTGGCCCGGCTGGTCATCAAGTTCGGCTTCCCGAACGACGACGCCGCCGCCGATCGGGTCTCGTGGCTGATGTTCCTGGCGATCGGGCTGATCCTGGCCGTGGTCGCGTTCCGCTGGGGGCGGGACCGTCCGGTGGGCCGCTGGCTCGCCGACCTGGCCGGCGGGGTCGCGGTGGCCCTGGCGTTGACCGTGTTCGTCGGCCCGCTGCTGGTCGGGGAGAACCCGTTCGGCGGGGGCGCCGGGCTCTTCTTCGCGCAGATCTGGCTCTACCTGGCCGCCACGGCGGCCGGGGTGCTGGTGGGCTTCCTGACCCTGACCGCGCTGGGTCGGGACTACCGCTCCCAGCAGCTCAAGCGGTACGCGGAGCTGAAGGCCGCGAAGCCGCGCAAGATCGTCCGCCGCTGACCCGTGCCGGTCAGGCCGGGGCGACCCGGGTCAGGTACGTGTGGTGGGTGGTGAAGCCGAGCCCCCGGTAGAGGGCCACGGCGGGGGTGTTGCGCTGCTCCACCTGGAGGAAGGCGTGCGTGGCACCCTCCGCCACGCCCCAGTCGACCAGCGACCGGATCACCCGGCCGGCCAGCCCCTGCCGGCGGGCCTCGGGCAGCACCTCGATCAGGGTCAGGCCGAGCCAGCGCCCCTGCCCGGTCACCGTGCCCCGGCCGACGGCGAGCAACCGCCCGTCCAGGTGGACCTGGGCGAAGCGGATCCGCTCCACCGCGGTGAGCACGTGTCGCGCGGCGTCCGGCAGGCCGCCCTTGCGTCCGGCGGCGACGGTCAGCCAGTCGTCCGACGGGGTGGTGGTCAGCTCGACCGGCGGCAGGTCGGCCCGGCCGGGCAGCAGCGCGCCGAGCGGGACGGTTTGCACCAGCACCGGCGGTCGAGCGTCCCAGCCCCGCGCCTCCAGCTCCGCGCCGACCGGCGCGGCCAGCGGCAGCGGGGTGTTCACCAGGGCTGGCTGGCCGTGCTCGGCGTACCAGCGCTGCACCGCGTCGAGCGCGGCGGGCAGCGGGCGGTCCGGGTCGCCGACCGGGAGCGCCGAGTTGGCCCGGCCGGTCCAGCCGTCCGCGCTGCGCAGCAGCCAGTCGCCGAGCCGTTCGCGTACCGGGGCGGGCCACGCCTCGTCGGCGGCCAGCTCGAGGGCGACCACCGCGGCGGCGGTGGGCCGGCGGGCCGGCGGTACGCGCTTCGCGCGGTGCACCTCGCCGACCGGGACCTGGAGCCGGCCCGTCTCGGTGGCGAGCGTGATATGGGTCTCGCTCAGTTCGACGAGCTCGCCGAGTGCGTCGGTGAACAGCGGCCGGCCTTCGCGAATACCCACAATCCGGCGGACCACGATCCGGTGTCCCACATCCTGCTGTCGGAGCACGATCGACCCCCTCCCCGGCGAGATACTAGGCTCTTACCGTCGCGGGTGATCGCGATGAGTCTTGCGGAGGAGAAGACCGGTGACCTACATCATCGCCGAGCCGTGCGTGGATGTGCTCGACAAGGCATGCATCGAGGAGTGCCCGGTCGACTGCATCTACGAGGGCAACCGGATGCTCTACATCCACCCCGACGAGTGCGTCGACTGCGGTGCCTGTGAGCCGGTCTGTCCGGTCGAAGCGATCTTCTACGAGGACGACGTCCCGGAGCAGTGGAAGGACTACACCGGGGCGAACTACGAGTTCTTCGAGGACCTGGGTTCACCCGGCGGCGCCTCCAAGATCGGCAAGGTGGAGAAGGACGCGTCGTTCGTGGCCGCCCAGCCGCCGCGCGGAGAGGGCCACTGAACCGGCCCGCGCCGGTCTCGTCGCGGCTGCCCGACTTCACCTGGGACACCCTGGACGCCGCGGCCGCGACGGCCGCGGCGCACCCGGGCGGTCTCATCAACCTCTCGATGGGCACGCCGGTCGACCCGGTGCCTCCGGTGATCCGGCAGGCCCTCGCCGACGCGTCGAACGCGCCGGGCTACCCGCTGACCGCGGGCACCCCCGCGCTGCGCGGCGCCATCGCGGCCTGGGTGTCCCGGGCCTGCGGCGCGGGCCTCGACGGGCTCGGCGTGCTGCCGACGATCGGCTCCAAGGAGCTGGTCGCCTGGCTGCCCACGCTGCTCGGCGTCGGCCCCGGTGACGTGGTCGTGGTGCCCGCCATCGCCTACCCGACCTACGAGGACGGGGCCCGGCTGGTCGGCGCCACCACGGTGCGCGCCGACTCGCTGACCGCGGTCGGGCCGACCCCCCGGGTACGCCTGGTCTGGGTCAACTCGCCCGGCAACCCGACCGGGCGGGTGCTGCCCGCCGCCCACCTGCGCAAGGTGGTCGACTGGGCCCGCGAGCGCGGGGCGGTGGTCGCCAGCGACGAGTGCTACCTCCCGCTGGGCTGGGACGCCGAGCCGGTCTCGATCCTCTCGCCCGACGTCTGCGGCGGATCGTACGAGGGCGTGCTGGCGGTGCACTCGCTCTCCAAGCGCTCCAACCTGGCCGGCTACCGGGCCGGGTTCGTCGCCGGTGACCCGGCGCTGGTGGCCGAGCTGCTCAAGATCCGTAAGCACGCCGGCATGATCGTCCCTGCCCCGGTGCAGGCGGCGATGGTGGCCGCGCTGGGCGACCAGGCGCACGCCGACGAGCAGCGGGAGCGGTACCGGGCCCGGCGGGAGCGGCTGCGCGCCGCGTTCACCGGCGCCGGCTTCACCGTCGAGCACTCGGAGGCCGGGCTCTACCTCTGGATGACCCGAAACGAGGACTGCTGGGACACGGTCGACTGGCTGGCCCGCCGGGGCATCCTCGTCGCCGCCGGCGTCTTCTACGGGCCGGCCGGCGCCCGGCACGTCCGGGCCGCGCTGACCGAGTCCGACGAGCACGTCGCGGCGGTCGCCGACCGGCTGCGTGACTGACGCCCGGGCGGTGGCGGTGACGGGCGGCGTGACCGAGCGGGGCGGCCCAGCCGGCGTCGACCCCGCGGTGGTCGGCGTCCGCGCCGCGGTGGTCGGCACCGGACTGATCGGCGGCTCGCTGCTGCTGCGGCTGCGGGACGCCGGGCTGGACGTGGCCGGCTGGGATCCGGATCCGGTCACCCGGGGGCACGCGCGCCGGTGGGGCGTACCGTGCCCGGACACCGTCGAGGAGGCGGTGGCCGGCCGGGACCTGGTGTTCCTCTGCGGTCCGCTGCCCACCCTGCCCGAGATGTTGCCCCGGGTGGCCGCCGCCACCGGTGACGAGTGCGTGCTCACCGACGTGGGCAGCACGAAAGCGGAGGTGGCCACCGCCGCCACGGTGCAGGGGCTCGGGCACCGGTTCGTCCCTGGTCACCCGATGGCCGGCGCGGACCGGGCCGGGCTGGCCGCGGCCGATCCCGGCCTGCTCGTCGGGGCCGCCTGGGTGCTCTGCCCCGGCCCGAACGGGATGGCCGCGTTCCGTCGACTCGCGGCGCTGCTGATCGAGGTGCTCCAGGCCCGGGTGGTGCCGATGTCCGCGCCCGAGCACGACGCCGCGGCGGCACTCAGCTCGCACGTGCCGCACCTGCTGGCCGGTGCGCTGGCCGGGGCGGTGCAGCGGTCGGCGCTGCGCGACGCCGTGCTCGCCCTCGCCGCCGGGAGCTTCGCCGACGGCACCCGGGTGGCCGGCGGGCCGGCGCAGCGGACCGCCAACATGTTGCTCGGCAACCGGGGCGACGTGCTGACCGGTCTCGCGTCCGTCCGCGCGGTCCTCGACGAGCTGGCCGCCGCGCTGCGGGCCGGGGACGCCGCCGCCCTGACCGCCCGGCTGGACGAGGGGCGGACCGCCCGCGCGGCACTGGCGGAGCGCTCGTTCGACACCCACCAGCGCGAGTTCCCGGCCACCGCCGACCACGCGGGGGAGCTGGCCTACCTGCGGCAGTTGGGGGCGGCCGGTGGTCACCTGACCGGCTGCCGGATGACGGCCGGTGGCGTCACCTACACCGGGCACCTGCCGCAGCCGCCCGATCCTGCCTGAGCCGGGCGCCGGGCACCGCGGACAGGTCATAGGGTGAGAGGCATGGTGGACGCACCGGTCGTGGCGGTACGCGGTGAGGCGTACCGGGAGGTCGCTCCCGAGCTGGCCCGCTTCACGGTGACCGCGACCGCCCGGGACCGCAGCCGGGAGACCACCCTCGCCAGGCTGGCCGAGCGGGCCGCCGCCGTCCGGGTGCTGCTGGACCGCGCTGAGCCGACCGTGGAGCGGCGGGAGACCGGCCAGCTCCGGGTGTGGCCGGAGACGAAGCGGTCCGGTGAGCGGGTGGTGGCCTACCGCGGCAGCGTCAGCACGACCGTCACCGTCGGCGACTTCACCGCGCTCGGCGAGCTGATGCTCCGCCTGGCCGACCAGGACCAGGTCGAGGTGGCCGGCCCGTGGTGGTCGCTCCGGCCGGACAGCCCGACGTACCGGGAGGCGCGGCACGCCGCCATCGGGGACGCGCTGGCCCGGGCCCGGGAGTACGCGGAGGCGCTCGGCGCCCGGATCACCGGGCTGCTGGAGCTGTCCGACAGCGGGCTGTCCGCCGCGCCGCCGATGTTCGCCCGGGCCGCCGCCGCCCGGGGTGGCGGGCCCGGTGGCGCCCCGCCCGAGCTGGAGCTGGACCCGTCTCCGCAGCCGGTGCAGGCGGCGGTCGAGGCCCGGTTCACCATCAGTGAGCCGGTGCTCGGCTGATGCCGCCGGCGCGGGAGCTCCCCCTCGACGAGCTGGTGGCCCGGGCGCGGGCCCTGGCCGACGCCGGCCCGCGGCAGCTGCTCGGCATCGCCGGCGCACCCGGGGCGGGCAAGTCCACCCTGGCCGAGCGGATCGTCGCCGAGGTGGGGCCGATCGCCCGGCTGGTGCCGATGGACGGTTTCCACCTGGCCCAGTCGGCGCTGGTCCGGATCGGGCGGGAGGGGCGCAAGGGCGCCCCGGACACCTTCGACGTCAACGGGTTCGTCTCCACCCTGCGCCGGCTGCGCCGGCTCGAGCCGACCTCGGTCTGGGCGCCGCTGTTCCGTCGTGACCTGGAGGAGCCGGTAGCCGGGGCGATCGAGGTGCCGCCCGAGGTCCGGCTGGTGGTCACCGAGGGCAACTACCTGCTGCTTCGCGACGACCCGTGGGAGGAGGTGCGCACGCTGCTGCACGAGGTCTGGTTCCTGGACCTCGATGCCGACCTGCGGATACGCCGGTTGACGGCCCGGCACGAGGCGTACGGGAAGACCCCGGAGCAGGCGCGCGCCTGGGCGCTGGGCAGCGACGAGGCGAACGCCCGCCGGGTAGCGGCCACCGCCGACCACGCCGACCTGGTGGTCCGGCTGACCGACCCGCTGCCGGGGTGACGGGCTCGCCCGGAGCGGCAGCGTTCTGGCACCTCAGGTGGGCTGTTCGAGGGTGCGTACCGGTCGAGCGGGATTGCCGAGCGCCACCACATTGGCGGGAAGGTCCCGGGTCACCACGGCGCCCGCACCGACCACCGTGTTCTCGCCGATGGTGACGCCGGCCAGCACGATGGCCCCACCGCCGAGCCAGACGTTGTCGCCGATGGTGATCGGCTTCGCCGCCTCCCACTTGGCTCGTCGGGCCTCCGGTTCGACGGGATGGGTGGCGGTGAGGAGCTGGACGTTCGGTCCGACCTGGACGTCCGCGCCGATGGTGATCCGGGCGACGTCGAGGAAGACCGCGTTGAAGTTGACGAAGCTGCGCGGCCCGATGTGGGTCTGCCAGCCGTAGTCGCAGTAGAACGGCGGCCGCACCCAGGTGTCCTCGCCGACCGAGCCGAGCAGTTCGCGCAGCGCGGCGAGCCGTCCCGCCGGGTCGTCGGCGGAGCTGGTGTTGAAGCGCTCGGTGAGCCGGGCGGCCCGATCCAGGTCGGCGATGATCTCGGGGTCGTCGGCGATGTAGAGCTCGCCGGCGAGCATGCGTTCCTTCATCGAGGCCATCGGTTTCGTCCGCCGTCAATCATTGGCGTGCAGCGCCGCGTTCAGCTCGATGCCCCGGCCGGTACGCGGCTTCGCCTCCAGCGCGCCGGTCACCGAGTTGCGCCAGAAGAGCAGGCCGTCCACTCCGGAGAGCTCGCGGGCCTTGACCACCCGGCCGTCCGGCAGAGTGATCTTGGAGGCGACAGTGACGTAGCAACCCGCCTCCACCACGCAGTCGTCGCCGAGCGAGATGCCGATGCCGGCGTTCGCGCCGACCAGGCTCCGCTCGCCGATCCGCACCTTCTCGGTGCCGCCGCCGGAGAGGGTGCCCATGATGGACGCGCCGCCACCGATGTCGGAGCCGTCGCCGACCACCACGCCCTGCACGATCCGCCCCTCGACCATCGAGGTGCCCAACGTGCCGGCGTTGAAGTTGACGAAGCCCTCGTGCATCACGGTGGTGCCGGCGGCCAGGTGCGCGCCGAGCCGGACCCGGTCCGCGTCGGCGATCCGCACGCCGGAGGGGACCACGTAGTCGGTCATCCGGGGGAACTTGTCCACCCCGTACACGGCCAGGTGGCGGCCGGCGGCGCGCTCGATGACGCGCAGCTCGTCCACCCGCTCCGGGGGGCACGGGCCGGCCGAGGTCCAGGCCACGTTGGCCAGCTTGCCGAAGATGCCGTCGAGGTTGAGCTCGTTGGGCCGCACCAGGCGGTGGGAGAGCAGGTGCAACCTGAGGTACGCGTCGGCGGCGTCCTTGATCGGGTCGTCCAGCGAGCCGATCACGGTGATCACCTGGACCGTACGCAGGCCGGGCAGCGCCCGCTCGCCGATCGCGCCGGGCGGCAGGTCGAGCACGTCGGCCTGGTCCTCCCCGGGGACCAGCGGCAGCTCGCCGAGTCCCAGCTTGCCGGTCGGGTACCAGGTGTCGAGCACCTGGTCGTCAGCGGTGATCGTGGCCAGGCCGATGCCCCAGGCAGACTGTGCGGTCGTCACGAAAATGACGGTACCGTGCGACACATGCAGAACCCGCTGACCCCCGAGGTCTTGGCTGATCCGGTGGCGCTCACCCGCGCGCTGGTCGACATAGAGTCCGTCTCCCTCAACGAGAAGGCGATTGCCGACTGCGTCGAGGAGGTGCTGCGGGGCGTGCCGCACCTGACCACCTTCCGGCACGGCAACACGGTGATGGCGCGTACCGACCTGGGCCGGGCGCAGCGGGTGGTGCTCGCCGGTCACCTGGACACCGTCCCGCTCAACGACAACTTCCCGTCGACCATGCGCGGCGACCTGATGTACGGCTGCGGCACCTCGGACATGAAGTCCGGGGTGGCCTTCGCGCTGCACCTCGCGGTGACCCTGCCGGACCCGCGTTACGACGTGACGTACTTCTGCTACGAGGCCGAGGAGATCGAGTCGCAGTACAACGGGCTCACCCTCGTCTCCCAGGCCCACCCGGAGTGGCTCCAGGCCGACTTCGCGGTGTTGCTGGAGCCGACGTACGGCCTCGTCGAGGCCGGCTGCCAGGGCACCATGCGGGCGATCGTCACCACGCACGGCGAGCGGGCCCACGCGGCGCGGTCCTGGCACGGGGTGAACGCCATCCACGGCGCCGGTGAGGTGCTGCGCCGGCTGGGCGCGTACGAGGCGCGCCGGGTGACCATCGAGGGCTGCGACTACCGCGAGGGCCTGAACGCGGTGCGGATCACCGGCGGGGTGGCCGGCAACGTCATCCCGGACCGCTGCGAGATCGAGGTCAACTACCGGTACGCCCCGGACCGCGACCCGGCGGCGGCCGAGGCGCACCTGCGCGAGGTCTTCGCCGGCTTCGACCTGGCGATCACCGACGCGGCGGCCGGTGCGGCCCCGGGCCTGGACAACCCGCCGGCTCAGGAGTTCCTGGCCGCGGTCGGTGCCGCGCCGATCGGCAAGCTGGGCTGGACGGACGTGGCCCGGTTCGCGGCCATGGGGATCCCGGCGTTGAACTTCGGCCCCGGCGACCCGAACCTGGCCCACCACAAGGACGAGCACGTCGAGCTGACCAAGATCCGCGACGGCGCGGCCACCCTGCACCGCTGGCTCGCCTCCGCCTGAGCCGGCCCGGAAGATGCGATCGGGGGGTCCGCGTCACCGACGCGGACCCCCCGAGGTCGTGCCGGCGGGCCGTCAGGCGGTCGTGGTCAGCGAGGAGTCCGTCTCGCTGGGCTCGCCGGTGAGGTCGGTTTGGTGGGCTTCCATCATCCGGGCACGGCGGCGCTCGGCCACCACGTCGCGGATCCGCCGCTGCATCTGCCGGCGGATCCGGATCATCTCGGTGTTGCTGATCAACGCCTGCTCCTCCCCCGAAGGCCACGCGCCGGGGCATACCCCGTATGTGAATAGTAAGACGTACGAGCGACCGAATTAGTTGCCCAAGATCGCGAAGAATTTCGCCGGCGCGCCGGCCTCCGCACCCGACCGGCGTGCCTCCACTACGGTGGCTCCATGAGCCAGAGCAACGGGCGCCAGCCCGGTCGCGGCCCGGGCGCGGAGCGGCACCGGGGCGCCGTGACGCTGCGCAACCGGGCCATCCCGACCAGCACCGCGGACCAGCGGCTGCTGGACTCCCGGGGTCGGGGCGACTGGAAGACCAAGGACGCCTGGCGGGCGCTGCGCATCCTGTCGGAGTTCGTCGAGGGCTTCGACACCCTGGCCGACCTGCCGCCCGCGGTCAGCGTCTTCGGTTCGGCCCGCAGCAAGCCGGACAGCCCCGAGTGGCGGATGGCCGAGGAACTGGGCGGCGCACTGGCCCGGGCCGGGTACGCGGTGATCACCGGCGGCGGCCCGGGCGTGATGGAGGCGACCAACCGAGGCGCCAGCGAGGCGGGCGGGCTCTCCGTCGGGCTCGGCATCGAGCTGCCGTTCGAGCAAGGCCTCAACGACTGGGTCGACCTGGCCATCGACTTCCGCTACTTCTTCGCCCGCAAGACCATGTTCGTCAAGTACGCGCAGGCGTTCGTGGTGCTGCCGGGCGGCTTCGGCACCATGGACGAGCTCTTCGAGGCGCTCACCCTGGTGCAGACCGGCAAGGTCACCCGCTTCCCGGTGGTGCTGATGGGCGCCGACTACTGGCGGGGCCTGCTCGACTGGCTGCGGGACGCCATGGTCGCCGACGGCAAGATCGGCCCGACCGATCTGGACCTGATCTGCGTCACCGACGACGTCGACGAGGCGGTCCGGCACATCGTGGAGGCCGAGGCGGTCCTCTCCGCCGAGCAGGAGGCGATCCGCGAGGAGGCGGTCGCCCGGGTCGCCGCCGACCAGCAGGCCGCCGCCGAGGCCGCGCCCGAGCGCCCGGCGGGGCAGGGCTGACCGGTGGCCGCGATCTGCGTTTTCTGCGCCTCCTCCCGAAAGCTGGACCTGCGCTGGCTGGACCTGGCGACCGAGACCGGCGCGGAGCTGGCCCGGCGCGGGCACACCCTGGTCAGCGGCGGCGGCTGCGTCGGCATGATGGGCGCGGTGGCGGACGGGGCGCGGGGCGCCGGCGGGTACACCCTCGGCATCATTCCTCAGGCCCTGGTCGACCTGGAGGTCGCCGACCTCGCCTCCGACGAGCTGCTGGTGACCGACGGGATGGCCAGCCGCAAGACCCTGATGATCGACAAGTCGGACGGGTTCGTCGCGCTGCCCGGCGGCCTCGGCACCCTGGACGAGCTGTTCGAGGTGTGGACCACCGCCACGCTGGCCCTGCACAGCAAGCCGATGGTGCTGGTCGACGCCGACGGCTTCTACCGCCCCCTGCTGGACTGGCTGCGCACCCTCGCCACCCAGCACTTCCTCAAACCCGCCGGCCTCGACCTCCTCCTCGTGGCGGACACCGTCCCCGAGGCCCTGGACCTGCTCGACTCCCGCCTCGCCTGACCGTGGATGGGGTGAGGTGTCGTACCGGCATGGTGGGATGAGGTGATCGACGTGCCTAGCGCATCGGTCCCTGGCTTAGCCGTGGGTCTTTCGGTGCGACTCCCAGCGTGGTGTGTCAGAAGCGCCCGCGGCGGGTGCTTTGCGCTCGGAGTGGGGAACGGCTCGGGCAGTTCGTCCGCGAGGTGGTCGAGGAGAAGGGGGCGTGGCTGGTGGCTGTGGATGTCATGCCCGGCCAGGTGGACCTGCTGGTCGAGGTCGATCCGCAGTTCGGCACTCGCAAGCTTGTCGAAGGCCGCCAAGGGGCGTATGTCTGGGGTGCTGCGGCAGGAGTTCGCGTCGCTGCGCTCGCGGCTGCCCACCTTGTGGGCGAACTCGTACTTTGTGGCGCCCACCGGAGGTGCTTTGCCGGCGGTGGTGAAGCGGTACGTTGAGCAGCAGAAAGTTCGTTGAATGCTGACCGGGCGGCGCTACCTGCTCGCGTTCACCGATGAGCAGGCCGGCTACGCCGAACAGGTCGGCGCAGCGTGCCGGGCGGTGTGGAACACGGCGTTGGAGCAGCGCCGTGAGTACCACCGTCGTGGCGTGTTCATCGGCTACGTGGAGCAGGCTCGGCAGGTGGCCGAGGCGAAGAGGGACCCGGGCTGTGCGTGGCTGGCCGATGCGCCCTCGCATACGTTGCAGCAGACCCTGCGGGACCTGGAACGGGCGTGTAAGGCGCATGGCACGTGGAAGGTGCGGTGGCGGTCCAGGACGCGTACCGCCCCGTCGTTCCGGTTTCCCGACCCCCGCCACATTGCCGTGCGGCGACTCAACCGTCGTTGGGGCGAGGTGCGGCTGCCGAAGTTCGGGCCGGTCAGGTTCCGCTGGACCCGTCCGCTCGGCGGCGTCATCCGTAACGCCACCGTCTCCCGCGACGGTGGACGCTGGTACATCTCCTTCTGCGTCGAGGACGGCGTGACCGAGGTGGCCCCGAACGGAAAACCGCCGACCGGCGTGGACCGGGGTGTGGTGGTCGGTGTGGCCTCCGGCGGCGGCCTGCATGACCGGTCCTTCGTCACCCACGGCGAGGTGGCGAGGCTCAAGCGGTTGCAGCAACGCCTGTCGCGGTCGTTGCACGTTCACGGCCGCAACCGTCGGTCGAACCGCCGCGACACGGTACGTGCTGAGCTCGCACGGCTCAACGCCCGCATCCGTAACCGGCGGGCCGACTTCGCCGCGCAGGCATCAGTGCGGCTCGTCCGCGACCACGGCCTGGTCGCCGTCGAGGGCCTGCGGATCAAGAACATGACCGCCAGCGCCAGGGGCTCTATCGAGCAGCCTGGCCGCAAGGTCCGCCAAAAGGCCGGCCTGAACCGGGCCATCCTCGCCAAAGGCTGGGGCGGGTTCCTGCTGAAGTTGGAGCATGCCGCTCGCTACCACGGAACAAAGATCGTCAAGGTCAACCCCGCGTACACGTCGCAAACCTGCAACGCCTGCAAGCACGTCGCCCGGGAGTCCCGCGAGAGCCAAGCGGTCTTCCGGTGCGTCGCCTGCGGGCACCAGGACCACGCCGACGTGAACGCGGCCAAGAACATCCTCGCCGCCGGGCTGGCGGTGACAGGGCGTGGAGACCTCGCCGATGGGCAGTCTGCGAAGCGCCAACCATCCCGAAGGCCTGCGGCATGAACACGCCTCAGCCTCGCGAATCCCTCGCCTTCAGGCGTGCAGTGGAAGTCAAGCAGGCGTACCGGTTGGTGCGTCGGCCCGGCGGGGCGGGGACGGGGGTCTCCCACACCAGCGGGCCGGGGCAGGGGGGTGGTCGGTCCGGTGGGCCGGCCGGAGTGGAGCCGCGGTCCGGGGGGTCGGCGGGCGATGCCGCGCACCCGCGCCGGCCCGACCCCGTGCAGGCCGAGGTCGTCGCGCACACCGACGGGCCGATGCTGGTGGTCGGCGGCCCGGGCACCGGCAAGACCAGCACGCTGGTCGAGGCGGTCGCCGCCCGGGTGGCCGAGGGCGTCGACCCGGAACGCGTGCTGGTGCTCACCTTCGGCCGGCGCGGCGCCACCGACCTGCGCCACCGGATCGAGGCGCGGATCGCCGGCGACGGACACCGCGTGGTCCGCGAGCCGCTGGTGCGCACCTTCCCGGCGTACGCGTTCGGACTGCTCCGCCGGGCCGCCGCCGAGCGGGGCGAGCCGTCGCCGCGGCTGCTCACCGGGCCCGAGCAGGACCTGATCATCCGCGAGCTGCTCGACGTGGTGGGCGAGGAGCCGGGCGACGACCCGGTCGGCTGGCCGGAGGACCTGCGGCCCGCGTTGCGTACCCGGGCGTTCGCCCAGCAGCTCCGTGACCTGCTGATGCGCGCCGCCGAGCGGGGCGTCGGCCCGGTCGAGCTGGCCCGGCTGGGGGAGAAGCTGGGCCGCGCCGACTGGCCGGCCGCCGCCCGCTTCCTCCGGGAGTACGTCGCCGTCCTCGCCCTGCGCGACGTCAGCAACCGGGGCTCCATCGCGTACGACCCGGCCGAACTGGTCCGCGCCGCCACCGGCATGCTGCTCGACGACCCCGAGCTGCTGGCGGCCGAGCGCCGCCGGCTGGCCCACGTCTACGTCGACGAGCTCGCCGACACCGACCCCGCCCAGCTCGACCTGCTCGCCGTCATCGCCGGCGGCGGCAAGCCCCTGGTCGCCTTCGCCGACCCGGACTCCTCCACGTACGCGTTCCGCGGCGCCGACCCGGCCGGGGTGGCCACCTTCCCGCACCGGTTCCGCACCGCCTCCGGGGCGCCGGCCGCGCAGGTCGTGCTGACCACGTCGTACCGGGCCGGGCCGGAGCTGCTGGCGGCGACCGCCCGGCTGGCCCGCCGGCTGCGCGGCCCGGCGGCGCACCGGCGGCGGCACCCGCTGCCCGACGCGCCACCCGGCACGGTCGAGGTGCGCACCTTCCGCTCGGCCACCAGCGAGTCCGCCTGGCTGGCCCACGCCCTGCGCGAGGCGCACCTGCTCGACGGGGTGCCCTGGTCGCGGATGGCGGTGCTGGTCCGGTCCACCGGCCGGCAACTGCCGTCGCTGCAACGCGCCCTGCACACCGCCGGGGTGCCGACCGTGGTGCACGGCGAGGACCTGCCGCTGCACCTCCAGCCCGGGGTGGCACCGCTGCTGCTCCTGCTCCGCTGCGCCCTGGAACCGGACCGGCTGGACGAGGAGGCGGCGGTCGCGCTGCTGCACTCGCCGCTCGGCGGCGCCGACCCGCTCGCCGAACGCCGGCTGCGCCAGGGGCTGCGCGCGCTCGCGCTGGCCGGCGGTGACCGCCGCCCGTCCGGCGAGCTGATCGTCGAGGCGCTGCGCGACCCGGCCGAACTGGCCATCGTGGAGCGGCGCTGGGCGGCCCCCGCCCAGGCGGTGGCCCACCTGCTGGCGACCGCCCGGCAGGCCGCGGCCGCCCCGGGCGCCACCGCCGAGGACGTGCTCTGGGCGGTGTGGAAGGAGAGTGGCCTGGCCGAACGCTGGGCCGGGGCGATCACCCGGGGCCGGGCCGCCACCGGGGAGCACGAGACCGCGCAGCGCTGGCGGGCCGAGGCCGCCGACCGGGACCTCGACGCGGTCATGGTGCTCTTCGACGCGGCGGCCCGGTTCACCGACCGGCTCCCCGGTGCGCGTACCGAGGTCTTCCTCGACCACGTGCTCGGCCAGGACCTGCCGGCGGACACCCTGGCCGCCAGCGCCGACCGGGGCGAGGCCGTCCGGCTGCTCACCGCGCATGCCGCCAAGGGCCTGGAGTGGGACCTGGTCGCGGTCGCCGGGGTGCAGGAGGGCGTCTGGCCGGACCTGCGGCTGCGCGGCAGCCTGCTCGGCTCGGAACGGCTGGTGGACGTGCTCGCCGGGCGGGCCGACGGCACCGGCATCCGGGCCAGCCTGGTCGGGCAGACCTCGGCGCTGCTGGACGAGGAACGCCGGCTCTTCCACGTCGCGATCTCCCGGGCCCGGCGTCGGCTGCTGGTCACCGCGGTCGCCTCGGCGGCGGTCGGCGGCGACGACCACGAGGAGCAGCCCAGCCGCTTCCTGCACGAACTCGGCGCCACCGAGCCACCGGCCGTCGGCGGCGGGGGAGCCGTCCCGGTGGGACCCGGCCCGGGACCGGGCGGCCCGGCCGAGGGCCCCGCCCCGGCCGGCGAGGACCCGCAGGACGGGCCGCCGGGCGTACTCCCGGTCACCCTGCCGCCGCGGGGGCTGACGCTGTCGGCGCTGGTGGCGGAGCTGCGTACCGCGGTCACCGACCCGGCGGCGCCGCCCACCCGGCGGCGCGCGGCGGCGGGCGAACTGGCCCGACTGTCCGCCGCCGGGGTGCCCGGCGCGCACCCGGACGACTGGTGGGGGCTGCGCGGGCTCTCCGACGACCGGCCGCTGGTCGACGAGGGCGAGCCGGTCCGGGTCACCCCGTCGGCGATGGAGAGCGCGCTCCGGTGCAGCCTGCGCTGGCTGCTGGAACGGCACGGCGGCAGCGCCCCGGCCAGCGCCGCGCAGGGCGTCGGCAACCTGGTGCACGCCGCCGCCATGCTGGCCGAGGACGCCAGCGTCGACCGGACCACCCTGCTGGAGTACGTGGCCGCCCGGTTCGACGCGATCGAACTGGCCGCCCGCTGGATGGTCGGCCCGGAACGCGCCCGCGCCGAGGGCATGGTGGACAAGCTGCTCCGCTGGCTGGCCGGCAACCCGCGCCGGCTGCTCGCCATCGAGCACGAGTTCGCGGTCCGGCTGGACGACCCGGACCGGCCGGTCGAGCTGACCGGCCGGGTGGACCGGCTGGAGGTCGACGCCGACGGCCGGCTCGTGGTGATCGACCTGAAGACCGGCAAGTCCACCGCGGTCACCGAGCGGGAGGTCGCCGAGCACCCGCAGCTCGGGGCGTACCAGGCGGCGGTGGAGGCGGGCGCCTTCGCCGACTTCGGCGACGAGTCCGGGGGCGCCGCGCTGGTGCAGCTCGGCACCGCCGCCAAGGACGCCAAGGAGCAGTCCCAGGCCGCCGCCGGGGAGGGGCCGGAAGCGGGTTGGGCCACCGCGCTGGTCCGGCGCACCGCCGATACGATGGCCGCCGCCACCTTCGCGGCGGTCGCCAACTCGAAGTGCCGGGTCTGCCCCGTCCGCACGAGCTGCCCGGTGTCCGGGCAGGGCCGCCAGGTCGTCGAGCCGCCCACGGAGCACACATGACGACCCAGCCGACCCTGTTCAGCAACGCCACCCCGGCGCCCCGGGCCGCCGATGCCGGACCGCGCTACACGCCGATCGAGCTGGCGAAGCTGCTCCGGCTGCCGGCCCCCACCCGGGAACAGGCGGCGATCATCGCGGCGCCGGTCGAGCCGCTGCTGGTGGTCGCGGGCGCCGGCTCCGGCAAGACCGAGACGATGGCCGCCCGGGTGGTCTGGCTGGTCGCCAATCAGTACGTCCGGCCCGAGCAGGTGCTCGGCCTCACCTTCACCCGCAAGGCCGCCGGTGAGCTGGCGCACCGCGTGCGTACCCGGCTCGACCAGCTCATCCGCCGGCTCGGCCGGCAGGGCCGGGACCCGCACGACGATCCCCTCGCGGGCGAGCCGACCGTCTCCACCTACCACTCGTACGCCGGGCGGATCGTCACCGAGCACGGCCTGCGGGCCGGTTACGAGCCGACCACCCGGCTGCTCACCGAGGCGTCCCGCTGGCAGCTGGTCGACCTGCTGGTGCGCAACTACGACGGCGACATGTCCGCTGTGGACCGGATGCCGAGCACCGTCACCGACGCGGTGCTCGCCCTGGCCGGGGAGTTGGACGAGCACCTGGTCGACCCGGACGACCTGGCCGCCTGGACCGGTCGGTTCTTCGCCGACGTGCAGTCCCGCCCCGGCCGGGTCTACGCCGACGTGCGGAAGGCGTTGCAACTCCAGCAGACCCGGCTGAAGCTGCTCCCGCTGGTCCGGGCGTACGCCCGGCGCAAGGACGACTTCGAGGCGATGGACTTCGCCGACCAGCTCGCCCGGGCGGCCCGGGTGGCCCGGGACCACCCCGGCGTCGGGGTGATCGAGCGGGACCGGTTCCGGGTGGTGCTGCTCGACGAGTACCAGGACACCAGCCATGCCCAGGTGGTGTTGCTCAACGCGCTCTTCGGCGGCGGCCACCCGGTCACCGCCGTCGGCGACCCCTGCCAGTCCATCTACGGCTGGCGGGGCGCCAGCGCCGGCACGCTGGACCGGTTCCCCGCCGAGTTCGCCCGCGCCGACGGCACCCCGGCCCGGGTGCTCAGCCTCACCACCAGCTGGCGCAACCGGCCCGAGATCCTCGGCGTCGCCAACGCGCTCTCGGTGCCGCTGCGGGCCGCCGGCGCGCGGGTGCCCGAGCTGCACGCCGCGCTCAGCGTCCGCGAGCCGATCCCGCACCGCAGCCCCCGCGGTCAGGCCGCCGGCACCGTGCACTGCGCGCTGCTCGAGACGTACGCCGACGAGGCGGAGTGGATCGCCGACAGCGTCCTCGCCGCCTGGCGGGGCGCGGCCGGTGCACCCGGGGCGCTGCCCGAGTACATCCCGGTCCCGCGGCGCCCCACCACCGCCGTCCTGGTCCGGCTGCGCAGCCAGATCCCCGCGATCGAGTCCGCGCTGCGCGCCCGGGGCCTGCCCGTCGAGGTGGTCGGGCTCGGCGGCCTGCTGGACACCCCCGAGGTGCGGGACGTGGTCTGCACGCTGCGGGTGCTCGCCGACCCCACCGACGGGGCCGCCCTGCTGCGGCTGCTCACCGGGGCGCGCTGGCGGATCGGTCCGCGCGACCTGGTCGCCCTGCACCGGCGGGCGAAGTCCATCGCGAAGGCCCGCCGGGAGCTGGGCGGCGGGGACGGGCCGGAGATCACCGTGGATGCGCTCGACGAGGCGACCCTGGTCGAGGCGCTGGCCGACCTGGGGCCGGCGCAGGCGTACTCGGCGGAGGGGTATGCCCGGTTGCGGACGTACGGGATGGAGCTGGCGCTGTTGCGCTACCGGCTGGACCAGTCCCTGCCCGAGCTGATCGCGGACATCGAGCGGACCATCGGCCTGGACGTGGAGGTGGCGGTCCGGGCCGGCCGGGACGGCACCGGCGACGCCGGCCTGGCCCGCGGCCACCTCGACGCGCTCGGCGACGTGGCGGCCCGGTTCAGCGGCGAGACACCCGGCGCCACGCTCGCCGGCTTCCTCGCCTACCTGGCCGCCGCCGAGGACGAGGAGCGCGGCCTCACCCCCGGTGAGGTCGAGGTGGTGGAGGGCGCGGTGCAGATTCTCACCGCGCACGCCGCCAAGGGTCTGGAGTGGGACGTGGTGGCGGTCGCCGGGCTCACCCGGGGCGTCTGGCCGGGGCCGGTCCGCAACTCCGACCACTGGCTGGGCGGCCTGGGCGTGCTGCCGTTCCCGCTGCGCGGTGACGCCGACGGGCTGCCCGAGCTGGGCCTTCACGGGGCCGAGGACCAGCGCGGGGTGGCCCGGGCGCTGGAGGACTTCACCGACGCCTGGCGGGCCCACGACGAGCGGGAGGAACGCCGGCTCGGGTACGTGGCGGTGACCCGGCCCCGGCGGCTGCTGCTCTGCTCCGGCTACTGGTGGGGGGAGGGCACGAAGAAGTTCCGCGGCCCCTCGGTCTTCCTGCGTGAGGTGCACGACGCCTGCCTGGACGGCGCGACCGGGCACCTGGTCGACGAGTGGGCCCCGGAGCCGGCCGGTGACGCGGTGAACCCGACCACCGAGGTGGTGCTCCGGGCCGAGTGGCCGGCCGACCCGCTCGGCGCCCGCCGGCCGGCGCTGGCCGAGGCCGCCGCCCTGGTCCGCCGCAGCCTGGCCGACCCCGGGGCGGCGCGCCGCGAGGACGCCCTGGCCGCGGCCGGACCCGACGACGACCCCGAGGTGGCCCGGTGGCGGCGGGAGGCCGACCTGCTCCTTGCCGAACGCGCCGAGCTGCTGCGCGGGGCCGAGGCGGTCGAGGTGGAGCTGCCCGGGCACCTGTCGGTGACCCAACTGGTGGCGCTGCGCCGCGACCCGGAGGCCCTGGCGCGGGCGCTGCGCCGCCCGATGCCCAGCGAGCCGAACCCGTACGCCCGGCGGGGCACCGCCTTCCACACCTGGCTGGAGCAGCGCTTCGGGGCTGACCGGCTGCTCGACGTGGACGAGCTGCCCGGCGCGGCGGACGACGACGCCGCCCCGGACGAGGCGCTCACCGAACTGCAGGAGCGCTTCCTGGCCAGCGAGTGGGCCGACCGGGTGCCGGTGGAGGTGGAGGTGCCCTTCGCCACGGTGATCGCCGGGGTGGTGGTGCGCGGCCGGATGGACGCCGTCTTCGCCCGCTCCGGCGGCCGGTACGACGTGGTCGACTGGAAGACCGGCCGGCAGCCCACCGGGCGGGCGGCCGACGCGGCGGCCGTGCAGCTGGCCGTCTACCGGCTGGCCTGGGCCGAGCTGGCCGGCGTGCCGGTCGAGCGGGTGGGCGCGGCCTTCCACTACGTCCGGGACCAGGTCACGGTGCGGCCGGCGGACCTGCTCGACGCCGACGGGCTGACCGCGTTGATCGCCGGCGTGCCGGAATTTTCGGCGGACGGCCCGGCGTTGCACAGTTCGTGGTAGGTTAGGCGCGTTGCAGTTTTGGTTTCCAGAGACTCTGTGTGCGCCTGGCGGATTGTGGCCCCAGGCGCACTTTGTTGTGTCCGGAGTTCTCCGGGCGGGGCGACCAGCAGCGACAGGTGTGGCGCGCAGTCCAGCGCGACACACTCCTCCGGCCCCACAACAGGTGTGGGGCCGACCGTTCCGTCAAGGAGACGAAACAAATGGCTATTGGCACCGTCAAGTGGTTCAACGCTGACAAGGGCTTCGGCTTCATCACCCCGGACGGCGGCGGCGCCGACGTCTTCGCCCACTTCTCGGCGATCCAGTCCTCCGGCTACCGGAGCCTGGACGAGAACCAGCGGGTCGAGTTCGAGGTGACCCAGGGCCAGAAGGGCCCGCAGGCGGAGAACATCCGCCCGCTCTGATCTTCGGATCAGCCAGCACCATCCACCGCGCCCTCAGGGCACGGTGACGGGTCCGGTCCGCCGCGCCGCCCCCCGCTCCGGCGGGTGGGCGGCGCGCTGCGGCGGGCCGGCCCGTACCCCTTCGGTTCGTGCTTGTGAGTCCCGGTGGACGAGTCCCCGGTCGACAGCGCCGCTTCCGGCGCCTCCCTCGACACGTGCCGCGTCGAGGAAGGCATTCCGCATGACCATGACCGTTCCCACGTTCGCCGCGACGGGCCTGGCCTCCGCGCTGCTCGCCGAGTTGTCGGCGCAGGGCATCACCGAGCCGTTCCCGATCCAGGCGGCCACCCTGCCGGACTCGCTGGCCGGTCGCGACGTGCTCGGCCGGGGACGCACCGGCTCCGGCAAGACCCTCGCCTTCGGGCTGCCGCTGCTGTCCCGCACCGCCGGCCGTAGGGCTCGCCCGGGCCGCCCGCTGGCCCTGGTGCTGGTGCCGACCCGTGAGCTGGCCCAGCAGGTCACCACCGCGCTCGCCCCGTACGCCCGCGCGGTCGGGCTGCGTTGCGCGACCGTCGTGGGCGGTCTGTCGCTGCAACGGCAGGCGGACGCGCTGCGCGCCGGTGCCGAAGTGGTCATCGCCACCCCCGGCCGGCTGCACGATCTGATCAACCGCGGTGACGCCCGGCTCGGCGAGGTGGCGATCACCGTGCTCGACGAGGCCGACCAGATGGCCGACATGGGCTTCCTGCCGCAGGTCACCAAGCTGCTGGAGCAGGTCGCGCCGGACGGCCAGCGGATGCTCTTCTCCGCCACGTTGGACGGCGGCGTGGACAAGCTGGTCCGCCGCTTCCTGACCCGGCCGGTGTCGCACTCGGTCGACCCCGGCACCGCCACGGTGACCGCGATGACCCACCACGTG
This sequence comes from Micromonospora sp. NPDC005806, assembly GCF_042871425.1. Taxonomy (NCBI): domain Bacteria; kingdom Bacillati; phylum Actinomycetota; class Actinomycetes; order Micromonosporales; family Micromonosporaceae; genus Micromonospora; species Micromonospora sp. NPDC005806. The sequence goes on along the minus strand of NZ_JBIAIL010000001.1, from coordinate 171,903 downwards.
CTGCACGTCGACGCGGTCGACAAGCCCGCCGCGCTGACTCAGATCGCCGCTCGTGAGGGTCGCACCATCCTCTTCATGGGGACCAAGCACCGCGCCGACCGGCTCGCCCGCCAACTGCTTGCCAAGGGCGTACGCGCCGCCGCGCTGCACGGCGGCAAGTCGCAGCCGCAGCGCACCCGGATCCTGGAACAGTTCCGTACCGGTCAGGTGACCGCGCTGGTGGCCACCGATGTGGCGGCCCGCGGCATCCATGTGGACGGGCTGGACATGGTGGTCAACGTGGACCCGCCAACCGAGGCGAAGGACTACCTGCACCGGGGCGGGCGTACCGCCCGGGCCGGGGAGTCCGGCACCGTGGTCACGCTGGTCCTGCCGGAGCAACGCCGGGACGTCTCCCGGCTGATGAGCGTGGCCGGGATCAGCCCGCGGACCACCCAGGTCCGTCCGGGCGACGCTGAGCTGGCCCGGGTCACCGGGGCGCGGGAGCCCTCCGGCGTGCCGGTGACGATCGTCGCCGCCCCGTCGGCGCCCGCGGCGCGGGCCGGGGCGCCCCGGGGGCGCCGGGCGGCCGGCAACGGCGGTCGCATCGCTGCCGACTCCGGCCGCGTCGCAGAAGGCCTCCAGTCCGCCGGGGAGGCCGACGCCACTCCGCGTCCGGCGCACCGCGCGTCCGGCCGACGCCGTCGCCCCCAGCGTCCCCGTACCGCCTGACCTCGCCTCCGTCGTCTCCGCCGCTGGTCCCCGTTGAGTCTGGGATCAGCGGCGGTTGCGTCTGATGGGCGACTGTCCCGGGTCTCGTTTCCGCCAATGCTGGGCTTCGGGGAAGAGGCCGGGTGGGCCGGCCGGACGCGGGAGGGGTGACCATGGCGGGCGACGCCAGCTCGGGGGCGACGCGCGAGCTGCTGCTGGTACTCGCGGTCGCGGGGGTGGGTCTGGCGCTCGCCATGGTGGCCGCGTTCGGGCCCTGGCACCCGACCTCCGGCGATCCCGCCCGGGCCGGGCTGGTGGAACTGCACAGCCCGACCGGGCGGGCCACCGGGGCGACGGCCGGCTGAACGCCGCTCCGGGCCGCCGACTGAGCAGGACGTCACGGGATCAGGCGCCGGCCTGGTCCAGCACGCCCCACCGGCGGCGGATCGCCTTGTCCGCCGCGCCGAACGCGGCGTCCACGAGCAGGCCCACCATCAGGATGACGATCATGGTGGAGAGCAGCCACGGGGCGTCGGAGAGTTCCCGGGCGTACGTGAGCTGCGCTCCCAGCGACGTCTTCGAGATGCCCACCACGATCAGCTCGCCGGCCATCAGGCTCCGCCAGGAGAAGGCCCAGCCCTGCTTGAGCCCGGCCACGATGGCCGGCAGCGCGGCCGGCGCGATGACGTACCGGTAGAGGTTCAGGCCCCGGGCGCCGAGGTTGCGACCGGCCCGCACCAGCAGCGGCGGCACGTAGTCGACCCCGCTGATCACGCCGTTGGCGATGGACGGTGCCGCGCCGAGCACCACCACGAAGAAGATCGCCTGCTCGCTCAGTTCGAAGAGCAGGATGGCCAGGGGGAACCAGGCGATCGACGGCATGGTCTGCAGGGCGGTGATCATCGAGCCGATGGCCGCGCGGAGCACCCGGGAGCGGGCCACCGCGAGGCCGACCAGCAGGCCGACGCCGACCGAGAAGACGTACCCGACGGCGGCCCGGCGCAGCGTGGTGGCGATTCCCTCCCAGAGCTGCGGGCCGCTCGCCTGGCGGAGCAGCTCCTGCCCGACGGTGACCGGTCCGGGCAGCGAGTACGGCGGCTTCCAGCCGCTCCACACCACGAGCTGCCACACGCCGATGGCGATGGCGAGGGCGGCCAGCTTCGGCCAGGTGGCCGACCAGATCCGGGCTGCCCGGGAGGTGGGCTTCTCCCGGCCGGCGATCTCCAGGGCGTCCAGGCCGGAGATCTCCGCATCCGTACGCGGGGTCCCGGCGAGCGTGTCACTGGCCATGGCGGCCCACCTCCGTACGCAGCCGGTCGGTCACCTCGGCGGCGATGGTCGCGATCTCCGGGGAGTCGATCCGCCGGGGACGGGGCACGTCGACCCGGGTGGACCAGATGATCCGGCCGGGTCGGCTGGAGAGCAGGATGATCCGGTCGGCGAGGCGGGCCGCCTCCCGGACGTTGTGGGTCACGAAGAGCACGGTGAGCCCGCGCTCGGACCAGATCCGTTCCAGCTCGTCGTGGAGGATGTCCCGGGTCATCGCGTCGAGCGCGCCGAACGGCTCGTCCATCAGCAGCACCGGGGTGTCCAGGGCGAGGGTGCGGGCGAGCGCGACCCGTTGCCGCATGCCGCCGGAGAGCTGGTGCGGGCGCTTGCGGCCGAAGTCGGCCAGGTGGACCGTGCGCAGCAGGCCGGCGACCTTGGCCCGGCGCTCGGTCCGGGGCAGCCCGCGCAGCTTGAGCGGCACCTCGACGTTGGCCTCGACGGTGAGCCAGGGGAAGAGCGCCGCCTCCTGGAACATCAGCCCCGGGTTCGCGTCGCCCAGCTCGATCCGGCCGCCGCTGGGGCGATCCAGCCCGGCGATCAGGTTGAGCAGGGTGCTCTTGCCGCAGCCGGAGGCGCCGACGAGGCAGACGAACTCGCCGGGCTCGACGTCCAGCGACACCCCGTCCAGGGCCAGCACGGCGTGCTCGCCCTGGCCGTACACCTTGGTCACGCCGCGCAGCGCGACCGAGCCGGTCGCGCTGCGCGGGGTCGTCGTGGTCGACGTCACGGCTGGGTGACCTCGGACTTGCCCTGCGCCTTGAGCACCTCGTTGAGGTAGGACAGGTCGTAGAGGCCGTTGAGGTCGACCGGCTGGGTCAGCCCGACGGTGACCGCGTGGTCCAGGCCGGTCTTCAACGAGGCCGCGATCGGGTCGTTGGTGAACTCCAGGGTGGGCCACGCCTGCTTGATCAGCTTCACGTCCAGCGGCTTGCCGGTGATCTTGCCGATGTGGTCCGAGATGGCCTGCTGCGCCTTGTCCGGCTTGGTGTTCACGAACTCGTTCGCCGCGACCTGCCCCTCGACCAGCTTCTTCACCACGTCCGGGTGGGCCTTGAGGAACTTGGTGCTGACGATCAGGTTGGTGATCACGAACTTCTTGTCCGGCCAGAGGTCACGCTCGTCCACCAGGACCTTGCCGCCGGCGTTGACCAGGCGGGAGACGAACGGCTCGGGCACCCAGGCCCCGTCGATCGCGCCGCTGCTGAACGTCTCGACCGTCTGCGCGTTCTCCTGCGGGACGACCTGCACGTCGCCGCCGCCCTCCTTGGTGGTCCGGAGGCCCTTCTCGTTGAGCCAGTAGCGCAGCGCGACGTCCTGGGTGTTGCCGAGCTGCGGCGTGGCGATCTTCTTGCCGCGCAACTGCTCGACCGAGGTGATCTCCGGCTTGACCACCAGCGCGACGCCGCCGGAGGCGGCGCCGGAGACGACCCGGACCGCCTCGCCCTTGGACTTGGAGAAGGCGTTCACGGTCGGGTTCGGACCGATGTACGTGGCGTCGAGCGCGCCGGAGAAGAGCGCCTCGATGGCGGCCGGGCCGGCGTTGAAGGTCGTGGTCTGCAGCTTCACGCCGGTGCCGAGCTTCTCGGCGAAGATGCCCTTCTCCACGCCGACGACGGCCGGCGCGTGGGTGATGTTCGGAAAGTAGCCGAGGCGCAGCGTCACCGGTCCGGAGCTGCCCGCGTCGGCGTCGCCGCCGCAGGCCGCCGTGGTGCCCAGGGTGGCCACGCCGACGACGGCGAGGGTGGCGACGGAGAGCAGCCGACGGAAGGGGAGCCGTCTCATCATGATTCCAATCCCGAGTATTCCTACTTAATTAGTAGGAAGAGTGGGGCAGGCGATGAACGGCGTCAAGGCCCATCCACGATCCGGGACGACCGGCCTCGGCATTCTCGGCAATTCCCACCTGTTCGGTGGAACATGCCGGCCCGCTCGGCCCACCCTCCCGGCGGCCGCCCGGAGTGCCGGGCCACACCGCCGGTGCGGGCGTTGCCGGCGCGTTAGGGTCGAGGACGTGCCGACGCGGAGAGCGAAAATTCCAGCGACGAAATACCCGGTCGAGCGGTTCACCCTCGACAACGGCCTGCGGGTGGTGCTCACCCCCGACCGCAGCGCCCCGGTGATCGGGGTGGCGGTGGTCTACGACGTCGGCATCCGGTCCGAGCCGGAGGGGCGCACCGGCTTCGCCCACCTCTTCGAGCACCTGATGTTCCAGGGCTCGGAGAACCTGGAGAAGCTGGCCCACTTCCGCCACGTCCAGGGCGCCGGCGGCACCTTCAACGGCTCCACCCACCTCGACTACACCGACTACTTCGAGACGTTGCCGAGCAACGCGCTGGAGCGGGCGCTCTTTCTGGAGGCCGACCGGATGCGCGGCCCCCGGCTGACCGAGGAGAACCTGCGCAACCAGGTCGACGTGGTCAAGGAGGAGATCCGGGTCAACGTGCTCAACCGGCCGTACGGCGGGTTCCCCTGGCTGACCCTGCCGCCGGTCATGTTCGACACCTTCCCCAACGCCCACGACGGCTACGGCTCCTTCGACGACCTGGAGTCGGCCACCGTCGCCGACGCCGCCGACTTCTTCCGCCGCTACTACGCCAGCGGCAACGCGGTCCTCGCGGTCAGCGGCGACATCGACGTGGTGGAGGCGACCGCGCTGATCGAGCGGCACTTCGGGGACGTGCCGGCCCGGCCCGCCCCGGAGCGGCCCGACTTCGCCGAGCCCGACCTGACCACCGAGCGGCGGAAGTCGTACACCGACAAGCTGGCCCCGCTGCCGGCGGTCGCCGGGGCCTGGCGGGTGCCCGACCCGGTGACCGACTTCGCCGGTTACCTGCCCTACGTGGTGCTGGCCGAGGTGCTCACCGACGGGGACGCCTCCCGGCTCGTCGAGCGGCTGGTCCAGCGGGACCGCACGGTCACCAGCCTCGGCGGCTACCTGGGCTTCATGGGCGACCCGTTCGACGTGCGCGACCCCACCGCGCTGCTGCTCCAGGCCCACCTGCCGCCCGGCGGCGACGTGGACAAGGTGCTGCGCACCATCGACGAGGAGTTGGACCGGCTGGCCACCGACGGGCTGACCGAGGGGGAGCTGGCCCGCACCCAGGCGCGGATGGCCACCCACCTGCTGCGGGACACCGACGCGGTGCTCGGCCGGGCGCTGCGGATGGCCGTGCTGGAACAGCAGCGCGGCGAACCCGGCCTGCTCAACGAGCTGCCCCGGCTGGTCGGCGAGGTGACCGAGGAGCAGATCCAGGCCGCCGCCGCGACCGTGCGGCCGCAGCGCCGCGCGTCCATCGAGGTCATCGCCGGAGGTGCCCGGTGAGCGTGACGGCAACCGTGGAGACCGGGACGCGACCGCTGCCGCCGCTCGGCCCCAACCGCAGGCTCAAGCTGCCGAAGCAGGCCGAGCGCACGCTCGGCAACGGGCTCACGGTGATCGCCGTACGCCGGCCGGCGGTGCCCCTGGTCGAGCTGCGGCTCTGGATGCCGTTCGGGCGTACCCACCTGGCCCGCGGCGCGATGCTGGCGCAGACCGTGCTCTCCGGCACGGCGGAGCTGACCGCGACCCAGATCGCGGCCGAGCTGCAGAAGGTCGGCGGCGGCCTCTCCGCCGGCGTCGACCCGGACCGGCTGATGCTCTCCGGGGCCGGCCTGGTCACCGGGCTGGACCGGATGCTGGAGATCCTGGCCGACGTGCTGACCGGGGCCACCTACCCGACCGACTGGGTGGAGACCGAGCGGGACCGGCTGGTCGACCGGATCCAGGTGGCCCAGAGCCAGCCCGCCCACCTGGCCCGGACCGCCCTGCTCAAGCGGATCTACGGCCGGCACCCGTACGCGATCCAGACCCCCGGGCCCGACCAGGTTCGCGCGGTCCGCCCGCCGGTCCTGCGCCGGCTGCACGCCGAGCGGGTGCACCCGGCGGGCGCGGTGCTGGTGCTGGTCGGCGACGTGCAGCCGGAGCGGGCCCTGGACGCCGCGGAGACGGCGCTGTCCGGCTGGAACGGGGAGGGGCACGTCGCCGAGCTGCCGCCCGCGCCGCCGCTGGAGCCCGGTCCGCTGCTGCTGGTCGACCGGCCCGGCTCGGTCCAGTCCTCGCTGCGGATCGCCCTGCCCGCGGTGCCCCGCACCCACCCCGACCACGCGGCGCTGCAACTGGCCAACCTGGTCTTCGGCGGCTACTTCTCCTCCCGCTGGGTGGAGAACATCCGCGAGGACAAGGGCTACACGTACGGGCCGCACTCGCTGGTCGAGCACTCGGTGGCCGGATCGGTGCTGGTTGCCGGCGCCGAAGTGGCCACCGAGGTGACCGGCCCCGCGTTGCTGGAGACCAGCTACGAGCTGGGCCGGCTGGCCACCCTGCCGCCGAAGCCGGACGAGCTGGAGCAGGCCCGCCAGTACGCCCTCGGCACGCTGCAGCTCGGCATGTCCACCCAGGCCGGGCTGGCGTCGTTGACCAGCGCGTACGCCGGCAACGGGCTGCGCCTGGACTTCCTCGCCGAGCACGCCGCCAGGCTGGCCAAGGCGACCGTGGACGACGTGGCCGAGGTGGCGGCCCGCTACCTCGCTCCGGCGAAGGCGGTCACCGTCGTGCTCGGTGACGCGGAGCGGGTCGCGGATTCCCTCGCCACCCTCGTCCCGGTCCGCACGGAGTCCGTGTGAGCGGCGAGAAGTCTCCTCCGCTGGCCCGCTCCACCCTGGACCGGTCGGCGCACCGGCGTACCGACCCGGACTGGCTCGCCGAGGCGTGGGAGCGGGCCCGGGTGCTGGTGCTGGACTCGGCCGACGACGGCCGGGCGCTGGTGCGCGGCGGGGTGGCCCCGCCGGAGCTGGTGCTGATCGGCCCCGGCGAGCTGCCCGAGGTGCCCCGCTCGGTGCCGATGTTCCTCGGCGTCGAGCCGGACGGCGTACCGGTCTTCGCGGTGGACGCGGCCCTGCCGGAGCTGCCCGGCACCCGGCGGGCCAATCTGCGCGAGGTGGGCCACCTCCTGGTCGACCGGGACGCGGGCATCTTCACCACCGCGCTGGCCCTGCTGAACTGGCACGTCCGGCACGGCTACTCGTCGATCACCGGGCACCCGACCCGGGTGGACGAGTCCGGCTGGTCGCGGGTCGACCCTGACGGCGAGCGGGTCTGGCCGCACACCGACCCCGCGATGATCGTGCTGGTCCACGACGGGGTTGGCGGCCCGGACGGGCGCTGCCTGCTCGGCAACAACGCCACCTGGCCGCGCAGCCCGGGGCAGCGCCGCTACTCCTGCCTGGCCGGCTACATCGAGCCGGGGGAGTCGGCCGAGGCCGCCGTGCTCCGCGAGGTCCGCGAGGAGGTCGGCGTCGGGGTCGACGAACCGGCGTACGCCGGCAGCCAGTCCTGGCCGTTCCCCGGCTCGCTGATGCTCGGCTTCCTGGCCCGCGCGGACGCCGACGAGCCGATCCGGGTCGACCCGGCGGAGATCGCCCACGCCCGCTGGTTCACCCGCCGGGAGATCGGCGCCGCGTTGGCCGGCGAGCCGGTCGAGGCCGACGGCGGCGACCGGCTGGTGCTCCCGCCGCCGTCCTCGATCGCCCTGTACCTGATCCACCGCTGGCTCGACGGCCACTGCTGACTGCTGACCCGGTACGGGGCCCCGGCCCGCGACCGTCGTTGCCGCGGCGGTCACGGGCCGGGGACACGGGCCGCCGTGGTCGGGTGAGGCGAGGAACGCGGCGGGGAGCCGGTCCGACCACGGCGGACGTCAGGTGCGGGTCAACTCCAGCGGTACGACCATGCCGGGTCCGGGTCGGGGTCCGCGATCGGAAGCACCTTGACCCGGTGCCGGCCGGCGCGGACGGCCCCCACCGACGCCAGCGCCCGGGCCAGCAGCAGGGCTGCGTCCCGGTCCTCGGCGTGGACGACCTGGCGGCGCGGCTCCGGCGCGGTGGTCTCGTCCCGCAGTCGACCGCCGCCGGCCCACGCGGCCGCGATGTCGGTGTCGGCGACGGATCGGATCTCGGTGCGGACGATCAGGAACCGCATGAGTGTCCCCCGGGTACGGATGGACGGATACGCGCTGGAACTTCCACGTCACTCTTCCGTCATGTTACGCCGGGTGGTCGTCCCAGCAAGTGAAACTCGACGATTGTTCGAGTGCGTGGTCCGATCGGTGGACCCCAGGTCAGCACGCTTGTCGGGGGTGGACACACGAGGGCCGCCGGCACGACGCCGACGGCCCCGCGGTGTTCGGCGGATCAGTTCAGATCGAACTGCCCGTTCTTTGCGCCGGCGATGAAGCCCAGCCATCCGGCCCGGTTGAACAGCAGCACCGGCCCGCTGCGGTCCTTGCTGTCGCGGAGCGCCACCGCCGCCGGCCCGGTACGCAGGGGCGCGACCTCGACGCAGTTCGAGGTCTGGCTCCGGGTGCTCTTGCGCCAAGCGGCGCCGGCGAACTGCCGCGCGAGGTCGGCCGAACTGGTGCGGATCTCGTTCATGGTCCTGCTCCTGCTCTGGAGTGCTCCGATGGGGACGAGTGACGCCGCAGGCCGGACGGCCGGTCCTGGATGGATCACCGGTCCGTCGTGAGACGCCCCGAGTTGCGGCGGCGCTGGGCCGGCGCGGCCGCCGGTCCGAACGCCGCTGTGGACTCGGCTGCCGTTTCGGTCCGACCCGTCGCCTCGAAGAGCCAGGTGAGGGTGTCCGATGCGGAGAGCGCCGCCGAGCATAGCCACTCGAACACCACTTTATAGCGATTTAGGGTGTTTGCCTCGGTGGACATGACGTCGGTGAACCCGCCTTCGATGGCCAACGTCTCAGGGTCGAGCGGGTCGGCGAACCGGTAGACCGAGAACGCGGTCGGCGGGAGGTAGAAGTCGCCGACCCGCGCGTCGCGCAGCTGCATGCGCAGGGTGACGTTCGGCAGCAGGGCCAGCTCGCAGAGGTGGGCGAGCTGCTCGTGCAGCACCTCGGGCGGGCCGGCCCGCCGGCCGACCGCCGCCTCCTCCAACACCGCTGTGTACCGGGGCGCGTCGGGGCGGGTCAGCAGCGACTGCCGGGCCTGGCGCGCGCGTACCTCGGTCTCCGGGTCCTCGCCGGCCTCCGGGTCGCCGGCCTGCTCCGCCACCCGCGCCGCGGAGATGATCCGGTGCCGGGCGTACCCGGGGGTCTGGAGCAGCCCGGGGACCAGCACCGGGTTGTACTCGGAGATCTCCGCGCAGCCCGCCTCCAGCTCGGCGAAGCCACGCTGCTGCTGGGTCATCACCGGGAAGTTCTTCAACCAGCCACGCATGTCGCCGGCTTCCTGCGTGATCGCGAGCAGCTCCGTGCGCAGCTCGTCGCCCGCGCCGTAGAGGGTCAGCAGCACGCCGACGTCGTCCGGGTCGGGACGGCTGCGTCCGTTCTCCAGCCGGGACAGCTTGGACGCGGAGGCCCAGCCGATCCGCTCGATGACCTGGTCCCCGGTGAGGCCGGCCTGCTCGCGCAGCCGGCGCAGCTCGGTGCCGAGCCTGCGACGGCGCAGGATCGGGCCTGGTGCGGCAGGAGGCACGGTGCCCTCTCTTCTCCGTCGGCCGTAGGACGCGGCGGCAACTGTGTGACAGTCACCACCCACGGTCAGTATGGACGTCGTGACCAGGACCGGAAGTTCCGGTGCGGGCGTGTCTCGCGACAAAAAGAGGACGCTGGCGGGGGCTCGACGCTCCGGACGAGGACGTCCGGGACCGGACACCACCCCTCGACGCCGAAGAGCGGCCGCCCCGGGTGGGGCGGCCGCTCTTGACGGGTGCGAATGGGGATGGGTCAGCGGGCGGCGCTGGCGAGGTGCTGCTTGACCTGGTTGATCGACGGGTTGGTCAGGGCGCTGCCGTCGTCGAAGCGCAGCGTCGGCACGGTCTGGTTGCCGCCGTTGACGCTCATCACGAACTCCGCGGCCTTCGAGTCCTGCTCGATGTCGACCACCTCGTACGCGATGCCCTCCCGGTCGAGCTGCGACTTCAGCCGGTGGCAGTAGCCGCACCACGAGGTGGAATACATCGTCAACATGGTCAGGTCCTCCAAGGGGTGGCTCCACGCCCGGTCCGGGTCAGGCCAGGCTAACCGCTGCAACATCGGCGAGGGCTGAGATGATTCCTGGCTGTGGTGGTTCACTCAGCGGCGGAACGCGTGCTGGCCGGACTGGATCCGGAGCAGCGGTCCGCGGTGACCGCCCCGGCCGGCCCGGTGTGCATCCTGGCCGGCGCCGGGACCGGCAAGACCCGGGCGGTGACCTCCCGGATCGCCCACCGCGCGCTCACCGGGGACATCTCGGCCCGGCACGTGCTGGCGGTCACCTTCACCGCCCGCGCCGCCGCCGAGATGAGGGCCCGGCTCAACGTGCTCGGCGTCACCGGCGTCCAGGCCCGCACCTTCCACGCGGCGGCGCTGCGCCAGGTCCGCTACTTCGCGCCCCGGCTGCTGGAGGGGCGGGCCATGCCGGAGTTGCTGGACAGCAAGGTCCGGGTGGTCACCCTGGCCGCCGCCAAGGTCGGCCTGCGCGCCGACCGGGCCGCCGCCCGCGACCTGGCCGGCGAGATCGAGTGGGCCAAGTCGTCGCTGGTCGAGCCCGCCGAGTACGCGGTGGCCGCGGCCAAGGCGCTGCGCGAGACCCCGTACGAGCCGGCGAAGGTGGCCGAGGTCTTCGCCGCGTACGAGCGGCTCAAGCGCGGCAACGGCGTGATCGACTTCGAGGACATGCTGCGCGCCGCCGTCTGGGGGATCGAGGAGCACGCCGACGTCGCCGAGCAGGTACGCGGCCAGTACCGGCACTTCGTCGTCGACGAGTACCAGGACGTCAACCCGCTCCAGCAGCGGCTGCTGGAGGCCTGGCTCGGCGGTCGGGCCGACCTCACCGTGGTCGGCGACGCCAGCCAGACCATCTACTCGTTCACCGGGGCGACCTCGTCGTATCTGGTCGACTTCCCGCGCCGCCACCGCACCGCCACCGTGGTCCGGCTGGTCCGCGACTACCGCTCCACGCCCCAGGTGGTCGGGCTGGCCAACGCGGTGATCTCCCAGGCCCGGGGCGCGGAGTCGCGGCTGCGGCTGGAGCTGCACGGTCAGCGTCCGCCCGGTCCGGAACCCGAGCTGCGGATCTTCACCGACGAGCCGGCCGAGGCCAACGCGGTCGCGGCCCGCTGCCGGGCGCTGATCGACGGCGGCACCCCGGCCCGGGAGATCGCCGTGCTGTTCCGCACCAACGCCCAGTCCGAGGCGTACGAGAAGGCGCTCACCGAGGCCGAGGTGCCGTACGTGGTGCAGGGGGCGGAACGCTTCTTCGAACGGCCCGAGGTGCGCCAGGCGATGGTGGCGTTGCGCGCCGCCACCCGGTCCGTCCCGGGGGAGACCCCGCTGCCGGCCGCCGTCGTGGCAGGGCTCGCCGCGGTGGGCTGGGCCCCGGACGCACCCCCGGCCGGCGGCGCGGCGCGCGAGCGGTGGGAGGCGCTCGCCGCCCTGGTCCAGCTCGCCGAGGAGTACGCGGCAACGCCCGAGGTGGTGCCGGTCGGCGAGGCCGTCGCCATCGAGCGGCCGGTGACGCTGGCCGACTTCAACGAGGAACTGGCCCGGCGGGCGGCCCAGCAGCACGTGCCCACGGTCGAGGGGGTGACGCTGGCCTCGCTGCACTCGGCCAAGGGCCTGGAGTGGGACGCCGTCTTCCTGGTCGGTCTCGCCGAGGGCACCCTCCCCACCACGTACGCGAAGACCCCGGAGCAGGTCGAGGAGGAGCGGCGGCTGCTCTACGTCGGCATCACCCGGGCGCGGGAGTGGCTCTGGCTGTCGTACGCCGCGGCCCGCTCGCCCGGCGGCCGGGCCCGGCGGCCCTCCCGCTTCCTGCCGCAGCTCGACCGCTCGGGCGGCGCCGAGCGGGCCGGTGCCGGCGCGGCCCGGCGGACCGAGCGGCGGCGGACCCAGGTGGTCTCCTGTCGGATCTGCGGGGCCACCCTGCTCGCCGGGGCGGACCGGAAGCTGGGGCGCTGCCCGACCTGTCCGTCGGACATCGACGAGGAGCTGTACGAGCGGCTACGAGAGTGGCGGCAGCGGGTGGCCGGGGCGCAGAAGGTGCCGGCGTACGTGGTCTTCACCGACGCCACGCTCACCGCGTTGGCCGAGCGGAGGCCGGGCCGCACCGAGGAGCTGATCGCGATCGCGGGGATCGGCCCCCGCAAACTGGGACTTTACGGGGATACAGTGCTGGCCCTGGTGGGCGGCGCGACGGTCGACGAAGTCTGCCCGCAGAAAAGTTTCGAAATCTAGCCGTAAATCGTTTGCCCTCGCCCCGAGGCGAGGAATAGCCTCAGGACACACCTCGCGAGCGGCGCCATTCTGGCTGCTCACGAGGGATGAGTCCATGGTCGGCACGAGGAACGTGAGGGAGGTGGCACCCGTGGAGATCTTCACCTATGAGCGTCCGGCGGCGATGCCAGCTGCCTGCGCTCCGCTGGCGGCTGTCCGGGTGGCCCTTGCCGCTCGACCGTCGGTTCCGCAGGTGCACCAGGTCCGGGTTCAGGCCGAGCTGAACCTGACCGTGGCGCCGCTGACTGGAATCGAGGGGACCAGTGGCTTCACGGGCATGGGCATCGGTGACGTCAAGAAGCGCACGGATGTCCGCGGCGTTCCACCTCGAGGTAGACCGGTCTGATCCACCAGACCACCGGCTCACCTCGAGGCCGCGGAACCCGCACACCGGGATCCGCGGCCTCAGTTTTTTTTGCACCGCCGTAGTGCCGAAGTACGTCGGAAATGCGATCCACGAGATCGAAGTGAGAGAGAGGTGACCGGAGGATGAGTCTGGCGTTGGCCCCGCTCGACGTGAGCGTCGAGGTGGAGGCGAACCTGCCCTGCCGGAAGTTCGACCCCGACCTGTGGTTCTCCGACTCGCCCACCGAGCTCGAGCTGGCCAAGTCGCTCTGCGGGGACTGCCCGCTGCGCGTCGAGTGCCTCGCCGGTGCGGTGGAGCGGGCCGAGCCCTGGGGCGTCTGGGGCGGCGAGATCTTCGAGCGTGGCGCGGTCGTCCCGCGCAAGCGGCCCCGTGGCCGTCCGCGCAAGGAGGACCTCGCCCGCGACGCCCAGCTTCGGGTCGAGGCCGAGGCGCGACTGGCGGCCAGTGGGCTGTCCGAGTCGCGCAGCGCGGTCCGGCTGGCAGCCTGACACAACCCCGTTCCAACGTCCCCGCCGGTGACCTCACCGGCCGAGAAAAGAAAGCCGAAACCGATGCTGCACCTGCCGAACGGAACCGAGATGCAACTACTCCACGAAGCGTTGTCCCGGGCTCGAATGCCCCGGCCTCAGGCCGGTCGCACCACGAGCACTGAGGCAACCCGTTCCGCCCGTACCGTCGCGATGAAGAGCCGGAGCCAGTCGGCTCGCGACCTGGGCGTTCTCTAGATCCCTACCCAGTACGACGGGGGCGGTGGCCGGACGGCCACCGCCCCCGTGGCGTTCCCGACTCAGGCCACCGGGGCGAAGCCGGGCAGCCAGCGCTCCAGGATCGTCCGGTACGGCGCCTTCGCCTCCAGTTGGCAGAGCACCCCGATCGAGCCCAGCGTCACCCGGTGGATCATCAGGTACGACGGGGGCAGGTTGAGCTGACTTCTGAGCTGGTACGCCGGCGAGCGGGGGCTGGCCAGCCGGGCCGCCTCGCCGCGCAGCCAGGCCCGGGTGAACCGGAACTCCTCGGCGGCGATCGGCTCCAGCATCGGCCCGAGGAAGTCGAGCACCCCCTCGGCGTCGATCGGCTCGGTCTGGCTGACGAAGCCCTCCGCGCGCAGCCCGGCCACCACCGCCCCTGCGTCGCCGCGCAGCGCCAGCGCGGCGATCCGGCCGATCGGCTCGGGGGTGCCCTCCGGCATCCTCGCCACCGCGCCGAAGTCGATCACGCCGAGCCGGCCGTCCGGCAGCAGCCGGAAGTTGCCCGGGTGCGGGTCGGCGTGCAGCAACCCGGCCCGCATCGGCGCGGAGAGGTGCAGCTCCGCCATCAGCCGGCCGGCCTCGTCGCGCTGCTCCTCGCTGCCGTTCCGGATGATCTCCGCCAGCGGGGTGCCCTCGACCCATTCGGTGATCAGCACCCGGGGCGAGGCGTCCAGCACCGCGGGGATGTAGATGTCCGGGTCGTCGGCGTACGCGGCGGCGAAGGCGCGCTGCGACTCGGCCTCCAGCTCGTAGTCCAGCTCCTCGGTGATCCGTTCGCGCAGCTCGACCAGGAGCGGCTTGACGTCCAGCCCGGGCTGGATCGCCCGGAACATGCCGCCCAGCCGGGAGAGCTGCTTCAGGTCGGCGAGCAGCGCGTCCCCCGCGCCCGGGTACTGGATCTTCACGGCCACGTCCCGGTGCTTCGGGCCGCCGTTCGGGCCGTACCCCGGGTCGCGCCAGACCGCGCGGTGCACCTGGCCGATGCTGGCGGCAGCGGCCGGGGTGTCGTTGAACTCCACGAACCGATCCCGCCAGTCCGGCCCGAGCTGCTCGGCGAGGACCTTGTGCACGGACGCGGCGGGCAGCGGCGGGGCGGCCTCCTGGAGCTTGGTGAGCGCCTGCCGGTAGGGGGCGGCGATCTCCTCCGGCAGCGCCGCCTCGAAGACCGACAGCGCCTGACCGAACTTCATCGCCCCGCCCTTGAGCTGCCCGAGCACGCTGAACAGCTGCTCGGCGGTGCGCTGCTGGATCTCGGCGGAGATGACGTCGGACGCGAGCCCGGTGACCCGCTTGCCCATGCCGAGCACGGTCCGGCCGGCGAAGCCGAGCGGCAGGGCGGCGAGCTTGGCGGTCCGGGATACGGCGCGGCGCGGGATGTCGGTCACCCGGTCATTGTTACCGACTCGGGGGGTCCGCTGTTGCTCCGAAGCCGGGAGCGGGTGAGGCTGCCCGGATCGGGCGACGTCCGGAGCACCGGCAGGACGGATGCGGCGGCCACCGGCGGCGCCGGAAGTGGCCGGCCCCGGCGACCTCGACCGCGCAGCCGAGGGTCTCCGGGACGCCGCCGTCGAGGTGGGCCAGCGCCTCGGCGACCGCGTACGCGACCGCCGCCAGGCGGGTGGTGGCGGTGCAGGCGCGCTCGGTGTCGTCGGCCGCGAGCTGGGCGGCGAGCGCCGGCCAGTCCGGATCCCGGTCGACCCGATGCAGGTCGAGGCAGTTCAGACAGGGGCCCACCGGCGGCCGGACCAGCGGCCCGACCACCGGTACGCCGCCGCGCAGGTCGACCAGGAGGTGGGGCTGGCGGCGCTGCGCGTAGCCGGCGGCGAGCAGCGCCGCGGGCCGGTCCGTGCCGAGCCGGACCACCAGGTCGACCGGGCCGCGGCGGAGCGCTCCGGTCTCCGTGCCGGGCGCGCACCGGCTCAGCGCACCCCGGACCGCCGCGGCCAGCGGCCGGCCCACCTCGGCCGCGGTCAGGCCGGTGCCGACCAGGTCGGCCGGACGGACCGGGCCGGCCAACTCGGGCGCCACGTGCCCGACGCCGGCCTGGGCCAGCGCCACCGCGATCGCCCCGCCACCCCGGCCGGTGCCGGTGACCAGCACGCGGGCCGCCCGGCGGCGGCGCACCACCTGGGCCGGCGTGCCGGGTGGGCCGGCCGGCGCGAGCGCCAGGGCGTCCGCCTCGCCGGCGAGCCGGGCCCGGACCGGCCCCGCGAGGTCGCGGGGAAGCAGGCTGTGCGCCGGTACGACGAGACCGGCGGCGCGGAGCGTGTCGAGCAGGACCCGGGCCTCGTCCGGCGCCACCTGGGCGGTGGCCGCGTGGGCGAGGACCGCCCGCTCGCTGCGAGTGCCGTCCAGCAGGTCGAGCAGCCGGGCGGCCCGGGGATTGGCCACCTCCAGCAGCATCGCCCGGCCGGGTTCGACCCCGAGCTGGAGGGTGTGCCGGTCCCGCCAGAGGCGGGTCAGGCCCGGCAGGAGGGTGGGGCGGGGGAGCGGCGTCGGGTGGGACATGACACGGATAGTGACCGTGTCTCCGCTCTCCGTCGATCGTTGTCCACAGGTGCGCCCGCTTGGATCCGGGGTTGTCCACAGCGTTGACCAGGGTTGTCCACAACCAGCCGGTAACCAGTGTCGGCCAGCCGACAGTCAGGCCCGGACGCGAAACGGGGGAGGGTGGCCGACGGCCACCCTCCCCCGTTCGAGCCCTACGGGTCAGACCTTGGCCTTGCCGAGGATGCGGTTCACTGTTGTGCCGCACACCGGGCACTTGCCCTTGGCCATGTTCATGCCGGTCTTCGAGACCTCGATGCGGCCCTCGAAGTCCCGCTTCTCCTTGCACTTCACGCAGTAACCGTTGTAGGTCTGGGCCTGGTCGGCCACGGTAGCCCCTCCTCGTCTCGTCCGCCGGGCACGCCGTCCCGGTGGGTTTCCCTGCGGCGGGCCACGCGCGGCACCGGCGCCGGGGGGTTCGGCGGCCACGCTCGTGACCGCTGGTTGGCGGACCCTACCCAGGTATGGGCAGTTCCATGTCAGCTGTGCGTTGACTCTGTGAGCAAGTCGACGTCGAGAGTGTGCATGCCGAGTTACGTCGGATAAGTCAGTTTGGCGGGGACACGCCGGGTGAATGCGCTCAGATCCCCCTTAGGGAGGGCCCCACGCGACGGCCCGTCCGTAGATCACCTAACGTGGGCGGGGGCCGACAGGTGACGGTCGAACGCGTCGCGCGGGTCACCCGCAAAGAAATTTTTCCGACTCCTGACGACCAACCGCCATTTTCCGGGCGCGTGTCGTCGTGTTGACTCTTGCGGACTGCTGGTCAGTACGCATTAGCTTTCCCTCGTGACAGTCATCCGAGGCTGCGCGGACCAGTGATGGCCGGGACGCGGAAGCCCGTCGTCGAGGTACGGCGCAGTCAGCGCCGGCGACGCACGGTGTCCGCGTACCGGGACGGGGAGCGGGTCGTGGTGCTCATCCCGGACCAGTTCTCCCGCGCCGAGGAGAGCGAGTGGGTCGACCGCATGCTGGCCCGGCTCGCCGCCCGGGAGGGCCGGCTCGCCCGCTCCGACGCCGAGTTGCTGGCCAGGGCCACCCGACTGACCAACCTCTACCTGCCCGAGCACGGCGCCGAGGCCGCCCCGGCCAGCGTCCGCTGGGTCACCAACCAGAACGGCCGCTGGGGCTCCTGCACTCCGGCCGACCGGACAATCCGGATCTCGCACCGGATCCAGGACATGCCCGACTGGGTGATCGACTACGTGCTCCTGCACGAGCTGGCGCACCTGATCGTGCCGAGCCACAACGCCTCGTTCTGGGCCCTGGTCGGCCGGTACCCGAAGTCCGAGCGGGCCCGCGGCTACCTGGAGGGCGTCGCCTCCGCCGCCGGCATCTCCTTCGCCGACTGATCCCAGCCCGCCCCGCCTCGCCGAATGGTCGCGCGGATCTTGGGGCGTGGGCAGGGGTTAGGGTCGGGCAATGGCCCGACGTGTGGTGGTGGCGTTGCTCGGACCGGTGGCCTGGACGCCGCCGGGGATCGACCCGACCCGGTGGCGTACCTCGCTGGCCGAAGACGTCGTGGACCTGCTGGCCACGCTCAACGAGGTGGAGACGGCGGTCGCGGTGACCCCGGGGGACCGCTGGTTGGCCGACGCCGTCGTCTGGCCGGGCACCGCCGTCCTCGAGGTGCCGGCACCCACCGTCAATGCTGTGTTCGCCACCCTGGCCGGGCCCGCCGACGCCGCGTCGCCCGGCGACGCCGGGCGGGCCGGGGAGGCCGCGCCGCTTGTGGATGCCGCTTCGCCGGCTGGCACCGGACCGGCCACTGAGGCCGCATCGGCTGTCGGCGCCGGGAGGACCGGGTACGACCAGGCGGCCGTGGTGGTCGCCGACGCACCGGACGTGCCGGGGCTCACCCTCGGCAAGCTGCTCCGGCCGCTGTCCAGCCGGCCGGTCGCGGTGGCCCCGGTGGAAGGGAACGGCCTTGGCCTGCTCGGCGTGGCGGCCCGGCTGCCCGTACCGAACTGGCTGCCGGCGGTGGATTTGAACACGACCGGCCCGGCCGAGGTGCGGGCGGCCGCCCCACGCCCCGGGGACGTGGCAGTCACCGCCGGCTGGCGCCGGCTGCGTGGCCCGGCCGACCTGGCCGCCCTCGACCCGGCCTTCGAGGGCTGGGAGGCAACCCGCTCCCTGCTCTCCGGCCACCCGAGCTGATCTGCCGGGACCCGCTGTGCTCGGCGAGCGGGAGGCCCCCGCAGCAAGATCCGCACAACTCCCGGGAAAGAGTGGCCTCAGCACCGCGGCGTGAGGGCACAGTTTCCCTGAAGTTGTGCGGATCTTGGGGGATGGAGGGGCTCAGGACTTGTCGCCGTCCTCGCCCGGGGGCTGCTCCTCGGGGGCACCGGGAGCGGTGAAGTCGAAGTTCGCCAGCTCCTCGTCGAGGTCGGTGCTCGTCGTGGCGAACGCCTCCGGGTTGGCGAAATCGTCGTCCGAGGGGAGCAGGTCCGGGTGGCCCCAGACGGCGTCCCGGCCGGCGATCCCACGGTGCTCGGTGAGTGCCGCCCAGAGCACGGTGGCCTCGCGCAGCCGGCGCGGCCGCAGCTCCAGGCCGACCAGGGCGGCGAAGGTCTGCTCGGCCGGCCCGCCCGCCGCCCGGCGGCGGCGGAACGCCTCGCCGAGGCGTACGACGTTGGGCAGCCGCTCGCCCGCGGCGCTGTCGACCACGTGGCACACCCAGCCCTCGACCAGGGCGAGCACCGTCTCCAGCCGGGCCAGCGAAGCCTTCTGCGCCGGGGTGTCCTCCGGGGTGAAGATCCCCTCCAGGGCGATCGCCTGCATCGACTCCGGGTCGGTCGGGTCGACCCGGCCCATCGCCTCCTCGATCGCCTCCCGGTTGACCCGGATGCCGGCGGCGTAGTTCTCCACCGCCGTGAGCACGTGCCCGCGCAGCCACGGCACGTGCTGGAAGAGCCGCTGGTGGGCCGCCTCACGCAGGGCGACGTAGAGGCGTACCTCGTCCTCGGGCAGCTCCAGGCCCTCGCCGTACGCCCGGATGTTGGCCGGGATGAGTGCCGCGGTGCCCGCGGGGCCGAGCGGCAGGCCGATGTCGCCGGCCGAGAGCACCTCGGCGGCGAGCGAGCCGAGCGCCTGGCCGAGCTGGCCGCCGAAGAGCGCGCCGCCCAGCGTGGCGACCATCGACTGCATCGGGCCGAGCTGGGCCCGGGCCTCCGGCGGCACCAGGTCGCCCATCGCGCCGACCATCCGGCTGGCCACCGGGTCGCAGAGCTTGCGCCAGACGTCGAGGGTCTTGTAGATCCACTCGTTGCGGTTCCAGGCGACCGACGCCCGGATGCCGGAGGGCCACGAGGTGGCCGGCTCCAGCCAGAGGTCCGCGATGCGCAGGGCCTCCTCCACCGCGTTGCGTTCGAACGGCGAGACCGCCGGGTCGCCGGCGGCGGCGAGCTGGCTGGCGGCCACCTGCCGGGCGAGGTCCCAGTTGACCGGCCCGCTGCCCGGCGCGGAGAGCAGGTGCTGCAACTGCGACATGAACTGCTGCATCTGCGCGGGATCGTTGGGGTCTGGTGGTTGCCCACCCGGGAGCGCGAAGCCGAATGGAATATCAGGCACGACGTCTACGGTACGCGTGCCGCGCCGCAGGTCGCGCCCGCTGGCGTTGCGCTGAGGGCGAAGTCCGGCGGTCGTCGCGCCGGACATCACACCCCCGTCGGTACGCTCTGCCGCATGAGACGTCGCGGCGTGACCGTACTCCTCGGTGCACTGCTCACCGCCCTGCTCAGCGTCGGGGTGCTGAGCGTGCCCATCCCGTACGTGGTGCTCGGTCCCGGCCCGACGGTCAACACCCTCGGCACCGCCGACGGCAAGGAGGTCATCCAGGTCGACGGGCGGCCCACGTCCACCTCCGCCGGCCAGTTGCGGCTCACCACGGTCGGCGTGCAGCCCACCGTCCGGCTCCGCTCGGCGCTGGCCGGCTGGTTCTCCCGGGACGAGGCGGTGGTGCCGCGCGAGCTGGTCTATCCGCCGGGCGAATCGCAGGAGGAGGTCGAGAAGCGCAACGCCGAGGACTTCCAGAACTCGCAGACCAGCGCCGAGACGGCCGCGCTGCGGGAGTTGGGCTACCCCATCCAGGTGCTGGTGAAGGCGGTCACCCCGGGCGGGCCGTCGGTCGACGTGCTCAAGACCAACGACGTGCTCACCTCGGTCGACGGCCAGCAGGTGACCAGCGCCGCCCGGCTCACCGAGCTGATCCGGGCCAAGCCGGCGGGGACCGCGCTGAAGATCGGGTACACCCGGGCCGGCGTCCCGGCCACCGCCACGCTGACCAGCCGGGAGCAGGACGGCCGGCCGCGGATCGGCATCGAGATCGACCAGCAGCAGCCGCACCCGTTCACCCTCAAGATCGACCTCGGGGACATCGGCGGGCCGAGCGCCGGGCTGATGTTCGCCCTGGGCATCGTCGACAAGCTGGAGCCGGCCGACCTGACCGGCGGCAAGGTCATCGCGGGCACCGGCACCATCGACGACGAGGGCCGGGTCGGGCCGATCGGCGGCATCGCGCAGAAGCTGGTCGGCGCCAAGGAGGCCGGGGCGAAGGTCTTCCTGGTGCCCGCCGACAACTGCGCCGAGGCGGTCCGTAACCCCCAGCCCGATCTGCCGTTGCTCAAGGTGGCGTCGTTGGACGACGCGCTGAAGGCGCTGGAGACGCTGCGCGCCGGAGGGCAGCCGACCCGCTGCTGAGCCGGGACCTGGTGGTCCCGCCGGACGATCGTGACGTGACCTTGACCCGACGTGTTCAGGAACACCCCGTACTCTGGGTGCCTGGTCGGAGCCGATCACATCGAGCGTGCGGAGCCAACAGTGGTCATGCATAGCAGCCCCCTGCCGAGGATGAGCCGGCGCGGACGCGTCACCATCGGGGTCCTGATCGGGGTGTTCCTGCTGTTCACCCTGGTCGGGTGGGGGGTCAACGCGTGGACCGACTGGCTCTGGTTCGACGAGGTCCGCTACACCCAGGTCTTCACCGGCGTCCTCGCCACCCGGCTGCTGCTGTTCCTGGTGGTCGGGCTCGGCATGGCGCTGATCATCGCCAGTAACCTCTGGCTGGCGTACCGGCTGCGGCCGCAGCTGCGTCCGCACTCCCCGGAGCAGGCCACCCTGGAGCGCTACCGGATGATGCTGAGCCCGCGGCTCGGCACCTGGATCGCGCTGGCCGCCGCGATCATCGGGCTCTTCGCCGGGCTCTCCGCGCAGAGCCGGTGGAGCCAGTGGCTGCTGTTCCGCAACGGTGGGAGCTTCGGCGTCAAGGACCCGGAGTTCGGGGTCGACGTCGGGTTCTACGTCTTCCAACTGCCCTTCTGGCGCTACCTGCTCGGGGTCGGGTTCACCGCGGTGGTGCTCGCCCTGCTCGGCGCGCTGGCCGTGCATTACGTCTTCGGCGGGGTGCGGCTGCAGGGCGTCGGTGACCGGATGACCAATGCGGCCCGGGCTCACCTGAGCACGCTGGTCGCGATCTTCGTCCTGCTAAAGGCCGTCGCGTACGTGCTGGACCGGCGGGCGATGCTGCTGGAGTACAACGAGGGCGCCAAGCTCTACGGCGCCGGCTACGCCGACGTGAACGCCCTGCTCCCGGCCAAGGAGATCCTGGCGTACATCTCGATCGTGGTGGCGATCGCGATCATCGTGTTCTCCAACGCGCTGATGCGGAACCTGGTCTGGCCCGGCATCGCGCTGGCGCTGCTGGGCGTCTCGGCGGTGGCGATCGGCGGCATCTACCCGTGGGCGGTGCAGACCTTCGAGGTCAAGCCGAGCGCCCGGGACAAGGAGGCCCCGTACATCCAGCGGAGCATCGAGGCGACGCGGGCCGCGTACGGGCTGACGGACACGAAGGCCACGCCGTACGCGGCGAACAACCTCGTCCCGCCGGCCAGCCTGGCCACCGACACCTCGGTGGTGCAGAACGTCCGGCTGCTCGACCCGCAACTGGTCTCCGAGACGTACACCCAGCTCCAGCAGGTCCGGGGCTTCTACGACTTCGGCTCGAAGCTGGACATCGACCGGTACGCGGTGGCCGGCAAGACCTCCGACTACGTGGTCGGGGTCCGCGAGATCAACTACGGCGAGCTGACCGACCAGCAGAGCAACTGGATCAACCGGCACACCGTCTACACCCACGGCTACGGCCTGGTCGCCGCCCCGGCCAACCAGGTGGTCTGCGGCGGTCAGCCGTTCTTCGTCTCCGGCTTCCTCGGCGACAAGGCGCAGGAGGCCTGCTCCTCGCAGGCCGAGCAGATCCCGGCCCAGCAGCCGCGGATCTACTACGGCGAGCGGATGGAGCCGGACGACTACGCGATCGTCGGGCAGACCGGCGACCGGAACGTCGAGTTCGACAAGCCGACCTCCGCCGGTGGCGAGCAGTACTACACCTACACCGGCGAGGGCGGCGTCAAGATCGGCTCGTTCACCCGCCGGCTGCTCTACGCGATCAAGGAGCAGGAGTCGAACTTCCTCCTCTCGGAGGCGGTGAACAACGACTCCAAGCTGCTCTACGTGCGCAACCCGCGGGACCGGGTGGAGAAGGTCGCACCGTTCCTCACCGTGGACGGCGACCCGTACCCGGCGGTGGTGAACGGCCGGGTCCTCTGGATCATCGACGGCTACACCACGGCGGCCACCTACCCGTACGCCGATCGGGTCAACCTCCAGGCCGAGACGGCCGACGAACTCACCGGGCGGGGCACCTTCCAGCTCGCCCGGGAGAACGTCAACTACATCCGCAACTCGGTGAAGGCCACCGTCGACGCGTACGACGGCACGGTGAAGCTCTACGCGTTCGACGACGCGGACCCGGTGCTGAAGGCGTGGAACAAGGCGTTCGGCGGCGACCTGGTGCTGCCCAAGGGAGACATCCCGCCGGAGCTGGCCGAGCACTTCCGCTACCCGGCCGACCTGTTCAAGGTGCAGCGCAACCTGCTCACCAAGTTCCACGTCACCGACCCCGGCGACTTCTACTCCGGGCAGGACTTCTGGCAGGTGCCCAACGTGCCGGACGCGCCGGACAGCGGGCAGAAGCAGCCGCCGTACTACCTCTTCACCCAGTTCCCGGGCCAGGAGGGGCCGCGCTTCCAGCTCACCTCGGCGGTCACCCCGAACCGGCGGCAGAACCTGGCCGCGCTGGTGTCCGGGTCGTACGTCGACGGGCAGCCGAAGCTGGAGGTGCTGGAGCTGCCGGACCAGACCCGGATCTCCGGTCCGGTGCAGGTACACCAGCAGATGACCAACAACGGCGACATCCGGCAGCAGCTCAACCTGCTCTCCTCCAATCAGGCACAGGTGCAGTACGGCAACCTGCTCTCGCTGCCGTTCGCCGACGGG
Organism: Micromonospora sp. NPDC005806; assembly: GCF_042871425.1. Taxonomy (NCBI): domain Bacteria; kingdom Bacillati; phylum Actinomycetota; class Actinomycetes; order Micromonosporales; family Micromonosporaceae; genus Micromonospora; species Micromonospora sp. NPDC005806. The sequence goes on along the minus strand of NZ_JBIAIL010000001.1, from coordinate 148,589 downwards.
ATGCTCTACGTCGAGCCGGTCTACGTGAAGAGCAGCAACCAGGACGCGTACCCGTTGCTGCAGAAGGTGCTGCTCTCGTACGGCGACGGCGGCTCGTACGTGGTGCTGGCGAACAACCTCAGCGACGGCATCAAGCAGCTCGTCGAGCAGGGCAAACGAGCGCAGGGCGGCACTCCGCCCGCGGCGGGCGGCACTCCGCCGACGGGCGGCACTCCGCCGACGGGCGGCACTCCGCCGACGGGCGGCACCAGCCCGCCGGTGCTCACCGGTGAACTGGCCCAGGCCGCCGAGCGGGTGCAGGGCGCGATCGCCGAGGTCAAAGCCGCTCAGGCGTCCGGTGACTTCGAGCGGTACGGACGAGCGCTGAAGGCGCTGGACGAGGCGATGACCGCGTTCCAGCAGGCGCAGTCGGCGGCGAATCCGTCGACCCCGGCGCCCGGCGGCAGCCCGTCGGCCTCGCCGTCACCGAACGGCTGACGCCGACCCGACCACGCGAGCCCGTGGCCCGGAAACCCCTAGCGGTCCCGGACCACGGGCTCGTGTCGCTTTCCGGGCGGAACGCCCGCAACCCGGCAGTGCCACCGCGCCGGGCGGCCGACGGGTTGCGGAGGTGGCTGGGCTGAGAGCCCGCTTTTGCGCCCCTTGGGGTCGGTGCGCTACGGTAGACGAGCCGACGCGGGGTGGAGCAGCTCGGTAGCTCGCTGGGCTCATAACCCAGAGGTCGCAGGTTCAAATCCTGTCCCCGCTACTCGTCGCGAAGGGCCCCGGAGATCATCTCCGGGGCCCTTCGCCGTATGTCGTTCGCCGCGATCGGGGACCCGGCTGATCTCCACGGCGGAGATGCGATAGGCTGTACGAGCCGACGCGGGGTGGAGCAGCTCGGTAGCTCGCTGGGCTCATAACCCAGAGGTCGCAGGTTCAAATCCTGTCCCCGCTACTCGTCGCGAAAGGCCCCGGAGACTTCTCCGGGGCCTTTTGTCATTCTTCGGCTCGGAAGGCCCTCACCTGGCACCACTCCATCGAGGAAGGCTTGCCGGGAAAATTCTGAGAGGATACTCTCGAAACATGTCTCTCAGAAATCCCGAGCCCGAGGGCAACCCGTACGGCGACCTCGAGCTGACCGACCCGACGGCGATGCGGGCGCTGTCGCACCCGGTCCGGCTCGCCATCCTGTCGCGGCTCCAGCGGCACGGCGCGGCGACGGCCACCGAGCTCTCCGAGCACGTCGGCGCGTCGCCCTCGGTGACCAGCTGGCACCTGCGCCACCTGGCGCGGTTCGGCCTGGTCCGGGACAGCGCCCACGGCGGCGACGCGCGCAAGAGGTACTGGGAGGCGAGCGCGCGCGGCTTCCGGTTCCAGTTCCCCGACGACGAGGATGGGCGGGTCGCGAGCCAGGTGCTGAGCCGGACGATGTTCGCGCAGCACGAGGACACCCCGCGGCGCTGGATGGCGGAGGTCGAACCGCGGTTGGAGCCCGAGTGGCGCCGGGCAGCCGGCCTGTCCAACACCGGGGTGCGGCTGACCCCGACCGAGCTGGCCGCCGTCAACGCCGCGATCGAGCAGGTCCTCGCGCCGTACGTCACCCGCGACCCGGCCGATCAGCCGCCGGGCTCCCGGCACGTGCGGATCATGCGGTACGTCATGCCCGAGGCGGACGAGCGGTGAGCGGTCCGGCGGCGGCCCGCCCGCCACTGCTCCGCGAACCCGGCTTCCGCTCGTTCTTCGTCGCGCACACCGTCTCCCAGTTCGGCGACCGAATCTCCGAGCTGGCCTTTCCGCTCCTCGCGGTGCTTCTCCTCGACGCCACCGCCGTCCAGGTGTCGGTGCTGACCGCCCTGGTATGGCTGCCGAACCTCGCCGCGATCTTCCTCGGTGCCTGGGTGGACCGGCAGCCGAACAAGAAGCGGCTGCTGGTGGCGGCGGACCTGATCCGGGCCGGGCTGCTGGTGACGGTGCCGCTCGCGTTCGCGTTCGACGCCGGCACGCTGGCCCAGCTCTACGTAGTGGCGTTCCTGACCGGCACCGCGGCGGTGCTGTTCAACACGACCTACCCGGCCTTCTTCGTGCTGCTGGTGGACCGGTCCCGCTACCTCGACGCCAACGGCGCGCTCAGCGCCAGCCGGTCGGTCTCCTTCATCGCCGGGCCGGCCATCGGGGGTGCGCTGGTCCAGGCGCTGACGGCCCCGGTCGCGATGCTGGTCGACGCGGTCTCGTTCGCGCTCTCCGCCCTGGGTATCACCCGGGCCCGGCCGGACGGCGCGGTGCCGCCCGTGCCGGCGGACGACCCCGGGGCCGGGACGTTGTGGCAGCGGGCCCGGGACGGGCTGCGGTTCACGCTCCGGGACCCGGTGCTCCGCGCGAGCCTCGGCTGCACGACCACGGTCAACTACTTCACCTTCGTGTTCAACGCGCTGCTCGTGCTGTTCGCCACCCGTACGCTCGGGCTTCCGTCCGGACTGCTCGGTCTCGCTCTGGGAGCCGGGGCGGTCGGCGGCCTGCTCGGCGCGGTCGTCACGCCCCGACTCGCCGGCCGCATCGGCGTGGGTCGCGGCGTCATGCTCGGCGCCGTCGTCTTCCCGGCCTCGATCGCGATCGTCGCGGTGGCCGACGGGCCGCTCTGGTCGAAGGCCGTGCTGGTGGGCGCGGCGGAGTTCCTCTCCGGCGTGGGCGTGATGCTGTTCGACGTCAACCTCAACGCGCTCAAGGCCGCGGTCATCCCGGACGGCCTGCGCAGCCGGGTGGCCGGTGCGTACTCCGCGATCAACTACGGGATCCGGCCGCTGGGCGCGCTGACCGGTGGGGCGCTCGGCAGCTGGCTCGGTCTGCGCCCCACGCTGTGGATCGCGGCGATCGGGGGGACCTTGTGCGTGCTCTGGTTGCTCCCGTCGCCGATCCCCGGGATGCGTTCCCTGGACGACGTCGACCGGCTGGGCCGGCCGGAGCCGGAGCCGGCGGGCGCCGGACGATGACGCGCATCTACCCTGCCCCGGTTGCATGTCTCGGCGACGATGAGGGCATGTCTGCTTGGAGCAAATGGTGGGGCCGGCTCGGCGCGGTCCTCGGCGCGGTCGTGCTCGCGGTGTTCGTGCCGGTCGCGGCCTGGGCGTCGACGGGGAATGGCGAGCTGGTGGTGGAGGCCGTCCGGCGGCGCTCCCGGGGTGGCGGTGGCTTCCTCGGGCTGCTCTGCTGCCTGGTGGTGGTCGTGGTGATCGTGCTGCTGGTGCTGCGGCTGATGCGCAACCGGCGCGGCGGCCCGCCGCGCTGACCCGACGGCCGGCGCCCGGTCCGCCGGCCGGGCGCCGGCCGCCGACGGGTCACGCGGCCAGCGCCGCGTTCGCCTGCGCCATGAACCGGGAGGTCGCCGACCGGGCCCCGGACCGCTTCGCGCGGATGCTCTCGGCGGCGGCGATGAGCAGGGTACGCACCCGCGCGTGCCCCTTCGGCGGGGGAGCGGGCGCGGGTCCCATCAGGGCGCCGAGCTCGTTGCCGAAGGCGATCAACCGCTTCTCGGCCCGGTCGGTGACGCCGTCGGTGACGAACTGCCGGACCGGGACGCTGGCGTTCAGCCCGCGCTCGGTGCCGAGGATGCGGCCGGCCGCCACGTTGTTGGTCAAGAAGTTGATCACGTCGATGACCACGTCGGGCTGGCGGGTGCCCCGGAACGCCGCCCAGTACATCGACGCCCGGGGCCACTGCGCGGCCGGGGTGCCCGGGAGGGCGGTCATGCCCAGTTCGTCGTGGGTCCGGCGCTGGAGGTCCGGGAGCTGGTGCGACCAGGCGAAGGATCCCGCCGTCTGCCCGGTGACCACCAACCGGCGGTCCAGCTCGCCGCTGTCCGCCAGCTCCACCAGGGCGACGCTCGGGGTGGCCCGGTCGTAGCGGGCCACCTCCCAGTATTCGAACCAGTCGAGCAGCTCGGCGGAGCTGAAACCGAGCTGCCGCCCCTGGTAGAGCTCGCTGCCCTGGCCCCGCAGCCAGAGCCAGAGCGCCCGGTAGTCACCGGAGGCGTCCATCGTGCCGGCCACCCGGTTGCCGGAGGCGTCGGTGACGTCAGCCGCCCAGCGGGCGTAGTCCTTCCAGGTCATGCCGGTGTGCGGCTCGGGTCGGCCCAGGCGGCGCAGCAGGTCCCGGTTGTAGACGAGCGCGGCGTTGGTCTGCGCGGCGGCGACCGCCATGGTCCGGCCGTCCACCTGGCCGTACCGGGCCAGGTTCTCCGGTAGGCCGCGCAGGTCGAGCCGGTTGTCGGCGACGTACCGGCTGAGGTCGAGGACGATCTCCCGCTGGGCGTACTCGGTCAGCATGGTGTCCTCGATCTGGAACAGGTCGGGCACGTTGCCCCCGGCGGCCTGGGTGGCCAACCGGTCGTAGTAGCCGGTGCGGCCCTGCCAGGTGAGCCGGAACCGCACTCGGGGGTGCTGCTGGGAATAGAGGCGCAGCGCCTTGTCGGTCGCCTCGGCCCGCCGGGCCTCACCCCACCAGAACACCGACAGCTCGATCGGCTCGTTGTCGACCCGGCGTTCCACCTCCGGCGCGCAGCCGGCCAGTCCGCCGCCGAGCAGCGGCAGCCCGGTGAGTGCGCCGAGGAGCCGCCGCCGGTCGAGACCGGGACGGGGCACGGACTGCGGAGGGCGCACGGGGTTCTCCTGGGGCGCGGGCGGCGGCTGCGGACGGACCATTTACACAGGCCCCGGGCGAGGGTGTCAACGTCGGCGTCGTACGCCGTCGACCCGGGGTGGGCGGGACGGCCGGTGGCCGCACCGGGAGATCAGCCTGCCCCATGGTGTACTAGGCGCCGTGGAACTTCTGCACTCGGGCAAGGTCCGGGACGTGTACGCCGACGGCGACGACCTGATCCTGGTCGCCTCCGACCGCATCTCCGTCTACGACGTGGCGCTGCCGACCCCGATCCCGGACAAGGGCCGCCTGCTCACCGCCCTGTCGCTGTGGTGGTTCGAGCAGCTCGCCGACCTGGTGCCGAACCACGTCATCTCCGCCACCGACGTGCCCGAGGAGTTCGCCGGCCGGGCGATCCGCTGCCAGCGGCTGGAGATGGTCCCGGTCGAGTGCGTGGCGCGGGGCTACCTGACCGGCGGCGGCTTTGCGGAGTACCAGCGCACCGGCGCGGTCTCCGGCGTGGAGCTGACCCGCGGCCTCGTGGAGGCGTCCATCCTGGCCGAGCCGATCTTCACCCCGTCGACCAAGGCGCCCACGGGCGAGCACGACGAGCCGATCACGTACGCGCAGGTGGTCGACAAGTTCGGCGCGGAGACCGCCGAGCGGCTGCGGCAGATCACCATCGACGTCTACCGGCGCGGCGCGGAGATCGCCGCCGACCGGGGCATTCTGGTCGCCGACACCAAGATCGAGCTGGGCTGGGCGCCGGACGGCACCCTGGTGCTCGCCGACGAGGTGCTCACCTCCGACTCGTCCCGGTTCTGGCCGGCCGAGTCGTACCAGCCGGGCCGCGCCCAGTTCTCCTACGACAAGCAGTACGTCCGGGACTGGGCCACCGAGAGCGGCTGGGACAAGCAGCCGCCGGCCCCGGAGGTGCCGGCCGAGGTGGTCGAGGCGACCCGGGCCCGCTACGTCGAGGTCTACGAGAAGCTCACCGGCAACCGCTGGGACTGAGTCGGCCACGGCAGCGCCGCAACTGCCGGAGCGTGCCGCGCCTCCCCTCGGTCGACCCGTACGATCAACAGGCGTGCGTGACATTGCCGTCTTCAGCGGAACCGCCCACCCCGACCTCGCCGCCGAGATCTGCACCCACCTCGGCGTACCGCTGCACCCGGTCCGGGTGTCCCGGTTCGCCAACGACTGCCTCGAGGTGCAGTTGCAGGCGAACTGCCGGGAGCGGGACGTCTTCCTGATCCAGCCGCTGGTGCCGCCGGTGCAGGAGCACCTGGTGGAGCTGCTGCTGATGATCGACGCGGCCCGCGGTGCGTCGGCCGGGCGGATCACCGTGGTGCTGCCGCACTACGCGTACGCCCGGTCGGACAAGAAGGACGCGCCGCGGATCTCCATCGGCGGCCGGCTGGTGGCCGACCTGCTCACCTCGGCCGGCGCGGACCGGGTGCTCGCGATGACCCTGCACTCGCCGCAGGTGCACGGCTTCTTCAGCGTCCCGGTGGATCACCTGCACGCGCTGCGGGAGCTGGCCGCCCACTTCAAGAGGTACGACCTGAGCAACGCGGTGGTGGTCTCGCCGGACCTGGGCAACGCCAAGGAGGCGGCCGCCTTCGCCCGGCGGCTCGGCACCCCGGTCGCGGCCGGCGCGAAGCAGCGGTACAGCGACGACCGCGTCGAGATCAGCACGGTGATCGGCGACGTGGCGGACCGGGACGTGATCGTGCTGGACGACGAGATCGCCAAGGGCAGCACGATGATCGAGCTGATGGCCCACCTGCGCGAACGGAAGGTCCGCTCGATCCGACTGGCCTGCACCCACGGCCTGTTCTCCAGCGGCGCGCTGAAGCGGCTGAGCGAGCAGGAGGGGGTGCTGGAGATCGTCTGCACCAACACCGTGCCGATTCCGGCGGAGAAGCGGGTGCCGAAGCTGGAGGTGCTCTCGGTGGCGCCGGCCCTGGCCGAGGCGATGCGGCGGATCCACAACGGCGAGTCGGTGAGCGCCCTGTTCGAGTGAACCGCCCGGTCGCGCCCGCCGGGTCCGGGTCAGCCCTCGGCGGGGCGGGGGATGTGCTGCCGGGCGGCCAGCGCGGCGCTGATCCGGACGACGGTGCCGGCCGCCCCGGTCTCGACCGCCATGGCGTCGCTCAGCTCCCGGGCCAGCCAGAGGCCCCAGCCGCCGGCGGTGTCCGCCGCGGGCCGGCTCCGGTCGCTGAGCCGCCGGACGCTGATCCCGTGCCCGTGGTCGGCGACCTCGCAGATCAGCTCCTCGGCCTGGCGCCACAACCGCAGCCAGCCCTGGCCGCCGCCGTGCCGCACGGCGTTGGTGATCAGCTCGTTGACCGCCAGCACGAAGTCGTCCAGCCGCTGGCCGTCCAGCCCGGCGGCCCGCGCGCAGGAGGTGACCGAGTGCCGTAGCGCGGTCACCCGGCCCTGGTCGAAGGCCTCGCCGATGAGAAGGGAACGTTCGATGGGCACAACCGTACGCGGTGCGGGGGGTTCTGCGTTCGTCATGGCCCCGTCCCGGCGGTTGGTCTCGGCGATTTTCGCGGCATTTCCACCGTACGTCAGGGTTTCCCACGTCGCACCCGCCGCCCCCGCCCGGCCGAACTGTGGGATGGTGTCGCGCATGCCGTCGTCCCCGGGTGGCCTGGAGGTCCCGCTCTGGCGGTCCATCGCGGTGTTCCGCTTCGCCTCGCTGGCGTACGTGGGCCTGCTGGTCCTCCGCGACGCCCACCGGTACGCGCACCCGCTCGCCGCCGGCGGCGTACTCCTGGTCATGCTGGCCTGGACCGGGGTGACCGCGGCCGGCTACGCGCGCCCGGCCGGGCGGCGCTGGCCGTTGCTCCTGGCCGACCTCGGGGTGGTCCTCACGATCATGCTGGCCACCCCGTGGGTGGTGGGGCGCGTGGCGCTCGCCGCCGGCGTGCCCACCCTGACCGTGGCCTGGCTGGCCGGGCCGGTGCTGGCCTGGGCGGTCGCCGGCGGCCGGCGGCGCGGCGCGGTCGCCGCCCTGGTGCTCGGCGGGGTCGACCTGGCCACCCGGGAGCGGATCAGCCAGTCCTCGCTCACCGGGGTGATCCTGCTGCTGCTCGCCGGGGTGGTGGTCGGGCACGTGGCCCGGCTGGCGGTCACCGCCGAGGAGCGGCTGCAACGGGCGGTGGAGCTGGAGGCGGCCACCCGGGAGCGGGAGCGGCTGGCCCGGGACATCCACGACTCGGTGCTCCAGGTGCTCGCGCTGGTGCAACGGCGCGGCGCCCAGCTGGACGGCGAGGCGGGCGAGCTGGCCCGGCTGGCCGGCGAGCAGGAGGCCGCCCTGCGCGCGCTGATCGGCCGCGCCGGCGCCGGGCCGGCCGACGAGGGGGACGTCCGGGACCTGCGCGACCTGCTCGACCGGTACGCCTCGGCGACGGTCGAGGTCGCCGCGCCGGCCACCCCGGTCCCGCTGCCCGGCCGAGTGGCCGGGGAGCTGGCCGCCGCGGTCGGGGCGGCGCTGGACAACGTGGCCCGGCACGCCGGCGGGCGGGCCTGGGTGCTGGTCGAGGACGAGGGGGAGACGGTGACCGTCTCGGTACGCGACGGGGGACCGGGGATCCCGGAGGGGCGGCTGGCCGAGGCCGCCGCGCAGGGCCGGCTCGGGGTGGCGCAGTCGATCCGGGGCCGAATGGCCGACCTGGGCGGCGAGGTGCGCATCGTCTCCGCCCCGGGCGTCGGCACGGAGATCGAGTTGAGCGTGCCGAGGAGCGGCCGATGAGCATCCGGGTGATGGTGGTCGACGACCACCCGATGTGGCGGGAGGGAGTGGCCCGCGACCTCACCGAGGCCGGCTACCTGGTGGTGGCGACCAGCGGGGAGGGGCGGCAGGCGGTGCGGGTGGCCCCGGCGGCCCGCCCCGACGTGGTGGTGCTCGACCTGCAACTGCCGGACGTCTCCGGGGTCGAGGTGGTCCGCGGCCTGCGCGCCGCGCTGCCGGACGTCCGGGTGCTGATGCTGTCGGCGAGCGGCGAGCCGCAGAGCGTGCTGGACGCGGTCAAGGCCGGCGCCACGGGCTACCTGGTCAAGTCGGCCGCGCCGGCCGAGTTCCTGGACGCCGTGCGCCGGACCGCGGCCGGCGAGCCGGTGTTCACGCCCGGGCTGGCCGGACTGGTGCTGGGGGAGTACCGCCGGCTGGCCGCCGCGCCCGCCGCCCCGGACGACGCGGCACCGCGGCTCACCGAACGGGAGACCGAGGTGCTGCGTCTGGTGGCCAAGGGCCTGTCGTACAAGCAGATCGCCGAGCGGCTCGGGCTCTCCCACCGCACCGTGCAGAACCACGTGCAGAACACGCTCGGCAAGCTCCAGCTCCACAACCGGGTCGAGCTGACCCGCTACGCCATCGAGCGGGGCCTGGACGACTGACGGTCAGTGCGACTCCGGCGGTCGGGTCTCGTGGACGGCCAGTTCCTCCGCGGTCGCCCCGCCACCGGCCGAGCCGGCGTCGTACGCGACGTTGTCGGTCTCCTGGTCGGTGTGCGCGCCCTCGTCCGGCTCGACCAGCCGGCCCACTTCGTGGTCGGCCACGGTGCCGAGCTGGCCGTGGTCGTAGATCGAGATCGGCGAGTGCGGGTCGGAGGTCGGGCCCGGGTCGATCACGTCGGCGTCGAGCTGGGCCTGCGCGGCGGCCTCCTCGCTGTCCGCCTCCGCGGCGATGTCCGGGTCGACCGGGCCGGCGAGCGGGTCGTCGGCGGGTCGCTCGTACACCTCCCGCTGGAGCTTGTAATCCAGCGACTCGCCGTCGAGCTGCTCCTCGGCGGTGGTCCCGAACCGGTCCACGGCCACCGGGTTGCGGTCGCTGGGCAGCTGGGCCGGCTCCGGGCCGTCCGCCTCGCGCCCGGTCAGGACGTCGTCGTTGGCGGTCGAGTCGTCGTCGGCCGTGTCGGGCAGGCCCTCCGCCTCGGGATCGGACACGGGGGTGGGGTACTCGTCGTCGCGCATGACCGGTCACTACCCGCTGCGCTCGTCGCATTAACCGCGTACCGGCGGGTGGAACGGGAGGAAGGGGGTGAAACCGGCCCTCAGCCGTGGAACGCCTCCTCGTCCTCGGCGTGCAGGACGCACCAGACCGCCTTGCCGTCCGGCAGCGGCGTGCTGCCCCAGCGCCGGGCGACGGTGTCGATGAGCAGCAGCCCGCGACCCCCGGCCGAGGTGAGCGGCGCCAGCCCGGCGTACGCCGGCCGCCGGGCGGAATGGTCGCGGACGGCCAGGTGCAGGGTGCTGTCCCGCGGGCCGACCCGGACGGTCATCGGCGTCCCGGCATGGGCGACCACGTTGTTGACCAGCTCGGTGACCGCGATGCAGGCCGGCTCGGCCAGGTCCGGCACACCCCACCGGGCACAGCCGTCGGTCACCAGCGCCCGGGCCTCCCGGGCCGCCGCCACCACCGGCGGCAGGTCGGCGTTGAGCACGGCCGCCAGCGGCGCGCCGACCAGCGCGGCCTGCGCCTCGTCCAGGGACCGGTAGACCGGGGCGTCGCCCCCGGGGTCGCCCGAAGGGTCGAGCACCAGCAGACCGGCCGCGGGCCAGTCGGTCACCGTGCGGTGCACGTCGTCGACGACGGCACGGGCCCCGGGCTCGACGACCCGGACCGTCGACAGGTCGACGATCACCGGGCCGGGCCGCTGCCAGAGCCGCGCCAGCAGAGCATCGCGGACGGCGTCCGCCCCGGCCAGGTCGAGCACGCCGGTCAGCCTGACGGTCGCGGAGGATTCATCCGCCTCCACCAGGCATCGCACGTCCGTCGGCCCGATCGTCCCATGGTGCAGGCCAGGTCGGCGGCGCGCATCGGGCCGGTCGACGGGGTTCATGCCCGTTCCGCCCTAGACCGGCGGGTCATCGCGGCCGCCGTGCCGACGGCGGTGCCCGCCGCGGCCAACCCGAAGGCCGCCGTCATCCGCAGCAGCTGCCGGCGCCGGCCGTGCCAGCCGCCGGTCCGCTCGGCCTCCGCGCCCGGCCGGAACACGTTCCCGGTGCTGTCCAGGCGTACGCCCGGGCCGAACTGGGTGCGCGCGGTGTACCAGGCGAGCACCCGCTCGGCCAGCGCCGGCGCGAGCCGCCAGGGAAACCCGATCAGCCGGGCCGTGCCCCCGGCGTACGCCTCGCGGCGGGGCCGGCGTAGCAGCCGGACGATCGTCTCGGCGACCACCTCCGGCGGGTAGACCGGCGGGGGCGGGGTCAGCTCGTGCCCGCTGTGGTTGGCCGCGTGCCGGAAGAACGGGGTGTCGATGCTGGCTGGCAGCACGGTGCAGATGGAGATGTTGCCGCGCCCGGTGACCCGCAGCTCCTGCCGGACCGTGTCCGCCAGCCCGCGGATGCCGTGCTTGCTCGCGTTGTACGCCGACTGGTAGGGCATCGCCGCCTCGGCCAGCACGGAGGCGTTGTTGACCAGGACGCCGCCGCCGGACGCGTCCAGCCAGGGCAGCGCCGCCTTCGTCCCGTACACGGCACCGAGCAGGTTAACCGCCACCACCCGGCGGAACTCCTCGACCGGGATCTCGTCGAAGAGCCCGACGGCGCTCACCGCCGCGTTGTTGATCCAGGCGTCGATCCGGCCGAACTCCGCCGCCGCCCGCGCCGCGAGCTGCCGCACCGCCTCCGGGTCGGTCACGTCGGTCGGCACGATCAGCGCCCGCCCGCCCAGCTCCCGGCAGTGCGCGGCGACCTGGCGCAGCGCCGGCTCGGTCCGGGCCGCCAGCACCACGTCGGCGCCCCGGCGGGCCAACGCGTACGCCGTCGCCGCGCCGATCCCGCTGGAGGCGCCGGTGATCACCACCGTCGCGTCGTCGAGGGTGCGGGTGAGAGGCATTCTTCGCCCGTACCCCCGGTCCGGGCCGGTCATGCCGCCGCGGTAGCCCGGATCACGGTCGACCCGGGGGCGGTTCCGGGCAGGTGTCCCGAAGCTGGCGGAACGTCGGGGTGTCCCAGCCCGGCGCGGTGCGTCGGACCGATCCCGATCTGCCAGGTTTCGGCGCACCGGGGCCGGGTTAATGGGACCCTCTGACCGGAGGACCACCGCTCGCGAGAACGCATGGAGGTGCACCATGCGCGTCGGCCTTGTGTGCGCGCACGCCGGCCCGTCCGTCGACGGTCCGACCGTCGGTACGCACCAGCACATCGCGCGGGTCGCGGCCGAACTCGTCGCACGGGGTCACGACGTCCGGGTGTACGAGCGCCGCGACGAGCCGGGCCAGCCGGAGTCCGCCGAGGTGGACGGCTACGGTCTGGAGCGCGTGCCGGTCGGCCCGCCCGCCCCGCTGCCCACCGCCGAGCTGGTGCCGTACGTGGCGGAGTTCGGCGGCTGGCTGGCCCGGCGCTGGGCCGGCGAGTGGGCGCCGGAGGTCGTGCACGGGCACTACTGGCTCGGTGGGCTGGCCGCCGCCAACGCCGTACGTGAAACCGACATTCCGGTCGTGCAGACCTTTCACTCGCTCGGCGTCGAGCAGCTGCGCCACCTCGGCCGGCGGTACGACGGGCCGGGGGAGCGGATCCCGCTGGAACGGGCGCTGACCCGGGCGGTCGACATCGCGGTCGCCCAGTGCAACGACGAGGTCGACGAGCTGACCCGGATGGGGCTGCAACGCACCGCGGTGGCGATGGTGCCGACCGGGGTGGACACCGGGCAGTTCCACCCGGACGGCGAGGCGGCGCCCCGGGACCAGCGGGCCCGCATCCTCTCCGTCGGCGGGTTGGCGCCCGGGCACGGCCAGGACGACCTGATCCGGGCGATGCGGCTGGTCGGCGACGCCGAGCTGGTGATCGCCGGCGGCCCACCCGCCGAGCAGCTCGCCCACCACGCCGAGGCCCGCCGGTTGCACGAGCTGGCCGAGCAGAACGGGGTGGCCGAGCAGGTGAAGCTGGTGGGCGCGGTGCCGCACGACCAGATGGCCACCTGGTACCGCTCCGCCGACGTGGTCGCCTGCACCCCGCACTACTCGTCCGCCGGGCGGGTGTCGCTGGAGGCGATGGCGTGCGGTGTGCCGGTGGTCGGCTACGCGATGGGTGGCATCGCCGACGCGGTGGTCGACGAGGTCACCGGCAAGCTGGTCCCGCCCGGGGACGTACGCACCCTCGGGGTCACCCTGCGCCGGCTGCTCGCCGACAACGCCGGGCGGTTCGCGTACGGGCATGCCGCGGTGGACCGGGTCCGGTGCACCTACACCTGGGAACGGACCGCCGCGGCGCTGGAGCGGCTCTACGAGCGGGTGATCGGTCGCCGCCGGCCGGTCGAGGCGGCGGAGGCGCGCCAGCCCGTCGAGGCGGCCGAGGTGCGCGGTCCCGTCGAAGCGGCCTAGAGCCCGCTCAGCGGCGAGGCCGGGCGGCGGGGGCGCCGGCGCCGATCATCGGGCGCTCCCGGTCGCGGGCGACCGCGTGGTGGTGCTGCGGCTCCGCGTAGCGGGTCAGGCCGACCACCGAGACCAGCGTGGCCAGGAAGCCGACCCCGGCCAGCCACTCCCGCCCCGGCCAGATCCGGTCGTTGAGCAGCAGCAGGCCGACGATCGCCGCGGGCACCGCGCCGGCGGCGTCCATCGCGGCCACCGCCGCCGTGGTGGAGCCGCGCTGCATGGCCAGGCCGAGCAGGAGCTGCCCGACCACCGAGTGGGCGACCAGCAGGTAGAGCAGCGGGTCGCGGACGAACGCCTCCGCCGTGTCGGCCGAGGCGAGCGGCCGGGCGGCCACCGCCGCGGCGGAGAACGCCATCCCGGCCAGCGAGCCGAGCGCCACCGAGCCTGGTGGCCCGTGCAGCCGGGCGGCGAAGAACCCGAGTACGGAGATCACCACGAGCGCGCCCGCCAGGCCGAGCAGCCCGGCCGCGCCGAGCTGCCGGGACGGCGCCGGCTCGGCGGCCAGCACCAGCGCGGTGATCCCGCCGAAGAGCAGCACCAGCAGCGCGATCTCGGCGGCCGGCAGGCGCCACTTGAGCACCACCACCCCGATGACCGCCGTCACCCCGAGCCCGGCCGCCACGCTGGCCTGGACCAGGAACAGCGGCAGGTCACGGCGGGCCAGGAAGGCCAGCACGAAGCCGGTGACCTGGCACAGCAGCCCGACCAGGTAGGTGCGGTGGCTGGCCAGCCGGAGCAGCAGCCCGGGGTCGAAGGTGTGGTGCACGGTGGTCCGCGCCGCGGCCACCGACTGGAGCAGGTTGGCGAAGCCGTACGCGACGATCATCGTCGCCAGGAAGCACCAACCAGAGGACACCACCTGGCGAGGATAGAGGCTGTCGCCGGGTCAGTGCTCGGCCGGCCGGCCGAGCCGGGCCAGGATGTCGTCGTGTAGCGGGCCGTTGGTGGCGATCGCGCTGTTCTCCCCGCCGGCCGGTGCCGGAGCTCCGGACAGGTCGGTGAACGTCCCGCCCGCCTCGGTGACGATCGGCACCAGCGCCGCGACGTCCCAGAGCGACAACTCCGGCTCCACCATCACGTCCAGTGCCCCCTCGGCCAGCAGCATGTAGCCGTAGAATTCGCCGTACGCCCGGCTGCGCCAGACGTCCCGCATGACCTGGAGCATGGCGTCCAATCGGCCCGCCGCCTCCCAGCCGGTCAGCGACGAGTAGCAGAAGCTGGCGTCGGCCAGGCCCGCGACGCCGGAGACCCGGATCGGCGCGCCCGAGGCCAGGTCGGGGCCGGCGTACGCGCCGCCGCCGAGGGCGGCCCACCAGCGCCGGCCCAGCGCCGGGGCGGAGACCAGGCCGAGGACCGGGCGGTCCCCCTCGAGCAGGGCGATCAGAGTGGCCCAGACCGGTACGCCCCGGACGAAGTTCTTGGTGCCGTCGATCGGGTCGACCACCCAGCGCCGGCCGTCCGGGCCGGCCGCGGGCAGCTCGCCGTACTCCTCGCCGAGCAGGCCGTCACCGGGTCGATGGTCGGCCAGCAGGGCCCGGATCTGCCGCTCCACGGCGGTGTCCGCGTCGGAGACCGGGGTCAGGTCCGGCTTCGACTCGACCCGCAGGTCCAGGGCGCGGAACCGGACCGTGGAGATCGCGTCGGCGGCGTCGGCGAGCCGGTGGGCGAGGGCGAGGTCGTCGGCGTACCGGGTCATGCGGACAAACTAGCTGTCAGCGGTCGAGGGGATCCCCGGGGTTCCGCTGGTCGGACTCCCCGCGAGGGTCGCCCTCGCCGCTGCGGGAGGCCAGCAGCCGACGGTACGAGGCCAGCCGGCGCGGGTCGGCCTTGCCGGCGGCCACCCAGCCGTCCAGCGCACAGTCCGGCGCGTCGGCGGTGTGCGGGCAGTTCGGCGGGCAGTCGACGGTCGCCTCGACCAGGTCGGGGAAGCCGTGCAGCAGGCTGTCCGCGGAGACGTGTGCCAGCCCGAAGCTGCGTACCCCGGGGGTGTCGATGATCCACCCTGCGGCGGCTCCAGGTCGCGGCGCGGCGTCAGACGCGCCGAGCTGGAGTTGCCGGAGGTCGCCGTCGGCCCCGGGTGCGGGCGGGAGCCGCAGCGCCACCGCGCTGGTCGAGGTGTGCCGGCCCCGGCCGATCGCGCTGACCGAGCCGACCGCCCGCTCCGCCTCCGGCACGAGCCGGTTGACCAGCGTCGACTTGCCCACCCCGGAGTGCCCGACCAGGACCGAGATCCGGCCGGCGAGCAGCGCGCGCAGCGCGTCCAGGTCGGAGTCCGGCTGGATCAGCACGTACGGCAGCTCCAGCTCGGTGTAGTAGTCGAGCACCGCCTCCGGGCCGGCCAGGTCGGCCTTGGTCAGGCAGAGCAGCGGCTCGATGTCGGCGTCGTACGCGGCCACCAGGCAGCGGTCGATGAACCCGGTGCGCGGCGGCGGGTCGGCCAGCGCGCTGACGATCACCAGCTGGTCGGCGTTGGCGACGACCACCCGTTCCAGCCGCCCCTCGGCCGTGGTGGCGTCGTCCTCGGCGGTCCGCCGCAGCACCGAGCTGCGTTCGGCGATCCGGACGATCCGGGCCAATGCGCCGGGCCGGCCCGAGGTGTCGCCGACCAGCCCGACCCGGTCACCCACCACCACCGACTTGCGGCCCAGCTCACGGGCGCGCATCGCGGTGACGGTCAGGGCGTCCGACCCGGCGTCGGGGAGCACGCAGGTGTAGCGGCCCCGGTCGACGGCGATCACGAACCCGTCGACCGCGTTCTCGTGCCGGGGCCGGGTCCGGGTACGCGGGCGCGAGGACTTGCCGGGTCGCACCCGGACGTCGTCCTCGTCGTACTCCCGCCGCCTGGTCGCCAGGACATCCCCCCGTCGGGTCAGTTCTTGCCGGTCACCATCCCCGACCATAGTGCCGGGAACTCCGGCATGGTCTTCGAGGTGCACGCCACGTCGTCGACCTCGACGCCGGGTACGGCCAGCCCGGCCACCGCCGCGGCGTGCGCCAGGCGGTGGTCGGCGTAGGTCCGGAAGGTGCCGCCGCGCAGCGGGCGGGGCCGGATCGCCAGCCCGTCGGCGGTCTCGGTGATGTCCGCGCCCAGCGCGGTGAACTCCTTGGCCAGCGCGGCGATCCGGTCCGTCTCGTGCCCCCGGATGTGCCCGATCCCGGTCAGCTGGGACGGCGAATCGGCCAGCAGGGTCAGCGCCGTGAGCACCGGGGTCAGCTCGCCGACGTCGGAGAGGTCGGCGTCCAGCCCGTGCACCGCGCCGGTGCCGCGGACGGTCAGCCCCGATGTGCCGAGCGTCACCTCGCCGCCCATCCGGGTCAGCAGGGCGCGGAGCTGCTCGACCGGCTGCATGCTGCTGCGCGGCCAGCCCTGGAGGGTCACCTCGCCGCCGGTGACCAGCGCGGCGGCGAAGAACGGCGCCGCGCCGGAGAGGTCGGGCTCGATCTCCCAGCCCCGCCCGGTCAGCGGGCCGGGCTCGACCGTCCAGACGTCGGGGGTGGTGTCGTCGACCGCCGCTCCGACGGCCCGGAGCATCTGCACGGTCATCCGCAGGTGCGGGGCGGACGGCACCGGGGCGCCCTGGTGCCGGACCACCACGCCCCGGTCGAAGCGCGGCGCGGCCAGCAGCAGGCCGGAGACGAGCTGGCTGGAGGCGGAGGCGTCGATGACCACCTCGCCGCCGGCGACCCGCCCGGTGCCCAGGACGGCCAGCGGCAGGCTGCCGGTCTCCGGGGTGTCGATCCGCACGCCGAGGGAGCGCAACGCCCCGATCAGCGGGCCGAGCGGGCGGACCCGGGCCTGCGGGTCGCCGTCGAAGGTGACCCGCCCCTCGGCGAGGCCGGCCACCGGCGGCAGGAAGCGCATCACCGTGCCGGCCAGGCCGACGTCGACGTGGGCGGGGCCGACCAGCTGGTGCGGCCGGACCAGCCAGCGCTCGTCGTCCGAGACCGAGACGTGCGCGCCCAGTTCGCGCAGCCCGCCGGCCATCAGCTCGGTGTCCCGGGCGCGCAGCGGGCGGTCGAGCGTCGACGGCCCGCTGGCCAGGCCGCTGAGCACCAGGGCCCGGGCGGTCATCGACTTGGACCCGGGCAGGCGCAGCGTGGCGCCGACCGGATCGGAGGCGGTCGGTGCGGTCCACGGCTGCGGCGGACGCGTCGCGGTCAGATTCCCCACGCTCACATTGTGCCAACTCCCGGAGCCGGTGGAACCGCCAGTCGTCCCAGCTCCCGGCTGTCGGGACAGCCGGGACGCCGGAGGCGCGTTAGCGTGTGGGCCATGTGCGGGAGGTACGCGACGAGCCGGAGTGCGGGCGACCTGAGCGCGCTGTTCGAGTCGTACGACGAGACCGGCGGCGGGATCGGCCCGGACTGGAACGTCGCCCCGACCGATCCGGTGCCGCTCGTCCGGTCGGCGCCGGAGGGGCACCGGCTGCTCTCCGTCGGCCGGTGGGGCCTGGTGCCGCACTGGTCCCGTAGCGCCTCGAGCGCGACCCGCATGATCAACGCGCGGGCGGAGACCGTCGCCACCAGCCGCGCGTACGCCCCGTCCTTCGCCCGCCGGCGCTGCCTGGTCCCGGCCGACGGCTGGTACGAGTGGGTCCGCGAGCCGGGCGGCCGGCGGCAGCCCTACTACATGACCCCGACGGACGGCTCGGTGCTCGCCTTTGCCGGCATCTGGTCGGTCCGGGAGGCGGCGGCCGCGGAGCTGCTCACCTTCAGCGTGCTGACCACCGCGGCGGTCGGCGAGCTGGCCGAGGTGCACGACCGGATGCCGCTCCTGCTCCCCCGGGAGCGATGGGCGGCCTGGCTGGGCTCGACCGGTGATCCGGCCGCGCTGCTCGCCCCGCCGGCGCCGGAGTGGCTCGCCGGACTGGAGGTCCGCCCGGTCTCCCCGGCGGTCGGCGACGTCCGCAACGACGGTCCCGGGCTCACTGTCCGGGTTCCCCTGGCGCGCGAGGAGGCCGTCACGGAAATGACCCTCTTCTGAGCACTGTCGGCACATTGTCGTGTGCTGATTTGCCGGGGTTACGCCTGAAACGTCGCCCGGCCGTTTAGCCATGTTTGCGGATAGAGTCTTGTCTCCGCGTCACCAAGTGCGATAGAACACAGCGCCGGTGTTGGGCGTCTGTTCGCACGGGGCGGATGGCACCCATCGATCTCCCATGATCACTGCCGGTCCCACGGGGGAGGTGGGTGTATTGACACGGGCACGTATGCCCCGCCCGCACGAAGTGGCCGCCGCGCGACGAGACCCGCGACTGCTGCGGGCGTTGCGCGAACGGCGACAGGACGATGCGTGGCGGACCAGAGGAACCTGCCGGAGCGTGGATCCGGAGACGTTCTTTCCGGCGCCCAACGAACCGGCCGACGCGGCCGTCGCGCTCTGCCGCAGTTGTGACGTCCAGGGGTCCTGCCTGGCCTGGGCGCTGGAGGTGGGCGACTGCCACGGCGTCTGGGGCGGCACCACGCCGCGCGAGCGCCGGGCGATGCTGGTCGCCTGGCGCAGCGAGGTGCAGCCGGATCCGGATGCCGTCGACGAGGCCGGTCCGCCGGTCCGCGACCGACTGCTCACCCTGGTGCCGCTGAGCTGACCGCGATTCCACCGCCCGCGTTCCCGTCCGGGATGCGGGCGGCGGCATTTCCGGCGGATTCCGCGCTCCGCGGCCGCGCGTCCCGCGTTCCGGCGCGCCGTTCGCCGTCCCGACCGGGAGGCCCGGGACGCAGAGTGATTACTGCGGCGCATCTGCGCCGGTCGGCGTCGGGCGTCTCGGCCCGGGAAGCAGAATGGGCCGGTGCGGCACGGCGACGAGATCGAGACGCCCCGTGGCCCGGCCCGGGTCGACACCGACCTGCCCGGCGCGGGATGCGCCACCCTGCTGGTGCTCGGCCACGGTGCGGGCGGTGACGTGGACGCCCCGGACCTGATCGCGGTCCGGGACGCGGTCGTCGAGGCCGGGGTGGGCGTGGTCCGGGTGACCCAGCCGTACCGGGTCGCCGGCCGGCGGGCGCCCGCCCCGGCCGGGCACCTCGACGAGGCCTGGCGAGCGGTGCTGGCCGCGCTCCGGGAACGCCACCCGACGGTGTCCCGCTGGGTAGTGGGTGGGCGCTCCAGTGGCGCCCGGGTCGCCTGCCGCACCGCCGGTTCGGTCGGCGCGGCCGGTGTGGTCGCGCTCGCCTTCCCGCTGCATCCGCCGGGGCGTCCGGAGCGCTCGCGTGCCGACGAACTCCGCACCGGCCTGCCCACCCTGGTGGTCAACGGCGACCGCGATCCGTTCGGCGTCCCGGAGCCGGGCCCGGGCGTGGCGGTGGTGGTCCGCCCGGGCGAACGACACGACCTGCGGGGTGACCCGGCAGGCACCGCCGCCGTGGTCCGCGACTGGCTGCGCGCCCGGGGCTGGACACCCGGCTGACTCCGCCGACGCTGGCGAGTGGGGCGTGACCGGGGGTGGCGGCGGTTCGTTGGATCGGTTGGTACCGGAGCGCCCGGTTCGGGCGTATCGGTACCACCTCCCAGGCCCTTCCTGGTCCCAGCGTCGGTTCGCGGCCGAGGTCGGGACCAGGAACGGCGGGGTGGCGACGGAATGTGCCGGACCGTGCCGCGCGTTACTACCCCTGGACGACATTTCCAGCCGAGGGGGGTGACCGGTGCCGACCGAGACACGGAGCCGGGAGCGGGACGAACGGGACGCGCGGCAGCTCAGGCAGTTGCTCGACGCGCCGGAGTGGCCCGCGGCGGCGTCGGCCGTGAGCACCAGCACAGAGTCTGGAAGTGAATCTGTCGGCAGGTGGGTACGCGTATCCTCGGCGGGAAAGCATCCGACGCGAGGGGATGTGCGGTTGACCACCGAGAAGACGGACGAGCGCAGGGCCCGCTTTGAGCGGGACGCGATGCCCTTCGTCGATCAGCTCTACGCTGCCGGGCTGCGGATGACGCGCAACCCGGCGGATGCCGAGGATCTGGTCCAGGAGACGTACCTGAAGGCGTACGCGGCCTTCCACCAGTTCGAGCAGGGCACCAACCTGAAGGCCTGGCTCTACCGGATCCTGACCAACACCTACATCAACTCCTACCGGAAGCGGCAGCGCCAGCCCGTCCAGGCGCCCACGGACGAGATCACCGACTGGCAGCTCGCCGAGGCCGAGTCGCACACGTCCAGCGGGCTGCGCTCGGCGGAGACCGAGGCGCTGGACCGGCTGCCGGACAGCGACGTCAAGGAGGCCCTCCAGCAGTTGCCGGAGGAGTTCCGCCTGGCCGTCTACCTGACCGATGTCGAGGGCTTCTCCTACAAGGAGGTCGCCGACATCATGGGCACGCCGATCGGCACCGTGATGTCGCGGCTGCACCGCGGTCGACGTAATCTGCGCAAGCTGCTCGAGCAGTACGCGGCGGAGCGGGGCTTCAGCGCCGCACCGTCGAAGGGTTCGACCGCCGCCGCCGGCCGGGAGGTGTGACCATGAGCTGTGGAGAGCCGCACGAGACGGACTGCCGTGAGGTGCTCGCGGAGGTCTATCTCTACCTGGACCTGGAGTGCGCGGAGGAGCGGCGCGTCCTGATCCGGACCCACCTGGAAGAGTGCGGGGGCTGCCTGCGTGAGTACGGCATCGAGCAGGAGGTGAAGGCGCTGGTGGCCCGCTGCTGCGGCAACGAGGTCGCGCCGGAACAGCTGCGCGAGCGGCTGCGGGTGCGCCTGACCGAGCTGGTGGTCTTCGAGACCACGGAGTCCCGCGAACTCGCCGACTGAGCGCGACACAAGCTGAAGACACCGGTGGCCCGGGTCCGTTCGGACCCGGGCCACCGGTGTGTCCGGCCCGGGGGCCCTGATCGGGCGCGCCGATCAGGAGTTGGGGCGCTTGCCGTGGTTCGCGCTGCTCTTCTTGCGGGCCTTCTTCTTGCGGGCCTTCTTCGCCATGCTCTGCCTCCTTGTGCTGGTCACGGTCCGGCCGCGGCGAGCGCGGCGGAGGTCGCGTAGCGGTCCGCCGGATGTGCCGGGAACCGACCCGCTGATGCTAGTGCCGGCGGTGCCGGCAGGGGTCCGGTGGGGCGCATTCCGGCGTGCCGGCGGTCAGGGGTTCGGGCGTGACCCACGCCATGATTGGATACCGTTCGCAGGCAGACCGGTGGAGAGGGAGGGCCGTGGGAATGGCCGAGGAGATCCGCGCCGAGATGGTGGCGAACGTCTGGAAGGTCGTCGCGTCGGCCGGGGACACCGTGTCCGAGGGGGACACGCTGGTGATCCTGGAGTCGATGAAGATGGAGATTCCGGTGGTCGCCGAGTCCGACGGCGTGGTGCAGCAGATCGCCGTCAACGAGGGTGACGTCGTGCAGGACGGCGACCTGATCGCGGTGATCGGTTGAGCGGCCTGATGGTCCGCCGGGCCGAGCCGGCGGACCATCCGGCGGTGGCCCGCCTGACGGTCGCCGCCTACGAGGCGGATGGGCAGCTCAAGGGCGGGAATGGCTACGGTGCGGTGCTCGCCGACGTGGCCACCCGGGCGGATACCGGCGAGGTGCTGGTCGCTGTCGACGAGGCGTCCGGGGCGGTGCTGGGCGCGGTGACGTTCGTGCTGGCCGGCACCCCGTACGCGGAACTCGCCGGGCCCGGCGAGGCGGAGTTCCGGATGCTCGCGGTCGACCCGGCCGCGCAGGGCCGCGGCGCCGGCGCGGCCCTGGTTCGGGCCTGCGTGGCCCGGGCCGTCGAGTTCGGCTGCTCGGCCGTCGTGATCTGCGTACGCAGCGGGATGGCCGCGACGGCGCACCGGCTCTACGAGCGGCTCGGGTTCGTCCGGGTGCCGGAGAAGGACTGGTGCCCGCTGCCGGGCGTCGAGCTGCTGGGGCTCCGCCTGGACCTGACCGGGCGCGGCTGACCCGGCCCGTCAGTCGCCGTCGGCGATCTTCGCGAGCAGCTCGTCCGCGACCTGGAGGGAGATCTTCCGGCGCTCCTCGTCGGTGATGCCCGGGGTGCGGACCGCGAACCAGCTGCTGTGCACGGCGAAAATGGTGAGCGCGGCGCGGAGCTGGGCCTCCGGCGATTCGTCGCCCCGGCACAGCTCGTTGGCGAGCTGCATCATCCGGTCCCGCATCTGCATCCCGGCGGCGAGGCTCTTCAGCACGGTCTGGTTCTGCTCGAAGAAGCGCATCACCGCGGGCAGTTCGTCGGAGAACATGGTGTCCGCATACCGGCTGATCAGCGTGTGCCGGGTCTGCAGGTTGGCCGGCTGGGTCCGGGCCCACTCGATCAGCTCGTCCATCCGGCGCAGCCGGTCCTCGACGAAGCTGTTGACGATCTCGTCCTTGCTCTTGAAGTGGTAGTAGAGGGCGGCCTTGGTCACGCCCAGCCGCTCGGCGATCTCCCGGAGCGAGGTCTTCTCGTAGCCCTGCTCGGTGAAGAGCTCCAGCGCGACGGACTGGATCCGCGCCCGCGTGCCGCCTGTGCTCTCCCTCACCTGAACCACCTAACTCGCTTGACCGACTTTTGCTGTCCAACTTACCGTGCGGCTAGTAAGGTAACTAGCCGGGCGGCAAGTAAGTCGGTCACAGATCTTCGGGGGAGCTTACCCATGAGTCAACCAACACAGACGGTAGCGAGACCCAATGTCCGGGTGGTGCTGTTCGGCCTGATGATCGCGATGATGCTCGCGATGCTCGACAACATGATCGTCAGCACCGCGCTGCCCCGGATCGTGGGCGAGTTCGGCGGCGTCGACCACTTCACCTGGGTGGTCACCGCGTACGTCCTGGGCACCACCGTCTCCACCCCGATCTGGGGCAAGCTCGGCGACCTCTACGGGCGCAAGGCGGTCTTCCTCACCTCGGTGGTCATCTTCCTGATCGGCTCGGCCCTCTGCGGCATGTCCGGGTCCAGCATGTTCGGCGGCGTCGAGGACGGCATGGTCGAGCTGATCGCGTTCCGGGCCGTCCAGGGCCTCGGCGCCGGTGGCCTGATGGTCGGCGTCATGGCGATCATCGGTGACCTGGTGCCGCCCCGCGAGCGGGGCCGCTACCAGGGCATGATCGCCGGCATCATGGCCATCGCCATGGTGGCCGGTCCGCTGGTCGGCGGCTTCATCACCGACCACCTCTCGTGGCGCTGGGCGTTCTACGTCAACCTGCCGCTCGGCGGCGTCGCCCTGCTGGTCCTCGCCACCACCATGCACCTGCCGAAGTACCGCACCGAGCACAAGATCGACTGGCTGGGGGCCGGCCTGCTCTCCGCCGGCATCACCGCGATCGTGCTGATCACCACCTGGGGCGGCAACGAGTACGACTGGACCTCGCCGCAGATCCTCGGCCTCGCCGCGCTCGCCGTGGTCGCCCTGGTGAGCTTCGGCTTCGTCGAGCGCCGGGCCCCCGAGCCGATCCTGCCGCTGGGGCTCTTCGCCAACCGCAACTTCGCCCTCATCTCGGTGATCGGCTTCCTGCTCGGCTTCGCCATGTTCGGTGCGATGAACTTCCTGCCGTTGTTCCAGCAGACCGTGCAGGGCGCCTCGGCCACCAACAGCGGCCTGCTGCTGCTCCCGCTGATGTTCGGCATGCTCGTGGTCTCGCTGGTGGTCGGCCGGGCGATCACGAAGACCGGCCGCTACCGGGCCTTCCCGATCATCGGTGGCGTGGCGATGACCGCCGGCATGGGCCTGCTGACCCGGCTCGATGTCGACACCAGCAAGGCCGAGTCCTCGCTCTACATGATCGTCCTCGGCGTCGGCATGGGCTTCCTCATGCAGACCTCGATGCTGATCGCACAGAACAGCGTGGAGCAGAAGGACCTGGGCGCGGCGAGCGGCGCGGCCACCTTCTTCCGGTCCATCGGCGGCTCGTTCGGCATCTCGCTCTTCGGCGCGATCTTCGCCAACCGGCTCGCCGACTCCGCCGGGGGCGGCGCGTTCAGCGGCGGCTCGGGCGAGGGCCGCGGCATGGACCTGGCGAAGCTCAAGGAACTGACTGGGCCGGTGCGGGAGTTGGTCCTCGGCGCCCTGGCCGACGGCATCTCCCACGTCTTCCTGTGGGCGGTGCTCTTCACCGCGGTGGTCCCGGTGCTCGCCTGGTTCATCAAGGAGGTCCCGCTCCGCTCGGCGAACGACGCCCCGCCCGCCGGCGCCACCCCCGAGGACGAGGCCGAAATCGCCCTCGGCAAGGCCCCCGTCGCCTGACCCACCCTCCGTCGCGGCCACGCCCGCCCCACCTGGGGTGCGGCGTGGCCGCGCCGTCTGTCCACCCCCAAACTGAAGACCCGTGCAGATTCACGGAAAAGAGTGTCTTTGGCGGCCGGGATAGGGCCGCTTTCCGTGAATCAGGGGCGGATCTTCGCCGAGCGCGTCGGCGTCGGGGTGGGTCAGGGGCGGTGGAGGAGGGCGGTGAGACGGCGCCACAGGCGGCGCCAGACGCCGGCCGGGCTGGCTGCCGGAGGACCGGTGATCAGGGTGTGGGCCAGGTCGCGGGTGGGCGGGTCGAGGTCGGGGGTGGCCAGGGCCAGGTGGGCCAGCGACACCGCGATCGGCACCCGGCGCTCGCGGGCCACGGCCGCCACGTCGGCGAGCCGCTCGGCCACCACCCGGGCCACGTCGGGGCGTACGGCGGGGTCCACCCAAGCGGCGGTGACCAGGGCGAAGAGGGCCGCCTCGGTGATCCAGTCCTCCACGCCCCAGACCAGTTCCAGCAGCACCCGGCGGCGGGTCGACCCGGCCCAGGGCTCGTCGGTGCGGTGGTGCAGCAGGCCGAGGCAGGCCCAGACCTGCACGCATCGGACCCAGAGCGACGGGTCCTGGCCGGCGAGCACCCGGCCCAGCGCGGTGGCCGGCGCCTCAGGCGGGTGCACCAGCAGGCCGAGCAGGTCGGCGAGGTCCACCGTGGCCAGTCCCACCGCGGCGTCGTAGGCGGCCGGTGGGTGGGGCCAGGCCGGGTGGGCGAGCTGCTGGATCCGCTCCGCCGCCTCCGCCGAGGGCGTGGGCACGATGGGCGCGGCGGTGGTGCCCTCGTACCGCCAGAGCTGGCAGGTCGTGGCCCGGCGGGGTTCCCGCGGGTCCGGGTCGGCCACCGCGGCCACCTCGACGTCCAGCCCCGGTACGGCCGCCGTCGCGGTCCGCATGGCGCTCGGTGGTTCGAGCGCGTCGAGGCGTACGGCGACCCGGGCGGCGCCCTCGGCGGCGAGGGCCCGGCGCAGCGCGTCCAGCACCGGCCCGCCGGCCGGGGTCACCTGCCCGAGCCAGGGACGGCTGCGGCAGCACTCGGCCAGGTCGCCGTGCTCGTGGCTGTCGTCCGGGTGGTCCCGGACGAAGTCGGCGAGGGCCACCAGGTGGGCCACGTCCCCGTCGCGCTGAAAGCGCAGCCGGTGCGCGGTGTGCACCGCACAGTCGAAGGTGGGGTCGCGGGCCAGCGCCCGCTCGGTCCAGTCCAGCGCCTCGTCGAGCCGGCCGTGGTCGGCGAGGGTGCCGGCGATGTCCGCGTAGACGGCGAGGTCGTCGGGGTCGTGTGCGACGGCCCGGCCGAGCGCGGCGAGGGCGTCCCGGGTTCGTCCGGCGCTGCGGTACGCGTACCCGAGCCAGACCTCGCCGAGCTTGGTGGGCTGTGCGCGTACCCCGCGGGCGGCCCAGGTGACGGCGAGGGCGACCTCGCCGAGGCGCCGGGCCAGCGCGGACGCCGCCCCCAGCAGCAGCGGGTGGCCGGGGTGCACGGTGACCGCGTTGCGGGCCAGCGTGAGGTACGGCCGCAGCGGGTCGCGCAGCCGGCGGGGCACCGGGTCGGGCACCGCCGTGCAGATCTGCATGAGGATCCGGGCGGTGCGCTCGGGGTCGAGCCGTTCGGGCAGCTCGGGCGCGGTCACCCAGGGGACGCCGGCCCAGTCGGCGCCGCGCGCGTAGCCGGTGGCCGCGGCCAGCAGGTCCAGCCCCTCGGCGGGGCGACCGGCGGCGGCGAGCAGGTGGGCGCGGGCCACCACCGCACCGACGAAGGCGTGGTGGCCGAGTGGGAAGAGCTCCAGGTCCCCGCCGCTGGCCGCGTTCACCCGGGCGAGCGTCTCGTGCACCTCGGGGAGCGTCGGGGCCTGGACGAGGGCGGCGGCGACGTGGCTGGCGGCGTGCGGCAGGTCCCCCTCGTCCAGCGCCAGCCGGGCGAGCGCGAGCTCCTCCTCGGCGGAGAGCGCGGAGTCCTCGGGCACGTGGTCCTCTCGGTGGTGTCCGTCAGCCGGGCAAGCGTAGGGGATCACGGGTCGGCATGGTGATCCACTGCGCACTACTGTTCGTTCCATTGCTCATAGCGGCCTAAAGATGCAAGACTGAGCACAGTTCGCGCGGGAATCGCGCAGGAGGGGGTCTCAGGTGACGCGTCCAGGGGTCGGCATGGCGGCCGACATCGACGAGCAGCCGGCCGGCTACGACCGTCTGCTCTCCGCCGAGCACGCCGGGGCCATCGCCCGGGTCGCGGCGGTGATCGCCGAGCGTCGGCCCCGCCACGTGGTCTTCACCGCCCGGGGCACCTCCGACCACGCGGCGCTCTACGCGGCGTACCTGACCGAGATCCGGCTCGGCCTGCCCGCCGGCCTCGCCTCGCCCAGCGCGATCACTGTCTACGGTGCCCGGCCGGACCTCTCCGACGCCCTGGTCGTCGGCGTCAGCCAGAGCGGCGGCTCGCCCGACCTGGCCGAGGTGCTGCGGGTGGCCCGGGCCTCCGGCGCGCTCACCCTCGCGGTCACCAACAACCCGGACTCGCCGCTGGTGCGGACCGCCGAGCTGAGCGTCGACATCGCCGCCGGACACGAGCGCGCCGTGGCGGCCACCAAGACCTACACCGCCGAGCTGCTCGCGCTGCTGATGCTGGTCGAGGGGGTACGCGCCGGCGACGGCGTGCTCCCCGCCGAGGAGCGAGCCGCCCTCGCCCGCCTGCCCGAGCTGGCCGAACGCACCCTGGCCGACGACACCCCGGCCCGGCTCGCCCCGCGCTACCGGTTCGCCGCCCAGCTCGTCACCACCGGCCGGGGATACGCGTACCCGACCGCCCGGGAGGCGGCGCTCAAGCTGATGGAGACCTCGTACCTGCCCACGCTCGCCTTCTCCGGCGCCGACCTGCTGCACGGCCCCCTCGCGATGACCGACCCGGACGTGCCCGTGCTCGCCGTGGTCGGCTCGGGCCCCGGCGGGCGGTCGATGCAGGAGGTGCTGCCCCGGCTCGGCGAGCGCCGGGCCGACGTGGTGGTGGTCGGCTCCGCCGACGTCGAGGCGACCGCCCGGATGGCGGTCCCCGACGTCGACGAGCGGTACGCCCCGCTGCTGGACATCCTCCCGCTCCAGCGGCTCGCGCTCGCCCTCGCGCTGGCCCGCGGCGAGGATCCGGACGCCCCGCGCGGCTTGAAAAAGGTCACGGCGACGATGTGAGGCCCGGCGTGGCACGCTGTTGAGCGTGTCCACGCTGCGCGACCTCGCCGAGGAGCACACCCAGCTCCGGCCGGCCGACATCGACCACCTGCACCGGATCGCCGGCGACTGGCAGCTCCTCTCCGACTTGTCCTTCGCCGACCTGCTGCTGTGGGTGCCGGTGGACGGCGACGGCACGTACCTCTGCGTGGCCCAGGTCCGCCCGACGACCGCGCCGACCACGTACCTCGACGACCAGGTCGGGCGGATCGTCGGCGGGCTGGAGGTGGCGCACCTGGAGGTGGCCCACCGGCAGGGCCGGATCTGGCGGGAGGGCGACCCGGTCTGGTACGGCGACGTGCCCGCCCGGCACGAGGCGGTCCCGGTCCGGCTGCGCGGCACCGACGGGGAGTCCGGCGAGATCATCGCCGTGGTCGGCCGGGACACCAACCTCTCCACCGCGCGGACGCCCAGCCAGCTCGAGCTGAACTACCTGACCACCGCCGACGACCTGGCCCAGATGATCGCCGACGGCACCTTCCCGCCGCCTCGGCACCCCGGCGAGACCACCTCCGCGCCCCGCGTCGGCGACGGCCTGGTCCGGCTCGACGCCAACGGGAAGGTCACCTACGCCAGCCCGAACGCGCAGTCCGCGTACCGCCGGCTGGGCTACGCCTCCCACCTGGTCGGGGAGGACCTGGCCAAGCTGCACCGCCGGCTGGCCGGCGACCCGCTGGAAGGCACCGACGCCGGCAACGCGGTGCTGGCCGCGCTGCGCGGCGATTCCCCGCCCCGGCGGGAGATCGACGCCCGCGGCGCCACCATGCTGACCCGGGCACTGCCGCTGATGCCGGCCGGCGTGCCGATCGGCGCGCTGGTGCTGGTCCGCGACATCACCGAGGTACGCCGCCGCGACCGCGCCCTGATCACCAAGGACGCCACCATCCGGGAGATCCACCACCGGGTGAAGAACAACCTGCAGACCGTCGCCGCGCTGCTCCGCCTCCAGGCCCGCCGGGTCGCCATGCCCGAGGCCCGGGTCGCCCTGGAGGAGTCGGTACGCCGGGTCGCCTCCATCGCGCTGGTCCACGAGACGCTCTCCTTGTCCAGCGACGAGGCGGTCGAGTTCGACGGCATCGTCGACCGGGTGGCCAGCGCGGCCACCGAGGTCGCGGCCACCGAGGTGACCGTCGGCATGCGCCGGCAGGGCAGCTTCGGCGTACTGCCCGCCGAGATCGCCACCTCGCTGGTGATGGTCCTCAACGAGCTGCTGCTCAACGCGGTGGAGCACGGGTTCCCGCCGGCCGGGGAGGAGGGCGCGGCCCGGGCGGAGGGCGCGGCGGAACCAGAGGTGGTGGTCTCCGCGCACCGGTTCCGCAAGCAGCTGCACGTCTCCGTCGCCGACAACGGGCGCGGCCTGCCCGAGCAGTTCGACGCCGAACGGGGCGGCAACCTCGGCCTGCAGATCGTCCGGGCCCTGGTCACCGGGGAGCTGCGCGGCACCATCGAGCTGCGCAACGGCGCCGAGGGCGGCACCGAGGCCAGGTTGGTCGTCCCGCTGTCCCGCGACACCACCGACCGCCTCACCACCTGACCGGCACGCCCCCGCGCTCCCAGGATCCGCGGATCCCGACGGGCGGCGGGCGGTGGCCGGGTCAGCGGGTGAGCAGGGCGACGGTGATGCCGGGCGGGGGCGTGACCTGTTGGACGGTGAAGGTGTCGCGGAGGGCCTGTCCCTTGGCACCAGGGACCGCGGCCAGCGGGTCGGCCGGCCGGCCGGAGACCACCAACCAGACCCGCTCCACTCCGGCCAGGCACTCCGCCGGGCGGTCGCACTCGCTGGCCCAGAAGTCCGCGCGCTGCCGCTGGTCGCGGACCAGCAGCACGTCGCGGGGCTGCCGCGACCCCAGGTGGTACGCGATCCCCAGGTCGAGGAAGCGCCAACTGTGGCGGGGCGAGAAGACGATTGCGTCGCCCGGCTGCTCGTGCTCGGCGATGACCCGGGCCGCACCCCGGTAGTCGACGGGGGCGCTGCGCGGCCACTCGTGCGTACGGCGCAGCGCCGCCTGGTCGGGCAGGCCGAGGAGCCCGGCCAGGGTGACCACGGCGACCGCCGGTGCCAGGCGTACGCCGGCCAGCGCCGCCCCGGCCAGCAGGCAGGCGAACGGTACGGCGAAGAGCAGGTACCGGGTCACCCAGAGCGGTACGAGCGCCCCGGCGGCGAAGAGCAGCAGCACGGGCAGCAGGATCGCGGCGCCCGGCAGCAGCGCCCGCCGGCCGAGCCGTACCGCGCCGAGCGCGGCGAGTCCGACCAACAGCCCGCCCACCACCCCGCTCTGCGCCACCCCGCCGGGCAGCGCCGCCAGGTCACCCAGGCGGTCCAGGTTCACCCAGTCGAGCTGCCGGGACCGCTGCCCCCGGGCGACCAGCACCAGCGGGGTGACCAGCAGCGCGGCCGGCAGCAAGGCGACCAGCCACCGCCAGACCAGCCCGGGACGCGGACCGCCGTCCGCCCGGTCGGCCGGCGGCTGCTCGCCCTCCGCCTGCTCGCCGGCCGTTCGGTCCTCGGCCGCTCGGTTCCCCACCGTGCGGTCACCGGCCGGGTCTGCGGGGGCAGGGGCCGGCGCGCCGGGGCCGATCGACGTCCTGCCGCGCCACGCGACGAGCAGCACCGCCACCGCATGGGCGGCGAGCAGGGTGAGTGCTATCAGGTGGCTCAGCCCGAGGGCGGCGACGGCCGCGGCGTACCCGGCCCACCGCGTCCAGGTGGGCCGGTGCAGCGCCTCGACCAGCAACAGAGTCGCGAGCACCGCGAAGAGCGTGGCCAGCGCGTACGGGCGGGCCTCCTGGGCGTACCGGGAGGTGCCGGGGAGGACGGCGAAGAGCAGCCCGGCGAGGAGCCCCACCCGGGCGTCGACCAGCCGCTCGCCGAGTCGGGCGGTCAGCCCGGCCGCCACCGCCATGGCCAGCACCGAGGGCAGCCGCAGCGCGGTCGCGGAGTCGCCGAACACCCCGACCCAGCCATGCATGAGCAGGTAGTACGGCCCGGTTGCGGCGTCGATGGTGCCGGCCAGCCGAACCAGGTCTCGGACCGGTCGGGTGGCCGCGCTCCAGGTCGCCAGCTCGTCCCGCCACAGCTGAGCCCGGCCCACCCCGGTCGTGGTGACGACCAGCGTGAGCAGCGTTGGCCAGAGCCACGCCAGTCTCGCCCGCCACGCTGAGTCGGCCGGCCCGCCGACCACCGGAGCGCCGTCCCCGCTGGGCCGCGAACCTGAAGAGACGGTCACATCTCGCAGCGTCACACAACCACGGGGTCCGGCGTGCGACAACTCCTGCCCAGCGCGTCCGACGCCGCGCCGCGACCAGGAGCCGTCCCACGTGTCGGCTAGCGTCTGCCGCATGGATGAGACGGCCAGGACCCGGCAGGTCGCCGCTGAGTACGTCGACAGCCTCGAACACCGTGACTGGCCACGGCTGACTGCCGTGCTCGCCGAGGACGTGGTCTATGAGATGCCGCAGACGCGCGAGCGGATCCGCGGCCGGTCCAGGTTCCTCCAGTTCAACATCGAATACCCGGGGGACTGGCACCTACAGCCGCGTCGCGTGGTCGCCGATGGCCGGCTGGCCGCCCTGTGGCTCGATGTTCGGGTGGCCGCCGAGCGGCAGGACGCCTGCGTCTGGCTTGAGGTGTCCGAGCAGGGGCTCATCAACCGGGTCACTGACTACTGGCCCGAGTCCTATGACCCGCCGGCGGGACGAGAACATCTCGTCGAACGCTGGTAGCAACCGTTCGATGCGGCCCGCGTGGCCCGTGATGTGGGATGAAGCACGCGAATGTTGGCCGGGCCCTCGGGCGTGTGGAAGCATGGCGCCCATGACCGCCGCTGTCGTCCGCCGCTTCGTGGCCCGTCGCCACGTTGATTACGGCCGCGTGCGCAGCGCGATCTGTCCGGCCCACTGACGACGCCCGACCCAGCCGTCTCGGGCGCGCTCCGCGCCGGCCGTTTCCGACATCGCCGTCCACGGCCCTCCCCAGGGCCCGCCGTCGCGTCCGCGCATCCGGGCACACCAGACAACGGAGGACGCCGCGATGGCGGTCAGCAGCACCCCCACCCGGTCCGATACCCCGCCCGCCGCGCGCGTGCCCCGCTGTGCCCGGGGCGAGGGGCAGTGGGCGCTCGGGCACCGCGAACCGCTCAACCCCAACGAGCGGATCAAGAAGGACGACGACCCGCTGAACGTCCGGGCCCGGATCGAGAACATCTACGCACACCGGGGCTTCGCGTCGATCGACCCGCAGGACCTGCGCGGCCGGTTCCGCTGGTGGGGGCTCTACACCCAGCGCAAGGCGGGCATCGACGGCGGGCGCACCGCGGTGCTGGAACCGCACGAGCTGGAGGACGAGTTCTTCATGCTCCGGGTCCGGGTGGACGGCGGCCAGCTCGACCTGGCCCAGCTCCGGGTCATCGCGGACATCTCCCGGGAGTTCGCCCGGGACACCGCCGACATCACCGACCGGCAGAACATCCAGTTCCACTGGATCCGGGTCGAGGACGTGCCGGAGATCTGGCGCCGGCTGGAGGCGGTCGGCCTGCAGACCACCGAGGCGTGCGGCGACTGCCCGCGGATCGTGCTCGGCAGCCCGGTCGCCGGGGTGGCCCGGAACGAGGTTGTCGACCCGACGCCGGCGATCGACGAGATCGTCCGCCGGTACGTCGGTGACAGGCAGTTCTCCAACCTGCCCCGCAAGTTCAAGTCCTCGATCTCCTGGCTGGTCGACACCCCGTACGAGGCGAACGACATCGCGTTCCTCGGCGTGGAGCACCCGGAGCACGGTCCCGGGTTCGACCTCTGGGTCGGTGGCGGCCTCTCCACCAACCCGATGCTCGCCAAGCGGCTCGGCGTCTGGGTGCCGCTGGCCGAGGTGCCCGACGTGTGGGCGGGCGTGGTCGGCATCTTCCGGGACTACGGCTACCGGCGGCTGCGCAACCGCGCCCGGTTGAAGTTCCTGCTCGCCGACTGGGGCGTGGAGAAGTTCCGCGAGGTGCTGGAGAAGGAATACCTGGGCCGTACGCTGCTCGACGGCCCGGTTCCCGAGCTGCCGGAGAAGCCGGTCGACCACATCGGCGTGCACCGGCAGCGGGACGGGCGCAACTACGTCGGTGCCGCCCCGGTGGTGGGTCGGGTCTCCGGCCCGCAGCTCGCCCGGCTCGCCGACGTGGTCGAGGCGCACGGCAGCGACCGGGTGCGGCTCACCCCGTACCAGAAGCTGCTGGTGCTGGACGTGGCGCCGGAGCGGACCGACTCGCTGGTGGCGGAGCTGCGGGCGATCGGCCTGGAGGCCCGGCCGTCCGCCTGGCGGCGCGGCACCATGGCCTGCACCGGCATCGAGTTCTGCAAGCTCGCCATCGTCGAGACCAAGCGGCGCGGCGAGGAACTGGTGGCCCGGCTGGAGGAGCGGCTGCGCGACTTCGACGCCGACATCTCCATCCACCTCAACGGCTGCCCGAACGCCTGCGCCCGGACGCAGGTCGCCGACATCGGGCTCAAGGGCCAGCTGGTGGTGGGTCCGGACGGCCGCCAGGTGGAGGGCTTCCAGGTGCACCTCGGCGGCGGCCTCGGCATGGCCCAGGGGCAGACCGCCGGTTTCGGCCGCAAGCTGCGCGGCCTGAAGACCACCGCCGACGAGCTTCCGGAGTACGTGGAACGACTGGCCCGCCGCTACCTGGCCGGCCGGACCGAGGGCGAGACCTTCGCCAACTGGGTGATCAGGGTCGACGAGGAGGAACTCCGATGAGTGAAACCCGTTCCGTGCCGCTGTACTGCCCGTACTGCGGGGAGGAGGACCTGCGGCCGAGCGAGGCCGGGCACGGCGCCTGGGAGTGCCACGCCTGTGCGCGGGTCTTCACCGTGAAGTTCACCGGGCTGCTCTCCCGGGCGTTGACCCGATGAGCGGGCTGACCTCCGCCGCCAACCTGGGCCTGGTCGGGGTCGGCGGCCCCACGCCCGCCGACCCGGCCCGGCGGGACCCGGAGGAGCTGCGCGTGCTGGCCGAGGAGGCCGGCCGGGAGCTGGAGGGCGCCCCGGCGCTGGAGATCGCCCGCTGGGCCGCCGAGACCTTCGGCGACCGGTTCTGCGTGACCAGCTCGATGGCCGACGGCGTGCTGGCGCACCTGGTCTCCCGGGTCGCGCCCGGCGTCGACGTGGTCTTCCTGGACACCGGGCTGCACTTCCCGGAGACGCTCAAGGTCCGCGACGAGGTGGCCCGGCGGCTGCCGGTGACCGTGCGCTCGATCCGCCCCAGGCTGACCGTCGGCCAGCAGGACGGCCAGTACGGTCCGCGCCTGTTCAGCCGGTCCCCGGACGACTGCTGCCAGCTTCGCAAGGTGGAGCCGCTGGAGCGGGCGCTGACCGGGTACGACGCCTGGGCCGCCGGGCTGCGCCGGGACGAGTCGCCCACCCGGGCCAACACCCCGGTGGTCGCCTTCGACGCCCGGCGCGGCAAGGTCAAGGTGAACCCGATCGCCGCCTGGACCCAGCGGGACGTGGACGCCTACGTCGCCCGCTACGACATCCCGGTCAACGAGCTGTTCAGCCGCGGCTACGGCTCGGTCGGCTGTTGGCCCTGCACCCGCCGGACCAGGGCGGGGGAGGATCCGCGGGCGGGCCGGTGGGCCATGTTCGAGAAGACCGAGTGCGGTCTGCACACCTGACGGCCGACCCGACCACGGCGCCGGTGGTGCTGGTCGCGCACGGCAGTCGTGACCCGCGGGCGGCCGAGGCGACCCGGGCGCTGGCCCGGGCCGTGGCGGCCGCCCGCCCCGGCACCCCGGTGCTGCCGAGCTGGCTGGACCACACCGAGCCGGGGCCGGCGGCCGTGCTGCGGGAACTCGCCGCCGCCGGTCGGCCCCGGGCGGTGCTGGTGCCGCTGCTGCTGACCGCCGCCTACCACCGGAAGGTGGACATTCCCGCCGCCGTGGCCGCCGTCCGTGAGGCGGGGGCACCGATCGAGGTACGGGTCACCGACGTGCTGGGCCCGGCGGACGGGGTGGCGGACGCCCGGCTGCTGGCCGGGTTGCGCCGCCGGCTGGCCGAGGCGGAACCTGGCGGGTACGACGCCCTGGTGCTGGCCGCGGCCGGTACCCGGGATCCTCGGGCGCGCGGCTCGGTCGGCCGGGTCGCCGCGATCCTCGGCGCCGAGCTGGGCGTCCGCTGCCGCGTGTCGTACGCCTCGGCGGCACCCCCGCAGGCGGGCGTCGCGGTGGCGAAGCTGCGCGCGAGCGGGGCGCGCCGGGTGGCGGTGGCGGCCTACTTCCTGGCGCCGGGCCTGTTCCACGACGGCGTCGTGGCCGTGGCGGAGGAGGCCGGTGCGGTGGCGGTCGCCGACCCGCTCACCGATCTGCCTGAGCTCGCCGACCTGGTCCTGTGCCGGGTGGACGCCGCCGCCGAGGGCTGGGATGGCACGGCGGACCGGTCGCGGTGACGAGCGTCGGCGACGGGGTAGCGGGGGAGACATGTGCGCCGGACAGCAGAACGCCCCGGCGGGTGACCCGGCCGGGGCGTGTTGCTGTGGTGCGATCAGGCGGAGTGAGCGCGCAGCACCCGGAGACCGCCGCGGCGCTTCACCGCGCGGCGCTCCTCCTCGCTCATTCCGCCCCAGACGCCGGCGTCCTGACCGGACTCCAGCGCCCACTGCAGGCACTGGTCGGTCACCGGGCAGCGCCTGCAGACGGCCTTGGCCTGTTCCACCTGCAGGAGGGCCGGACCGGACGTCCCGATCGGGAAGAACAGCTCCGGGTCCTCGTCGCGGCAGACGGCATCGTGGCGCCAGTCCATGGCGGCAACACTCCTCATTCTTAAGTGGGTGGCCAGATAACGCTTCGTTGCTATTCCTATATGCATCCGCATTGCCGATCAGTGACGGTCAGCATCCATCAATTCGGCGCTGCGTGAGCAGGCTGCGGGCCCCGGGACCTGCTGGAACAGCTCAACCTGCCGAGCATATCCAGGCAATGTCCCGGTAACACAAGTTCGCTTGTGAATACTTTCACGAACTACCGCGATGTCAAGGGTGGCGCTCGGAAAAACTCCGAACAGTGAGCGGGCTCACCACCCTTTTGTCCGGGTTTCAGAGGCCTCTGGTTACCCGGCGTGCCACAGTCGAGGATCAATGTAGTACAGTCTGCGTGACATTGCTGACATTTCCGGCACCTGCCCATCGAGTGTCGCGGCCACCCGCACGGGGCGTGCGGTGGTCACCGCGTCAACCGACGGCAGTACCCGAGACCTAGCAGATTACTCTCAGTGCGGCCGGAACGGACGTGAATCTAACTTTCTCCCGCTCGCCCAGGTAGTCCCCGTCGAGCTGGAACGCCTGCGGACGGGCCGAAAGCAGGGCGAACTCCGCCACGTCGTGCAACCGGAGCACCTGCTTGCCGTGCGGATCGGGATCCCGGGAGAAGAACTGGGTGACCGTACGTGCCGTGCTCGCCACCTTGAGCTGCCGCATCGCCAGCACGTCCAGCCCCAGGTCGAACGACGCCTCCGGGTTCGGGTTGATCTCCCGCTCGCCCAGGTACGTCCACGGCGCGGTGTTCTGGATGATGACCGTGGCCAGTTCCGCCTCGGCGGGCTCGCCCGGCCGCTCGAGTGAGATGGCCGGGTGCCGCCGGTCCGAGCCCACGAAATAGTGGGCGACCGTCGAGCGGAGGTAGAGCCCGGGCGTGGAGACCCGGCCCCGCTTGCGGGCCTGCTCCACCCGGTGGATCACCGCCGCGTCGATGCCGAAGCCGGCGCAGAAGGTGAAGTAGCGGTCGTCCGCCCGACCGAGCCCGATGGTCCGGGACCGGCCGAGGCGCAGCCCCTCCAGGATCATGCTGGTGCCGTCCGGCCACTCGCGGGGCAGCCCCAGCGCGCGGGCGAAGACGTTGGTCGAGCCACCCGGGACGGTGGCCAGCGCCGGCAGCCGTTCCGCCGGGGTCTCCCCGGTGCGGAAGGTCGGCGGCTCGGCGGCCATCAGGCCGTTCACCACCTCGTTGACCGTGCCGTCACCGCCCAGCGAGACCACCAGGTCGACGCCCTCCTCGGCGGCCTCCCGCGCCAGGTCCATGGCGTGGCCCCGTCGGCGGGTGTATCGCACCGACAGGTCGACTTCGCTGCGCAGCGCCCGCACCAGGACGTCCCGGCTGCGTTCGCTGGTGGTGGTGGCCTTCGGGTTGACCACCAGGACGGCCCGCATGGGCGGCACTGTACCGCGCCTACCCGCGGGTATCGTGTCGCGCGTGACGATCGACTCCGACCCGGTCCCCGCCACGCTCCGCTGGGCGGTACGCCTGCTGCGCGCCGAGGCGGTGGCGCTCGCCCTGGTCGCGGCGTGGCTGATCTGGTCCGACCTGACCGCGCGTACCACCGACCTGACCTCGGCGCTGCTGGTGACGGCGTTCGCGGTCGCCGGCGCGGCGGCGCTCTGGGCGCTGGGCGGCGCACTGGTCCGCCGGAAGGTCGGTGCCCGGGCCCCGGCGATCGTGCTCCAGCTCATGCTGCTGCCGGTCGGCTGGTACATGATCCAGGGCGGGCTGGCCTGGCTGGGGCTGCCGCTGATGGTGCTCGGGCTCGGGGTGACCGGGCTGCTGGTCAGCGCGCCGACCAACCGGGCGCTCGGGTTCGACTGACCGGCCAGGCCGTCAGTAGCCGGAGGCGCGGCGGGTGAGCAGGGCGATGGTGGCCCGGCCGTCGGCGGCCCGGGCGGACGCCGCGGTGGTCAGCGCGGTGAGCACCTTCCAGGCGAAGGACGACTCGGAGGGAAGCGTGGCGCCCCGGACCGTCGGCACGGTCACCTCGACCGTGAGCGCGTCCTCGGTGACCGCGAACCGGCACTCCAGCTCGGCGTTGCGGGTGGCGATGGCGAGCAGCATCGCGCAGGCCTCGTCGACCGCGATGCGCAGGTCCTCGATCTCGTCGAGGGCGAACTGGAGGCGGGCCGCGAGGCCGGCCGTCGCGGTGCGGAGCACGCCCAGGTAGCCGCCGTCGGCGGGCACGGTGAGGTGCACGACGTCGTCGGTCGTCGGCTGGCCGGTCAGTTGAGTCACGCCTCATCCCCCCGGTGCGGGACTCTACCCGGTCAGGCGTGCGGGTGGGTGGGCGTGGCCGTGGCCTGCGCGGCGAGGTCGTGCAGCGCCGGGCCGGCGAGCCGGTACGGCACCCACTCGTCCATCGGGGTCGCCCCGATGCCGGCGTAGAAGCGGGCCGCCGGGTTCCAGTGGATCATCCACCAATCCAGCCGCCGGTAACCCCGTTCGACGCAGATCGCGGCGAGCGTCGCCAGCAGCAGCCGGCCCGCGCCGGTGCCCCGGGCGGCCGGGCGGACATAGAGGTCCTCCAGGTAGATGCCGTGCACGCCCTCCCAGGTGGAGAAGTTGAGGAACCACAGGGCGAAGCCGATCGGCTGGTCCGCCACGTCGACCGCGACGTGCCCGAACAGGGCCGGCGTGGGAGCGAAGAGCGCGGCGCTGAGTTGCTCCTCGGTGAGGTGGCACTGCTCGGGGGCGCGCTCGTAGTCGGCGAGTTCGTGCACCATCGCGACGACGGCCGGCACGTCCTCGGGACGCGCCGGCCGGATCGTCGGTGCCTGGGCGGGCAGGCTCACGCCTGCTTGGTCTCCCAGAAGATCTTCGAGATCTCGTCGATCTTGGAGAGCAGCTCGTCGGCCTTGGCGGGGTCGGTGGCACCCTTGGCGCCGGCCGCGCCGGCCAGCTTGGTGGCCTCGTTGAAGAGCTGGTGCAGGTGCGGGTACTTCTCGAAGTGGGCCGGCTTGAAGTAGTCGGTCCAGAGCACCCACAGGTGGTGCTTGACCAGCTCGGCGCGCTGCTCCTTGATGAGGATCGCCCGGGTGCGGAACTCCGGGTCGGTGTTCGACTGGTACTTCTCGCAGATCATTTTGACCGACTCGGCCTCGATCCGGGCCTGCGCCGGGTCGTACACGCCGCACGGAAGGTCGCAATGGGCGCTGGCGGTCACACGCGGCGTGAGGATGCGAGGAAGGCGCATCAGGGTCCTCCATGGGATGTTTGCGATGATCGGAGACGACATTACTCCTGGACATGCTCCCCGGCGGGCGGGAGGTGAAACCCGGTGCGTGCCGTGAACG
This sequence comes from Micromonospora sp. NPDC005806, assembly GCF_042871425.1. NCBI lineage: Bacteria > Bacillati > Actinomycetota > Actinomycetes > Micromonosporales > Micromonosporaceae > Micromonospora > Micromonospora sp. NPDC005806. The sequence continues at coordinate 110,102 of NZ_JBIAIL010000001.1, read as the reverse complement.
AGCCCGGCCTGCCGGTGTTGCCCGGCCCGCTGGCGGCCGTGCTGGTCACCGGCCCGTCCATGGCGCCGACGCTGCGGCACGGCGACGCCGTGCTGGTGCGTACCGGGGGGCGGCCGGTGCGGCCGGGCGACGTCGTGGTCGCGGTCTTCCGCAGCCGCCCCGACCTGCTCGTGGTCAAGCGCGCGGTCCGTCCGCAGGACGGCGGCTGGTGGGTACGCGGCGACAACGACCTGGTCACCGACGACTCCCGGGCGTACGGGGTGGCGGATGTGCGGGGCCGGGTGGTGGCCCGGTACTGGCCACGTCCCGGGCTGGTCACCGGCCGGCGACGGTGGATATGACCCCGCTCACATCCGAGTGCCGGCCGGCTGACTATGCTCGGAAAGTGCCCGGGTGACCCCCCGCACCGCCGCCCCGCTCGCCGCTGACCATGGCGCGCCGAGCCGGCCGGTCCGTCTGCTCGACAGATTCTGGAGTCACCATGTCTTCGTCCACCCCGGACCCCGCTGATCCCGTCTTCCGGCTGCACGTCGGCGGCAAGCTGGCCGTCGCCTCCACCGTGCCGCTGACCAGCCGGGAGGACCTTTCCCTCGCGTACACCCCGGGCGTGGCCCGGGTCTGCGAGGCGATCGCCGCCGACCCCGACCTCGCCGACGACTACACCTGGGTGTCGCACACCGTCGCCGTGGTCACCGACGGCTCCGCCGTACTCGGCCTGGGCAACATCGGGCCGCGGGCGGCGCTGCCGGTGATGGAGGGCAAGGCGGTGCTCTTCAAGCAGTTCGCGGGCGTGGACGCGGTACCGATCTGCCTGGACACCCAGGACGTGGACGAGATCGTGGCGGCGGTGAAGGCGCTCGCCCCCTCGTTCGGTGGGATCAACCTGGAGGACATCAGCGCCCCGCGCTGCTTCGAGGTGGAGCGCCGGCTGGACGAGGCGCTGCCGATCCCGGTCTTCCACGACGACCAGCACGGCACCGCGATCGTGGTGCTGGCCGCGCTGCGCAACGCGGCGACCCTGCTCAACCGCAAGCTCGGCGACCTGCGGGTGGTGGTCAGCGGGGCCGGCGCGGCCGGCGTCGCGGTGACGAAGATGCTGGTCGCCGGAGGAGTGAACCCGGACCAGGTGGTGGTCTGCGACTCCAAGGGCATCATCGGCCGGCACCGCGAGCTGACCGGCGCCAAGGCGGAGTTGGCCGAGACCACCAACGCCGAGGGCCGGCAGGGTGACGTCACCGAGGCGCTGCGCGACGCGGATGTGCTGGTCGGCGTCTCCGGCGGGCAGATCCCCGAGGAGGCGGTGGCCGGGATGGCCCCGGACGGCATCGTCTTCGCCCTGGCCAACCCCACCCCGGAGGTGCACCCGGAGGTGGCCGCCCGGCACGTCGCGGTGGTCGCCACCGGTCGCAGCGACTACCCCAACCAGATCAACAACGTGCTCGCCTTCCCCGGCGTGTTCCGGGGTGCGCTGGACGCCCGGGCCACCCGGATCACCGACGGGATGAAGGTGGCCGCCGCCGACGCCATCGCCAACGTGGTCGCCGAGTCGCTGACCGCCGAGGCGATCGTGCCCTCTCCGCTGGACCCGCGGGTCGCCCCGGCGGTCGCCGAGGCCGTCGCCGAGGCCGCCCGCCGCGACGGGGTCGCCCGCCGCTGAACGGGGGGAAGGGGCCCTTCTTATCGCGTTTTGCACAGGAAGGGCCCCTTCTTAAGCGGGCGCTCAGCTTGTTACCGTGCCGACCATGCGTGCCGCCTATGCCTCGGCCTTCGACGCCGACAACCCGCTCGCCGCGCTCACCGTCGGCGACCGCCCCGAGCCGACCCACCCGCAGGACGACTGGGTCACCGTGCAGGTAAGGGCCAGCTCGCTCAACCACCACGACCTCTGGTCGCTGCGCGGGGTGGGCCTGAGCGCCGACCAGCTCCCGATGATCCTCGGCTGCGACGCGGTCGGCACCGACCCGGACGGCAACCAGGTGGTCATCTACCCCGTGGTGCCCACCCCGGGCGACCCACGCGGGGTCTCCATCCTCTCCGAGCACTTCCCGGGTACCTTCGCCGAGCGGGTGGCCGTACCCCGGGTGAACCTGCTGCCGCTGCCGGACGGCATGTCGCCCGCCGACGCGGCCTGCCTGCCCACGGCGTGGCTCACCGCGTGGCGGATGCTCACCACCAAGGGCCGGGTGGACGAGGGCGAGTCCGTGCTGGTCCAGGGGGCCGGCGGGGGCGTGGCCACCGCGGCCGTCGCGCTCGGCGTCGCGCTCGGCAAGCGGGTGTACGCGACCAGCCGGGACGCCGCCAAGCGGGAGCGGATCACCGAGCTGGGCGCGACCGCCCTGGAGCCCGGCGCCCGGCTGCCCGAACGGGTCGACGTGGTGATCGAGACGGTCGGTGCGGCCACCTTCGACCACTCGCTGAAGTCGGCCGCCCCGCTGGCCCGGATCGTGGTCTCCGGCGCCACCGCCGGGCACGAGCCCAAGGTCAACCTGCGCCGGGTCTTCGCCATGCAGCTGGAGATCGTGGGCACCTCGATGGGTACCCCGGACGAGCTCACCCAGCTGCTCGCGTTCTGCGCCGAGCGCGAGGTACGCCCGGTGGTGGACAGCGTGGTGCCGTTCAGCCGGATCGAGGAGGCGTTCGCCCGGCTGAACTCGGGTGAGGTCTTCGGCAAGGTGGTCGTCGACCACACCGCCTGAGCCCGCGCCGCCGCCCTGGACGGCCGCTCAGAGGTGGTCGTCCAGGGTGGCCAGGCCGCCCCGCGCGGCGTCGGCGGGGAGTCGCTTCTTCGCCGCCGCGTCGCCGTAGAGCGTCCAGCGGAGGAACTCGACCGTGGTGTCGGCGACCACCCGCAGCGCCGTCCCGTCGCTGAGCAGGGCCCGGCCGTGGTCGCCCTTCGGCAGGCTGAGCATGGCCTTCGGCCACGGCACCGCGTCGTAGACGGCCTTGCCGGAGGCGTAGCTCACCACCTCGTCGGCCTCCCCGTGCACGAAGAGCTGCGGCGCAGCCGCCCCGGCGAAGGCGGTGCCGACGCCGAGCGCCGTACCGGCGAAGACGATGCCGGCGTCCAGCCGCTCGTCCCGCCCGGCGGTGAAGAGCCCGATCGTGGTCACCCCGCCCGCGCTGTGCCCGGCCGCGGCCACCCGGTCCGGGTCCAGCCGGCCGCGCAGCGGGTCACCCGCCTTCCCGTTCAGCGCGAGCACCTGGGTCAGCGCGTACGACACGTCCGCGGGCTGGTTGAGCACGTCGAGCGGGTTGCCGTCACCACCGGCGCCGGTGTGCGGAAACTTCGGCGCGGCCACCACGAACCCGGCCGCCGCCCAGCGGCTCAGCAGCAGCTGGTAGTCCTCCGGCCGGCCGCCCAGCCCGTGACTGAACATCACCACCGGGAACCGCCCGACCGCGGCCGGCGCGGAACGCTCCGGGTCGCCGCCCGCGTCGCCCCGGGCCGGGTACCAGACGGTCACCGGCAGGGGGCGGTCACCGTCGCGGTTCAGCTGCAACTGGCGTACGCCGACCGCGAAGCTCTCGGCCGGGGCGTGCCCAGCGGCGACCCGCGGAGCCGGTGTGGTCGCCTTCGGCGGCGCGCTCGGCGCGGGCCGCTGCACCGGGGCGGCGCCGCCGGAGCAGCCGGCCAGACCGGCGGTCAGCAGCGCGGCGGTGACCAGGGCGGCAGGGCGACGGAGCATGAAGACGATTGTGCCTCGCGGTTGTGGCGGGCCGGCCCGACATCGGTCGAGCGTGAGCGGATCGGCACCCACCGCCAGCCCGTCCACCCGGCCGACGCTACCGCTCTCGGACGGCGGCGTGGGGGCTCAGGTTGGCAGGGCGCGGGTGGTGAGGGTGGTGGTGCCGGGGAGGAGCGCGTCGGCCGGCAGGCGGCGCAGTGCGGGACGGTCGTCGTACAAGGTCCCGCGGAGGAAGTCGACGGTGGTGGCCAGGACCTGGACGAAGCCGGGGCGGCCGGGGGTCAGGTACTCGCCGTGGCCCTGTCCGGGGAGGCTCAGGAAGGCGGCCGGCCCGAGGCTGCGGGCGTACGCCGCCCGGCCGACCGACTCCGGCACGATCGGGTCGGCGGCGCCGTGCACGAACAGCAGCGGCGCGACCGGCCCGGCGAAGCTGCCGGCCAACCCACCGCCGGCGAGCACGATGCCGGCGCGCAGTCGCGTCGAGTGTCCGGAGGTGAACATGCCGGCCGTGGTGAACCCGCCCGCCGAGTGCCCGGCCGCGGCGATCCGGGCGACGTCCAGATGGCCGGCGAGCGGGTCGGCGGGGCGGGTGTCGAGGCGTACCAGGTGGCGGATCAGCCGCCACCCGTCGGCGGGCTGGTTGCGCACGTCGGCCCGGGTGAAGTCCCGGGCCCGCAGGTTGGTCCGCGGAAAGGTCGGCGCGGCCACCAAAAACCCGGCGGCGGCCCAGCGGGTGGTCAGCGGCGCGTGCAACTCGGGGAGGCTGCGCAGCCCGTGGCTGTAGACCACCACGGGGAACCGCCCGGCGGCCACCGGCGCGCCCGGCCGGACGACCGGGTCGGCAGCGGCGGCGGGAGGCGCCGGTTTGGCGGACTCCGTCGGGTACCAGACGGTGACCGGCAGCGGCCGCGGGCCGCCCGGGTCGACGACGAACTGCCGCATCCCGACCGCGTACGCCCGTTGCGGGGCGTGCCGGACGGTGGCCGGGTACGGGTCGTCGGTCGCGGCGATGGCCGGACCGCAGCCTGCGAGCAGCGCCGTCACCAGCGCGGCGACCAGCCGCTGCACCCTCACGCCTTCACGGTAGGCACCGGGTGGCCGGCCCGGCCCCGCCGTCCGGCCCGGCTGCCGCCGCCACCCGGCCGGCGCGTGCCTCCACCGACCGGACCGGTTCGCCGGCGCCCGGCCCGCCGGGACCCCTGCGGGTGGACGCGCTTCGCTAGGGTCACGCGCATGGCTGAGAACTACACCGACCCGAGTGGCAACACGGCGCAGTTCCGCGCCTTCGTCGAGTCCCCCGAGCCGGCCGCGGCGGCGCCGGCCCCGTCCCGGCTGCCGCTGATCGCCGGCATCGGCGTCGCCGTCGTGGTGATCGCCCTGGTCGCCTGGTTGGCGTTGGGCTGACCGTGCCGGACGGGACGGGTCCGCGCCGCTGCTGCCCCGGACCCTGACGGGCGGGCGGATCAGCGCTCGGCGGCCAGCACGTCCCGGGTCTCCCGGGCGATCTCCCGCTCCTCGTCGGTGCTGATCACGCAGACTGTGACCTCGGCGCCGGCCGGGGAGATCACCCGGTCGCCCCGGCCCGCGTTGCGTGCCGGGTCGACCGCGATGCCCAGCCGCTCCAGGCCGGCCAGCGACGCCTCCCGGACCGGCGCGGCGTGCTCGCCCACCCCGGCCGTGAAGGCGACCGCGTCGACCCGTCCGAGCAGGGCGTAGTACCCGCCCAGGTAGCCCTTGATCCGGTGGCAGTAGACATCGAAGGCCAGCGCCGCGGCGGCGTCCCCGGCGTCCCGGCGGGCCAGCACCTCGCGCATGTCGTTCGCCCCGGTCAGGCCGAGCAGGCCGCTGCGGTGGTTGAGCAGGTCGTCGATGTCGTCCACCCCCATCCCGGCCTCGCGACGCAGGTGGAAGATGACCGTCGGGTCCAGGTCGCCGCTGCGGGTGCCCATCACCAGGCCCTCCAGCGGGGACATGCCCATCGAGGTGGCCACGCTCCGCCCGCCCTGGACCGCGCAGGCGCTCGCCCCGTTGCCGAGGTGCAGGGTGATGATGTTCAGGTCCGCGTACGGCCGGTCCAGCAGTTCGGCGGTGCGCCGCGACACGTACGCGTGCGACGTGCCGTGGAAGCCGTACCGGCGGACGCCGTACCGCTCGGCGGTCTCCCGGTCGATCGCGTACATGGCGGCGGCCTCGGGCAGCGTGTGGTGGAACGCGGTGTCGAAGACGGCGACCTGCGGGGTGTCCGGCAGTGCCTCCCGGGCCACCCGGATGCCGGCCAGGTTCGCCGGGTTGTGCAGCGGCGCGAGCGGGACGAGTTCTTCGATCGCGGCGAACACCCGGTCGTCGATCAGCGCCGGGGTGGTGAACTTCCGGCCGCCGTGCACCACCCGGTGCCCGACCCCGGCCAGTCCGTTGAGGTCGAGCCGCTCGATGATCTCGCGTACCGCGGTCTCGTGGTCGGCAGGCCCGCCGCCCGGTTCGCCGATCCGCTCGACGGTGCCCTTGTCCTGGATCTCGTCGCCGTCGTACAGCCGGTACTTGACCGACGAGGACCCGCAATTGAGGACGAGGATGCGGCTCATGAGGACTCTCCGGCGGCGGCCTGGATGGCGGTGATCGCCACGGTGTTGACGATGTCCGGCACGGTGGCCCCCCGGGACAGGTCGTTGACCGGGCGGCGCAGGCCCTGGATGACCGGCCCGACCGCTACCGCGCCGGCCGAGCGCTGCACCGCCTTGTAGGTGTTGTTGCCGGTGTTCAGGTCCGGGAAGATGAACACCGTCGCCCGCCCCGCCACCGGGCTGTCCGGCAGCTTGGTGGCCGCGACCTGCGGGTCGATCGCCGCGTCGTACTGGATCGGGCCCTCCACCAGCAGCTCCGGCCGCCGCGACCGGACCACCTTGGTGGCCGCCGCGACCTTCTCCACGTCCGCGCCGAAGCCCGAGTCGCCGGTCGAGTACGACAGCATCGCCACCCGCGGCTCGATGCCGAACCGGGCCGCGGTGTCAGCCGACGAGATGGCGATGTCGGCGAGTTGGGCGGCGTCCGGATCCCGGTTGATCGCGCAGTCCCCGTAGACCAGCACCCGGTCGGCGAGCAGCATGAAGAAGACGCTGGAGGCGACCGAGACACCCGGCACGGTCCGGATGATCTCGAACGCCGGCCGGATGGTGGCCGCCGTGGTGTGGGTGGCCCCGGAGACCATGCCGTCCGCCCGCCCGGTCTGCACCATCATGGTGCCGAAGTAGTTGGACTGGGCCACGATGTCGTGGGCCAGCTCGACCGTCGCGCCCCGGTGGGCGCGCAGCTTCGCGTACCGGTCGGCGAACTCCTCCCGCCACTCGCTGGTCATCGGGTCGACCACCTGGGCGTCGCGGATGTCGATGCCCAGCTCCCGGGTACGCCGGGCGACGTCCTCGGGCCGGCCGAGCAGGGTCAGGTCGGCCACGCCCCGGCGCAGCAGGATCTCCGTCGCCCGCAGGATGCGTTCGTCCGTACCCTCCGGCAGCACCAGCCGGCGGCGCTGCGTCCGGGCCCGGTCGATCAGGTCGTTCTCGAACATCAGCGGGGTGACCCGCTCGGAGCGACTGACCCGCAGCCGGCGGGCCAGGTCGACGGTGTCCACGCAGCGTTCGAAGGCGCCGAGCGCGGCCTCCACCTTGCGCGGGTTCGCCGTGCTGGGCCGGCCCTCGATCCGGCTGGACGCGGCCACCGTGTCGTAGCTGTCGCTGGTCACCGACAGCACAGCCAGTCCGGTGTTCAGCCGCTCGACCAGCCGCATCGCCCGCGGGTCGGGCTGCTCGCCGAGGGTGAGCACCAGCCCGGCCACCGACACCTGCCCGGCCACGTGCGCGGCGCTCGCCGCCACCAGCAGGTCGTCCCGGTCGCCGGGGGTGATCACCAGCGCTCCGTCGGTCAGATGGTCCAGCAGGGTGGGCACGTGCGCGGCGCCCACCACGTAGTCGAGCACGTCCCGGTCGAGCGCGGCGTCGTCGCCGGAGAGCAGAGTGGCGCCGAGCGCCGCCGCCACCTCGGCCACCGTCGGTGCCGACACGGCCGGCACCTCCGGGATCGCGTACGCGGGGACCGGCAGCTCGGGCAGAGTCATCGGCCCGGGCACCCGGTTGGCGACCACCGCCACCACCGTCGCACCCAGGTCCTCCAGGTCGTGGTACGCACCGCGGACCGCCGCCGCGATCGCCTCGGGCTGCTGGCCGAACCCGTCGACCACCGGCACCACCACGCTGCTGAACTCGGTGGCCAGCCGGGCGTTGAAGGCCAGCTCGCGCGGCCCGGCCCCGTCCCCGCCGGCGAAGTCGCTGCCCACCACGACCACCGCCGGGCAGCGCCGCTCGACCTCCCGGTAGCGGGCCACGATCCGGGAGATCAGCTCCTCCCGCCGGCCGTCCGCGACCAGCGCGGTGGCCTCCGCGTACGTCGAGCCGTGCAGCTCGTCGACCGGGAGCTCCACCCGGTAGCGCTCGGTGAGCAGGGCGAGGATCTGGTCGGGACCCGTGCCCGCGACCAGCGGCCGGAACGCGCCGATCCGCTCGACCTGGCGCGACAGCAGTTCGGCCAGCCCGAGCGCGACCGTCGACTTGCCCCCGCCCGACCCCACGCTGGTCAGATACACGCTGCGCGCCACGACCTCACGCTACAAGATCAGGGTGCCCCTCGCCCGGGTCCTTGGGCCCGGGGCCGACGGCCTGTTCCCGCTCAGGACGAGGCCGGCGCGGCGGGCCGGGGGCCCGGGTCCCTGATCTCCTCGATGGGCTGCGCGGCCCGGAACAGCGCGTCGCTCTTCGCCACCCAGGCCGCACCGAAGGCGAACACGGCGACCGTCTCGCACCACAGCACCGGCTTGAGCGTGTGCCGGACGTCCGCGGAAAGCTGCGTGCTGGCCAGCGCGAGCGCGATCGCCACCAGGATGAGCCCGCCGCAGACGCGGTAGATCCGAACGGCCGACGGGGACGGTGGCACCCCGACCCGGTCCGGCCGGGTGAACAGGACGAGACAGAAGACGGCGAGGAGCAGGAAGAGCCCTGCGGCGGCGCCTTGGTGCACCACGCCGACCGACCGGTCGCTGTGGCTGGTGGTGCCGGCCGGCGCGCCCACCGTGGTGGGAAAGAGCGCCACCGCGATCGCCAGGACCCCGGCGATGCTGCCCAGCACGTCGTCCGGCCGGCGGTACCGGTAGGCGATCAGGAACACCCCGACGGCGCACAGCGAGCCGACGAAGATGTCGCGCATCTCGGTGTGGTAGTAGCCGCTGAGCGAGTCGAGCAGGGTGAGCCGGCCGGCGGCGATCAGGTGACCGACCACCAGCACGACCGGCAGTGCGATGCCGACAGCTCCGATGCCGAGGCGGAGGCGGCGGACCGTCACCGCGTCCTGCGGCGGCTTGCGGGGTTCGGTGTTCATGTCCGCCTCCCTGGCGTCGGGCGGCGTGTGGTCCGGCGCGTCCTCGTCGGACCCTGGACGCTGCTCTCCAGTGGACGCGACGGGTGGGGTCCGCGTCAACCGTCGGCTCGCCCATCGGGCGTCATCCGCCGACGGGCGCCAGTTCCCGTTCGTACACCTGCCCGGTCAGGTCCGTGCCGAAGCTGTGGTGCGGTTCCTCCTGGATCAGTCGGAAGCCGCGGGAGAGGTAGATCCGGCGGGCGGCGACCAGGGGGTGATTGGTCCAGAGCCGCATCCGGGTGTAGCCCGCCCGCTGGGCGAAGGCGAGGCACTCGTCGACCAGCCGGCCGCCGAGACGCCGTCCCCGGGCCGCGGGGTCGACCAGCAGGATCCGCAGCTGCGCCGTCCGGTCGTCCGCCGCCACGCAGAAGACGCAGCCCACTCGCTCACCGTCGACCTCGGCGATCCACGCGGCCTCCCGTGCCGGGTCGTGGTCGGCCGCGTAGTCGGCGACGATCCGCGCCACGAGCGCCTCGAAGCTGGTGTCCCAGCCGAACTCGGCGGCGTACCTCTCGCCGTGGGCCATCACCACCCACCCGAGGTCGCCGGGACGGCTCAGCGGACGAATCAGGATCTCCTCGCTCATCGACACCCCTCCACTACTGAAACACTCGTTTCAGTGGCAGAGTAGCGCCGTGAGCCAGCACGAGCGACCCCCCAGCGCCCGCCGGACGGAACTGCTGGAGCGGGCGTACCGGTACGCGGTGGAGCACGGGCTGGCGGAGCTGTCGCTGCGCCCGCTCGCCGCCGCCATCGGGTCCAGCCCCCGGGTCCTGCTCTTTCTCTTCGGCTCCAAGGACGAGCTGATCCGTGCTCTGCTCGCCCGGGCCAGGACGGACGAACTGGCCGCGCTCCGGCGGGTCCGGGAGGCCGGGGGGCCCGACGACTTCGCCGCTGCGGTGCGGACGACCTGGGCCTGGCTCGTGGCTCCGGCGCACCGCCCGATGCTGGTCCTCTGGGTCCAGGCGTACGCCCGCTCGCTGAGCGAGCCGGACGGGCCGTGGGCGGGGTTCGCCCGGCAGACGGTGGAGGACTGGCTCGGGCTGCTCGCCGAGGTCCAGGCTGGGGCCGACGGCGGCCACGACATCGGCGGCAGGGATCCGGCCCTCGGCCTGGCGGTGCTGCGCGGTGCCCTGCTCGATCTGCTGGCCACCGGCGACGCCGAGCGCACGACGGCGGTCGTCGAACGGTACCTGCGCCTGGTCGGGGCGGCGGACCGCTGAACCCGGGCCGGGGTCACGACCTACTCGTCGTCCTCGTCGTCGAGGCGGGCCAGCCAGGTGGCGAAGCGCTCGATCGGCGTCTCGAACTCCGGGTTCAGGTCGACGAAGTCGCGCAGCCGCTCGCCGAGCCACTCCATGGTGACCTGCTCGTCACCCCGACGCTCGACCAGCTCCTCGATGCCACGGTCGGTGAAGTACATGTGCGTCCTCTCGGAAAGGGGCCGCCACGCGACCGGGGCAGCGGCCGTCGTACGGTCGCTGCCCCGGTGCTGGCGGTGCGGTCAGGTCACGGGCGGGGGAGGGCCGCCTCGATCAGCGCGGACTGCTCGACCTCGTGCATCTTCGCCGAGCCGACCGACGGGGCGGCGGCGGCCGGCCGGGAGATGCGACGCAGCCGGACCTCGGGCAGGTGCTCCAGCAGGTTCAGCGCGACGAACGACCAGGCGCCCTGGTTGGCCGGCTCCTCCTGGACCCAGGCGAAGTCCTCGGCGTTCGGGTACTGCGCCAGGGCCGCCCGGACCTCCTCGACGGGCAGCGGGTAGAGCTGCTCCATCCGGATGATCGCGGTGTCCGTGACGCCCCGCTCCTGCCGGGCCTGGAACAGGTCGTAGTAGACCTTGCCCGAGCAGAGCAGCACCCGCTTCACCTGCTCCCGCGCCGGGGCGGCGGTGTCGGCCAGGACGGGTTGGAAGGTGCCCGTGGTGAAGTCCTCCACCGACGACACGCCGAGCTTGTGCCGCAGCAGCGACTTCGGCGTGAACACCACCAGCGGCTTGCGCTTCGGCGAGAGCGCCTGGCGACGCAGCAGGTGGAAGTAGCTCGCCGGGGTGGTCGGGATGGCCACCCGCATGTTGTCCTCGGCGCAGAGCTGCAGGAACCGCTCCGGGCGGCCGGAGGTGTGGTCCGGACCCTGGCCCTCGTGGCCGTGCGGCAGCAGCAGGGTGACGGCGGAGCGCTGGCCCCACTTCACCTCGCCGGAGGAGATGAACTCGTCGATCACCGACTGGGCGCCGTTGACGAAGTCACCGAACTGGGCCTCCCAGCAGACCAGCGCGTTGACGTTCTCCACCGAGTAGCCGTACTCGAAGCCCATGGCCGCGTACTCGGAGAGCAGCGAGTCGTGCACGAAGAAGCGCGACCGCTCGCCGTCGGCGGTGAGCGACTTCAGCGGCAGGTAGTCGTCGCCGGTCTTCGCGTCGACGACCGAGGCGTGCCGCTGGACGAAGGTGCCGCGGCGGGAGTCCTGCCCGGCGAGCCGGACGGTGACCCCGTCGTGCAGCAGCGAGCCGAACGCGATGATCTCGCCGTAACCCCAGTCGATGTTGCCCTCGACGGACATCTTGGCCCGGCGGTCGAGCAGCTGCTGGATCCGCTTGTGCGGGGTGAAGCCCTCCGGCAGGTTGACGTGCGCCTCGCCGATCGCCTTGACGACGGCGGCGTCGGTGGCGGTCTCGACCTGCGGCTCCGGCTCCACCAGCCGGGGCGGCCGGCTGAGCTGGCGCGGCGAGGTGGCCGCGTCCCGGGTGGCCTTGAAGACCCGCTCGAGCTGCGCCTGGTAGTCCCGCAGCAGCTCCTCCGCGTCCTCCACGGTGATGTCACCCCGCCCGATCAGCTCCTCGGTGTAGAGCTTCCGGACCGACCGCTTCGAGTCGATGATCTGGTACATCTGCGGGTTGGACATCGACGGGTCGTCGCCCTCGTTGTGCCCGCGCCGGCGGTAGCAGACCATGTCGATCACGACGTCCTTGTTGAACGCCTGCCGGTACTCGAAGGCGAGTCGGGCAACCCGGACGACGGCCTCGGGGTCGTCGCCGTTGACGTGGAAGATCGGCGCCTGGATCATTCGGGCCACGTCGGTGCTGTAGAGGCTGGACCGGCTGTACTCCGGGGCGGTGGTGAAGCCGACCTGGTTGTTGACCACCACGTGCACCGTGCCGCCGGTGCGGTAGCCGCGCAGCTGCGACAGGTTGAGCGTCTCGGCGACCACGCCCTGGCCGGCGAAGGCGGCGTCACCGTGCACCGCCAGCGGCAGCACGGTGTAGCCCTCCAGCTTGAGGTCGATCCGGTCCTGCTTGGCCCGGACGATGCCCTCCAGCACCGGGTCCACGGCCTCCAGGTGCGACGGGTTGGCCACCACCGACACCTTGACCGCGTGCGCGCCGTCCGGAGTGGTGAACTTGCCGTTCTGGCCGAGGTGGTACTTCACGTCGCCCGAGCCCTGGGTCGAGCGCGGGTCGAGGTGCCCCTCGAACTCCGAGAAGATCTTCTCGTACGGCTTGCCGACGATGTTGGCCAGCACGTTGAGCCGGCCGCGGTGGGCCATGCCGATGACGACCTCGTCCAGCCCACCCTCGGCGGAGCACTCCAGCATCTCGCCGAGCAGCGGGATCAGCGACTCGCCGCCCTCCAGCGAGAAGCGCTTCTGGCCGACGTACTTGGTCTGCAGGAAGGTCTCGAACGCCTCGGCCGCGTTGAGCCGGTTGAGCACGTGCTTCTGCTCGTCCGGGGTCGGCTTCTCGTACTTGCGCTCGACCCGCTCCTGGATCCAGCGCCGCTCCTCCGGGTCCTGGATGTGCATGTACTCGATGCCGACCCGGCGGCAGTACGAGTCGCGCAGCACGCCGAGGATCGAGCGCAGCTTCATCCGCTGCAGGCCGGCGAAGCCGTTGACCGGGAAGACCCGGTCCAGGTCCCACAGGGTCAGCCCGTGCTGGAGGACGTCCAGGTCCGGGTGCTTGCGGATCTTGAACTCCAGCGGGTCGGTGTCGGCCATCAGGTGGCCGCGCACCCGGTACGCGTGGATCAGCTCGTGCACCCGGGCGGTCTTGTTGATCTGGCCCTCGCTGTCGACGGCCACGTCCCGCACCCAGCGCACCGGCTCGTAGGGGATGCGCAGCGAGGTGAAGATCTCGTCGTAGAAGCCGCGCTCGCCGAGCAGCAGCTCGTGCATCACCTTCAGGAACTCGCCGGACTGGGCACCCTGGATGATCCGGTGGTCGTACGTGCTGGTCAGCGTGATGATCTTGCTGACCGCCAGCTCGGCCAGGGTCGCCTCGCTCATGCCCTGGTACGGCGCCGGGTACTCCATGGCGCCGACGCCGATGATGGCGCTCTGCCCCTGCATCAGGCGCGGGATCGAGTGGACCGTGCCGATGCCGCCCGGGTTCGTCAGCGAGATGGTGGTGCCGGCGTAGTCCTCCATGGTCAGCTCGTTGCGGCGGGCGCGCCGGACCACGTCCTCGTACGCCTGCCAGAACTGCCGGAAGTCCATCTGCTCGCAGGCCTTGATGGACGGGACGACCAGGTTGCGTGAGCCGTCCGGCTTGACCAGGTCGATCGCGATGCCCAGGTTGACGTGCTCCGGGCGGACCATCGCCGGCTTGCCGTCGACCTCGGCGAAGGAGTTGTTCATCTCCGGGTGCTCGACTAGCGCCCGGACCATCGCGTAGCCGATCAGGTGGGTGAAGCTGACCTTGCCGCCCCGGCCGCGGGCCAGGTGGTTGTTGATGACGATGCGGTTGTCCACCAGCAGCTTCGCCGGGACCGAGCGGACGCTGGTCGCGGTCGGCACGGCGAGCGAGGCGTCCATGTTCTGGACGATCTTGGCGGCCACCCCGCGCAAGGGGGTGGTGCCGGCGGCGCTCACGGTCGGGGCCTTGGCGGCCGGCTTCGCCGGGGGGGCCTTGGCGGCCGGCTTGGCGGCGGCCTGCTGAGCCGGCTGGGCGGCCTGCTGCGCCGGCCTCGCCGGGGCGGGAGCGGCCTTGGCGGCCGGCTGCTGAGTGACGGTGGCGGCGGGCTCCTGCTGCTCACCCGGCTCCGGGCGGGCGGCCGGCGCGGCCTGGCCGTCCGGGCGCGGGGTGGCGGCGCCGGGGGCGGGTCGGTAGTCGGCGAAGAAATCGTGCCAGGCCGAGTCGACGCTCGAGGGGTCGGCGAGATAGCGCTGGTACATCTCCTCGACGATCCACTCATTCGGGCCGAAACCCGCCAGTGGGTTCTCCTGCGATGTCTGCTGGGTCGACACGGCCGCTGATCGCCTCTTTCACGCGGGTTCGTAAGGTCACGCGGGGTCGTCCGGCACCCGAACAGGGGCACGGAGGACGGGTCCCAGGCTACGCCGTGCGAATGGCGCAGGCATTCTCGCCTCCGGCTGGTGGTCCGTTTCACAGAAGACGCCAGAAGTTCGGCAATCGCTGCGTGTTCCGTCCGCTCCTGGTATGTGACGAACGGCCCCGGTCGGTGACGGGGGTCACCGGCCGGGGCCGCGTCGGGTAGCCGACTCAGGAGATGTCGCGCCGGCGGATGGTCAGCACGCCGATCACGCCGGCCACGACGGCGTACCCGATCAGCACGGCGGCCCCGGCCCAGCGCGGCGGGTTGCCCGGGATCTCGGTCCCGCTGACCATCAGCGACGACGCCAGCGAGGGCACCAGCAGTTGGAGCTTGTTGATCCAGTCGCCGAACTTCTGGGCCAGCAGGCCGATCGCGATCGCGGCGCCGATGGTGCCGCCCAGGTAGAGCAGGATGCCGGTCACCGTCGCGCCGATCTGGCTGCGGATCAGCACGCCGATGCCGACGCCCAGCACCGACCAGAGCAGGTAGGCCAGCCCGTTGAGGGCCACCGCCCGCCAGACCGCCCCGCTGTCGAGGTGCGCCCCGACGTCCACCGCGTTCAGGATCAGCGGACCGAACACCAGGTTGAGGAGGGTGGTGCCCAGCCAGAAGAACAGCGCCAGCACGCCCGCGGCGGCCAGCTTGGCCAGCATCACCGCGGTGCGGTGCGGCGCGGTGAGGAACGTGGTGGTCACCGTCTGGTGGAAGAACTCGCTGGTCACCACGACGATGCCGAGCAGCATCACGATGAGCAGGCCGAAGAACTGACCGTTGGTGTAGATGTTGGCGGCCAGGCTGGCCGCGCTGCGCACCGCCTCCAGCTGGTCGGCCTGGTCGGCCGGCACGTCGCCCATGTTCCCGCTGGTCAGCGTCTCGGCCTGCAACCAGTTGAAGAGCAGGGCGAGGGCCCAGAGCGGCAGGGTGATCAGTCCGAAGATCCACCAGGTGTTCGTGGTGCGGATCTTGAGCAGCTCGGATCGGACCAGGTTCATCGGATCTCCGCCTTTCCGGCCGTCAGTTCGAGGAAGACCCCCTCCAGGTCGGGGCGCTCGGTGGTCAGCTCGTGCAGCTCCACCTTGGCGGCCAGCGCCAGCCGGCCGACGGTCGGCGCGTCCACCCCGGTCACCAGCAGCACGCCGTGCCCGTCGGCGTCGACCGTGGCGGACTGCTCGCGCAGCGCCGCGGTCAGCTCCTCGGCCTGCGGGGTGCGGACCCGCACCCGGGTGCCGTGCGTCATCGAGCCGATCACCTGATCCACCGGCCCCTGCCGGACCAGCTTGCCGGCCGCGATGATCACCACGTCATCGGCGAGCAGCTGCATCTCGGAGAGCAGGTGGCTGGAGACCAGCACCGTCCGCCCCTCCGCGGCCAGCCCCTTGAGGAAGCCGCGCATCCAGCGGATCCCCTCCGGGTCCAGGCCGTTGGCCGGCTCGTCGAGGATGAGCACCTGCGGGTTGCCCAGCATCGCGGCGGCGATCCCGAGCCGCTGCTTCATGCCCAGCGAGTAGCCCTTGAACTTGCGCTTCGCCGCCGGGGTGAGCCCGACCAGCGCGAGCGCCTCGTCGGCCCGCTGCCGGGGCAGGCCGGCGGCCGCGCAGATCACCCGCAGGTGGTTGATCCCGGTCCGGCCCTTGTGCGCGCTCGACGCCTCTAGCACCGCGCCGACCGAGCGCAGCGGGTCGGTCAGGTCGGCGTACCGCCGGCCGCCGATGGTGGCCTCGCCGGCGGTCGGCGTGACCAGATTGAGCAACATACGCAGGGTGGTCGTCTTGCCGGCGCCGTTCGGGCCGAGGAAGCCGGTCACCCGTCCCGGCTCGACGGTGAAGGACAGATCGTCCACCGCCCGGACGTTCTTGTACTGCTTCGACAGTCCGGACACCACGATCTGGCCGGTCCCGGCGTTGGGGCTCCACTGCCCGTCGGACATCGTTCTCCTCTCCTGCCACGGCGCGCGGGCGCGCGGGTGGGGACGCCGTTGCGGAGGCGCCGTGGCTCAGCCTCGCAACCCCGCGCAAGGGGGTCAATCAGGCGGGATGCTGACCTCCTCCTCCCGCCGTAGCAGGAGGTGATCATCCTGAGGGAGGAGAGATCAGGCCGGGGGCAGCGCGATCCAGGTGGCCCGGGCGTAGCCGAGCAGGCCACCGTCCGGGCCGTAGAGGCTGGAGTGCACCTCGGCCTTACGCCCCTCGCCGCCGACCATCGCGCCGGTCACCACGCACTCGTCGCCGGGATCCGGCAGCGCCCGGACCACCGCGGCGATCCGACCCAGGACGTACGGGCGGCCGGGCGCGATCACCGCCCAGCCGCCGGGGCAGTCCAGCGCGGCCCAGACCGTCGCCGGCACCACCTCGGCCGGGGCGCGGAACGGCGCGGCGGTCCGCCCGTCCGGCAGCCGGCCCGGGAAGATCCGCAGCCCGGCCGGGTTCTCCGGCCCGCACACGTAGCAGCCGGGGAAGGGATGCTCCACCAGCCCGGGGTACGCCTTCGCGGCGGCCTCGGCCGTCGGCCGGTCCACCGGCGGGACCACGGCGGTGAACCCCGCGACCCGGCGTACCTGGGCGATCACCTGGCCATCCGGGTCGCGGACCTCGCCGTCGACCGCGGTCAGCGGGGTCTCCAGCGGGGGCGGCCGGCGGAGCGTGACCTCCACCGGGCCTCGGTCGTCGACCGCCGCCGCGAAGACCCCGGCGCTCCAGCCGCCGTTGCCCGAGCCGGCCGGCCCGTGGAACCGGGACTCGATGATCATGCTGCCCTCCGGTGTGCGTGCCTGCCTCCGCAGCCTCGCACGCCCGCTCCGACCGGCTCCAACCGCCTGATCACCGGGGTGGGTGGACCGGAGCGCCGGTTGGCGTTCACCCGATCGACACCCTTCGTCCCCGGGGGTGGCAACCCGCGGCCCTTACACAGGTGCCATGGCCGTTCTGCACGCCGCTGGCGCACCCCTTACGACCAGCGGATACACCCTCCTCATCGCCGACGACCCGACCCTGGTCGCGGCCGCGCAACGCCTGCGACACGAGGTGTTCGCCACCGAGCTCGGCGCCACCCTGCACCCGGGCGCCGCCGGCCTCGACACCGACGAGTTCGACAGCCACTGCGACCACCTGGTGGTGCTGCGGGAGGGCACCGACGAGGTGGTCGGCACGTACCGGCTGCTGCCGCCCGGTCGCACCGACCGGCGCTACTCGGAGGCCGAGTTCGACCTGACCGCGCTGGCCCCGCTCCGCGACGACCTGGTCGAGGCGGGCCGCTCCTGCGTGCACCCGGACCACCGCTCGGGTGCCGTGATCAACCTGATGTGGGCCGGGATCACCCGCTACCTGCACCTGCGCGGCTCGCGCTGGCTCGGTGGTTGTGCCTCGGTGCCGGTGGCCGACGGCGGGACCGCGGCCGCCGAGGTGTGGGCGCAGGTGACCGCCCGCCACCTCGCGCCGCCGCCGCTGCGGGTGACCCCGCGCCGCCCGTGGTTCGCCGAGGCGCCAGCCGCCGCCGGCCCGGCCGCGGTCGACCCAGCCGCCCGCCGCGCGCTGGTCCCCCCGCTGCTCCGCGGCTACCTGCGGCTCGGCGCCTGGGTCTGCGGGGAGCCGGCGTACGACCCGGACTTCGGCTGCGCCGACTTCTACGTGCTCTTCTCGCTGGACCGGCTGAACCCCCGCTACCTGCGGCACTTCCTGGGCGGGGAGTCGTCGTGACCACCGGTGAACTGTGGCGGCCGGCGTCGGGCTGCGGCCCGGGGTGCCTGCCGGCGGCCACCGATCCGTCCGTGCCGCTCCCGCGCCGGGTCGGCCGGCTGCTCGGCGTACTCGGAATGCTGCTGGCCGGGGTCGGGCTGGCCGCGCTGTTGCCGCTGCTGCCGGCGCGGAACCGGCGGGCCGCGCTGCGCGGCTGGGCCCGGGGGACGCTGCGCGCCCTCGGCGTGCGGCTGCTGGTCCGGGGTCGGTTGCCGCACCGGCCGGGTCTGCTGGTCGCCAACCACGTCTCGTGGCTGGACATCCTCGCGGTGCTGGCGGTCGCGCCGGCCCGGATGGTCGCCAAGCGGGAGGTACGGGACTGGCCGTTGGTCGGCCCGCTGGCCGCCGCCGCCGGAACCGTCTTCGTGGACCGGTCGCGGCCGCGGGACCTGCCGGCCACGGTCGGCCGGGTGGCGGCCGCGCTGCGCGCCGGGCACTCGGTGGCGGTCTTCCCCGAGGGGACGACCTGGTGCGGCGCGGCGGCGGACTGCCGGCCCGCTCGCGGGTTCCGGCCGGCGATGTTCCACGCGGCGGTGGACGCCGGCGTGCCGGTGGTGCCGTTGCGCCTCGGTTACCGGTACGCCGGCGACCCCACCACCCTGGCCGCGTTCCTCGGCGAGGAGACGCTGTGGCAGTCGGTACGCCGGGTGCTGGCCGCCCGGGAGCTCACCGTGTCGGTCGGGGTGGCCGCCGCGTTGCACCCGGCCGCCGGGGCGGACCGGCGGGTGCTGGCCCGCGCCGCCGAGTCGGCGAACCACCTGACTCCGGCCCGACCGGCACCCGTCGGCCCCGCCCGGCCGGCTGGCGGCGTGGCAGGGTCGCTGCCGCTCCGGGAGGTGGAGTTGGATCTCGCCGCCTGACCAGATCGCGACACAACTCGCGACAGTCTTGTTCAGTCGCGATGTATCGCGTTATGCTTCTCCCGTCACGAGACGTGCCGTAGGTCGCACGTCACCGAGGGGAGGACGCCATGACCAGCTGGACGGTCGACAGCCCCCAGCGGCTGACCCTGGACGGCCCGGTCACCCGGCTGGACGTACGCCTGATCAGCGGCCGGCTCAACGTGGTCGGCACCGACGGCCCGGCCCGGGTCGACGTCACCCGGGTGAGCCGCCGGCCGGTCCTGGTCGAGCTGCGGGACGGCCGGCTGAGCGTCGGCCACGAGCGGCCACCCCGCTGGCCGGGAGTGCTCTGGTGGCTCGGCCAGCTCGGCCGCCGGTTCCGGGCCGAGGTCTCGATCGCCGTGCCCGCCGACGTGCTGGCCGACCTGCAACTGGTGGACGGCTCGCTGGTCGCCTCCGGCCTTCGCCGGGACACCCGGGTCGACGTCATCTCCGGCCAGGTCACCCTGATGGGGCTGCGCGGTCGCACCAGCGCGAAGGTCACCTCGGGGCCGGTGGAGGCGCTCGGCGTGGCCGGCGACCTGAACCTGGAGACCGTCTCCGGCGAGCTGATCCTCGCCGACAGCGCGCCCGAGCGGGTGCGCGCCCACGCGATCTCCGGGTCGATCACCTGCGATCTGGACAACCCGAAGGGCAGCGAGATCCGGCTCAGCGCCATCTCCGGCAGCATCACCGTCCGGGTCCGCGAGGACAGCGACCTCACCGTCCACCTGCACACCACCTCCGGCCGGATCACCAGCGGGTTCCCGCAGGTGGGCGGCGGCCCCGGGTTCGGCGCGGTAAAGGACAGCCACGGGGTCCTCGGCGCGGGCGAAGGTAAGCTCTGGGCGTCCGCGACCTCCGGCAGCATCGCGCTGCTCGCCCGGCCCGTCGAGGATGCCGACGACCTGGAGGAGCTGCCGTGACCGCCGTGTTCAGTCACGGGCGGCTGCGGCTCTACCTGCTCAAGCTCCTCGATGACGGCCCCAAGCACGGCTACGAGCTGATCCGGCTGCTGGAGGATCGCTTCCTCGGGCTCTACGCGCCGAGCGCCGGCACCATCTACCCCCGGCTGCAACGCCTCGAGGTCGAGGGGCTGGTCACCCACACCGCCGCCGGCGGCCGCAAGGTGTACGAGATCACCGAGGCGGGCGGCGCCGAGTTGCGGCAGCGCGCCGGTGAGCTGGCCACCCTGGAATCCGACATCACCGCCTCCGTCGAGGACCTCTCCGCCCTGGCCGGGGAGATCCAGACCGAGGTACGCGGCTCGGTCCGCGACCTGAAGCGGGAGCTGCGCGAGGCGGCCCGGCAGACCCGGCGGACCCGCTGGGAACCGCCGCCACCGCCGATCCGTCCCGCCCGCGCCAACGGCGGCCCGGCCCCGTCCGCCGAGTCGCCCCTGCTCGCCGAGTTCGACCAGCGGCTCGCCGCGTTCACCGTCGAGGTCGGCGCGCTGGTCCGGGCCGGCCGACTCACCGACACCCAGCTCCGGACGGCCATCCGGCTGCTGGACGGGGCGCTGGACGGGCTACGCCGGCTGCTCCGCTGAGCCGGCCCGGCTCACAGCTTGTTTCCAGGATCCACCCAGCGCGACCGCAGCCAGTGCGCGGATGATGGGGCGCATGGTGGCTACCCAGACCGAGGCGAGACTGCTCGTCGTCGAGGACGATCCGAACATCCTCGAACTGCTCTCCGCGAGCCTGCGGTTCGCGGGCTTCGACGTCGCCACCGCGACCAGCGGCAGCGCAGCCCTGAACGCCGCCAAGGACCACCGGCCCGACCTGGTCGTCCTCGACGTGATGCTGCCCGACCTGGACGGCTTCGAGGTCATCCGGATGCTGCGCGAGGGTGGCACCCGCACCCCGGTGGTCTTCCTGACCGCGCGCGACGCCACCGACGACAAGATCCGTGGGCTCACCCTGGGCGGAGACGACTACGTCACCAAGCCGTTCAGCCTGGAGGAGTTGACCGCCCGGATCCGGGCGGTGCTGCGGCGTACCGCCACCGGTGAGCACGCCCCCTCCCGGCTCACCTTCGCCGATCTGGAGCTGGACGAGGAGACCCACGAGGTGCACCGGGCCGGCCAGCGGGTGCAGCTCTCGCCGACCGAGTTCAAGCTGCTGCGCTACCTGATGCTCAACGCCAACCGGGTGCTCTCCAAGGCGCAGATCCTCGACCACGTCTGGAACTACGACTTCCGGGGCGACGACAACATCGTCGAGTCCTACATCTCCTACCTTCGGCGCAAGGTCGACAACACCCAGCCGCGGCTGATCCACACGCTGCGCGGCGTCGGGTACGTGCTGCGCAAGCCCGCGGCGTGAACGTCGTCCACGACGCGAAGGGCTGGCTGCGCTCCATCCCGCTCCGGGTCAAGCTGGTCGCCGCCGTCCTCGCCCTGGTGGCCGGTGCGCTGGTCGTGATCAGCGTGTTCACCGCCTACTTCCTGCACAACTACCTGGTCAGTCAGATCGACACCGAGCTGCGCGACTCAGTGAGCCGGATCGAGTCGATCCCGTCGGCCGGCCCTACTACGCTGCCCAGCGACTACCTGGTCGTGCTGACCGATCCGAACACCGGAGGAATCCGGGGCGTCGCCTACGACAACACCCGCTTCCAGCAACGGGACCTGCCCAACTGGCCCGACAGCGCTTCGGGCTTCCAACAGCTGGCGGGCGGGCCCCACACGGTCCGGGCCCGGGACAGTTCCGTCCGCTGGCGGATCCTCTACACCCAGCTGCCCAACGGCCAAATGGCCGCGATTGGCGAGCAGTTGACCGACGTCGACCTGGCGGTCAAGCAGCTCGCCTGGATCGATTTGCTGGTCGGTGGCGCGGTGCTGATCATCCTGGCCTCGGTGGGTGCGGGCATCGTGCGTACCAGTCTCAAGCCGCTCGTGGAGATCGAGCGGACCGCGGCGGCCATCGCCGGCGGTGACCTGACCCGGCGGGTGCCCGACCCGGAGGAGGGTCGGGCCTGCCCGACCTCCGAGCTGGGCCGGCTCTCCCGCGCGCTGAACGCGATGCTGGCCCAGATCGAGGCGGCCTTCACCGCCCGGGCGACGTCCGAGGCGGCGGCCCGCAGCGCGGAGGTGAGCGCCCGGGACGCGGCCGCGGCGGCCCAGGCGTCCGAGGCCCGGGCCCGCCGCTCCGAGGAGCGGATGCGGCAGTTCATCGCGGACGCCTCGCACGAGCTGCGCACCCCGCTGACCACCATCCGGGGCTTCGCCGAGCTCTACCGGCAGGGTGCGGCCCGCCAGCCCGAGCAGACCGCCGGCCTGCTGCGCCGGATCGAGGACGAGGCGGCCCGGATGGGGCTGCTGGTGGAGGACCTGCTGCTGCTGGCCCGGATGGACCGCGAGCGGCCGATCACCCTGGCGCCGGTGGAGCTGCCGGTGCTGGCTTCCGACGCGGTCCAGGCGGCCCGGGCGGTCGACCCGGAGCGCCGGATCGAGTTGGAGGTCGAGCCCGGGGCCGGCGCGCTGGTGGTGCTCGGCGACGACGCCCGGCTGCGCCAGGTGATCGGCAACCTGATGACCAACGCGCTCACCCACACCCCGCCGGACGCCGCGGTGACCCTGCGGCTGCGCGTCGAGCCGGGCAACCTGGCCGTGGTGGAGGTGGCGGACACCGGCCCGGGGCTCACCGTGGAGCAGGCCGAGCGGGTCTTCGAGCGGTTCTACCGGGTGGACGCCGCCCGGACCCGGCGGCCCGGCGGGCCGACCAGCACCGGGCTCGGGCTGGCCATCGTCGCGGCGCTGGTCTCCGCCCACCACGGCACCGTCGAGGTGGCCGAGACGCCGGGCGGCGGGGCCACGTTCCGGGTCAAGTTGCCGCTGCTGCCGGAGACGCCCGACTCGGGCGAGTGACTTTCAGAAAACATTCAGGCACGTTCCAGGCTGGTCGCAGTGCCAGAGGGGAAGGTGGATCCATGACCGACCACGAGACCGACCCGCAGCGGTCGCCGGCTCCCGCCGACGCCCAGCCGTCGCACCCCACCGCCGAGCTGCCCAGCACCGGAACCGGGCAGTCGGACTCCACCACCGAGCTGCCGCGCACCGCCGACGGGCAGCCGCAGGCCCCCGCCAGCCCGGCCGCCGCGCCGGTTCCGGCCGACTCCCCGGCCGCCGGAACCCACGCCGCGCCGGCCGCCTTCGACGCCGGCCACGCCGAGCTGCCGACCCAGCCCGTCAGCCCGTACGCGCCGCCGCCGGCCACCCCGTCCGCGCCGCCGTACCAGCCGCAGCAGCACTGGTACGGAGGTCAGCAGCAGGGCGGCTGGGCGCACCAGGGTGGCTACCAGTCGCACGGCGGCGGGCCGGTCCCGCCCTACCAGCCGTACCCCGGCGGGCAGCCGCTCCAGCCCGGCGCGCCGGTCCCGCCGTGGGGCCCGCAGCACCAGCCGGCCCGGCCGAGCCGGGCGGGCAAGTTCGTCGGCGCGGGTGCCCTGGCGCTGGCCCTGATGCTCGGCTCCGGCGTGGCCGGCGGTGCCCTCGCGCTCGCCGTGGGCGGGCACACCACCGTCACCCGTACCTACACGGCGGCCCCGGTGATCAACAGCGCCGACCTGCCGAAGATCGCGGCCTCCGTGCAGGACAGCATCGTCACGATCATGACGGACAGCGGTGAGGGCTCCGGGGTGATCCTCAGCGCCGACGGGTACGTGCTGACCAACAACCACGTGGTCGCCTCCGCCAGCGGCGACACCGTGAAGGTCGTCTTCGCCGACGGCAAGACCGCCCAGGCGAAGATCGTCGGCACCGACCCGAAGACCGACCTGGGCGTGGTCAAGGCCAGCGGGGTGAGCGACCTCAAGGCGGCCAAGTTCGGCGACAGCGACGCCATGCAGGTCGGCGACCAGGTGCTTGCCCTGGGCAGCCCGCTCGGCCTGCAGGGTTCGGTCACGGCCGGCATCCTGAGTGCCCGCGACCGCACCATCCAGGCCGGCGAGGGCGGCCAGCAGCAGCAGGACCCGCGGCAGGGCGCCAGCTCGATCTCCGGCCTGCTCCAGACCGACGCTCCGATCAACCCGGGCAACTCCGGTGGCGCGCTGGTCAACACCCGCGGCGAGGTGATCGGCATCAACACCGCGATCGCCACCGCCGGGCAGGGCAGCAACGGCAACATCGGGGTCGGCTTCGCCATCCCGAGCAACAAGGCCAAGGACGTCGCCGAGAAGCTCCAGCGCGGCGAGAAGATCAGCCACCCCTCCCTCGGGGTCAGCGTGAACGCCGCGGAGGACGGCGGGGCGCTGGTCGCCGACGTCGCTTCGGGCAGCGCCGCCGAGAAGGCCGGCCTCCAGCGGGGCGACGTGATCACCAAGTTCGGCGACAAGGTGATCAACGACTCCAACGACCTGGTCGGTGCCGTCCAGACCGGCAAGGTCGGTGACCGGGTCCAGGTGCAGTTCAAGCGGAACGGTGCGACCCAGACGGCAACCGTGACGCTCGCCGAGACGTCGTAACGACTACGGACCTGCCTCCTCCACGGGCGGGGGGGGGGGGGGGCGGCGGGGGGGGGGGGGCGGGCCGCCCCCCCCCACAAACCCCCCCCCCCCCCCCCCCCCGCGGGGGGGCCCCCCCCCCCCCGCCCCGCGCCCCTTTTTATATGGAGGGCCACCCGGGAGCGGCCCCCCCCCCCGGGGCGGCCCGGCCCCCCCCCCGCCGGCCGGG
This sequence comes from Micromonospora sp. NPDC005806, assembly GCF_042871425.1. NCBI lineage: Bacteria > Bacillati > Actinomycetota > Actinomycetes > Micromonosporales > Micromonosporaceae > Micromonospora > Micromonospora sp. NPDC005806. The sequence goes on along the minus strand of NZ_JBIAIL010000001.1, from coordinate 85,340 downwards.
GGGGGGGGGGGGCGGCCGGGGGGGGGGGCCGCCCCCCCCCCCCCCGCCCATTTCCGTGTCTCACCCGGTCCGGGTGAGTCGGGCTCACCCCGTCCGGCGGGACCCTTCAGGGACGCGGAACCGCACGGGAGGGGACGTCATGACCACCGCCGCCGTCCGTACCGACCAGGAGATCCAGCGGGACGTGCTCGCCGAGCTCGACTGGGACGCGCAGACCCGGCCGACCGAGATCGGGGTGACCGTCGCCGACGGCGTGGTCACGCTGACCGGCCAGGTGGACAGCTACGCCCGGCGCTGGGCGGCCGAGCGCTGCACCCACCGGGTGCGCGGGGTCCGCGCCGTCGCCAGCGACCTCGAGGTGCTGCTGCCGGCCGCCGAGGAGCGCACCGACGCGGACATCGCCATCGCGGCCAGCCGGGCCCTGGAGTGGGACAGCTTCGTCCCCGCCGAGCGGCTGGACGTGACGGTCGCCGACGGCTGGGTCATGCTCCGCGGCGAGGTGGAGTACGGCTTCCAGCGGCGTACGGCCGAGCGGGAGTTGCGCCGGCTGCGCGGCGTACGGGGGGTGACCAACCTCGTCGAGGTGCGTCCGCCCACCCCGTCCAGCGACGAGCAGAACCGCCGCGACCTGCAACGGGTGCTTTTCCGGCGGACCGGCACGGAACGGATCCGGGTAGGGGTCGCCGGGGACACGGTGGTGCTCGACGGGGTGGTCCGCTCCTGGTGGCAGCGGGAGGAGGCGGAACGGGCCGCCTGGGCGACCCCGGGCGTCCGCGAGGTCCACGACCGGATCGTGGTGACCGGCTGAGCCGCCGGGCATTGCCGGCCTGTTTGCCGACCGGTACGCCGGGAAAGCGCCGACGATCACGATTGCCAGGGACCATCGGGGAGGACTCGTGGCCGTGAATCACCTGCCGTCGGATCGCTCGCGGGCCCGGCCGCTGCGGATCGCCACGGTGGTCCCGCCCTGGCTGTCGGTGCCGCCACCCGGCTACGGCGGCCTGGAGCAGGTGGTGGCCGGGCTGCTGAACGCGCTGGTCGACCGCGGCCACGCGGTGACGGTCTTCGGTGCCGGCCCGGACCACGGCACCGCGGCCGACTACGTCTCCACCTGCGCGGACCTCCAGTACGACCGGCTCGGCGAGGCGCTGCCCGAGCTGGCCCACCTGGCCCACGTCAGCAACCTCATCTCCCCCGACGACTTCGACGTCATCCACGACCACACCACCATCGGCCCGCTGGTCGCCGGTCGACGCAGGGTGCCCACCGTGGCCACCGTGCACGGCAACCCGGTGGGGGAGTACGGCACCGTGCTCAGCAACACCGACCACGGGGTGGGCCTCGTCGCCATCTCGCACGCCCAGCGCCGGTCCAACCCGGACCTGCCCTGGGTGGGGACGGTGCACAACGCGATGCTGCTGCGGGAGTTCCCGCGCAAGCGAGCCCCGGGCGGGGGGCCGGTGCTCTGGCTCGCCCGGTTCAGCCCCGACAAGGGCCCGGACGTGGCGATCCGTGCCTGCCGGGCGGCCGGCCTGCCGCTCACCCTGGCCGGCAAGTGCAACGAGCCGGCCGAACGCCGCTACTTCGAGCAGGTGGTCGAGCCGTTGCTGGACGAGGACGTGACGCTGGTCCTCAACGCCGACCGGGAGCGGACCATGCAGCTCCTGCTCGACGCCCGCTGCCTCATCATGCCGATCCAGTGGGACGAGCCGTTCGGCATGGTGATGGTGGAGGCGATGGCGACCGGCACGCCAGTGGTGGCGCTGCGCCGGGGAGCGGTGCCGGAGCTGGTCCGCCCGGGGCTGACCGGGCTGGTCTGCGACCATCCTGAGGAGCTGCCGATGGCGCTGCGCGAGTCGAGCCGCCTCGACCCGGCCGACTGCGTGGCGCACGTCGCGGAGAACTTCTCCGTGGAGCGGATGGCCCTCGGCTACGAGTCCGTGTTCCGGAGTTTCCTGGCCGCGCGCGCCCGGCACCCCGGACCACGGGAGACCGCCGGGGTCGCCACCCGCTGACCCACCACGCCGGCCGTTCGGTGGTCGACGGGGCGCAGCGTGCCGGTCGCCCTCGGTGAGCACGGCGGTCGGCCCGCCCGGCTGCGCCGGGCCGCCTTCCGGACCCGTGCCAGGATGAACGGCATGGCAGGCGGTCCGGTGGCGTTCGTGCTCGGCGGCGGGGGAGTGCTGGGCGCGGTCGAGGTGGGCATGCTGCGTGCCCTGTTCCGGGCCCGGATCCGGCCCGACATGGTGCTCGGCACCTCGATCGGCGCGGTCAACGGGGCCCTGGTCGCCGCCGACCCGACCGAGGCGGTCACCGACCGGCTGGTCCGGCTCTGGGCCTCGCCCGAGGCCAGCGAGGTTTACGGCGACTCGGTCGCCCGGCAGCTGCGGCGCTTCGCCGCGCGTACCCACCTGCACTCGCCCCGGCCGTTGCGCAGGCTGCTGGAGAACGAGCTGGGCGAGGAGACCACGTTCGCCGACCTGAAGGTGCCGTTCCGCTGCTGCGCGGCGAACATCGAGCGCGCCGCCGAGCACTGGTTCCACAGTGGTCCGTTGGTGCCGGCGGTGCTCGCCTCGGCCTCGGTGCCCGGGCTGCTGCCGCCCGCCCAGATCCACGGCCAGCACTACATCGACGGCGGGGTGGTCAACTCGATCCCGGTCGGGGAGGCGGTCGCCGCCGGTGCGAAGCAGATCTTCGTCCTCCAGGTGGGCCGCATCGAGCGCGAGCTGTCCCCGCCCCGCCGTCCCTGGGAGATCGCCCAGGTGGCGTTCGAGATCGCCCGGCGGCACCGGTTCGCCCGGGAGATGGCGGCCCTGCCCGAGGACGTGGAGGTGCACGTGCTCCCCACCGGCGGCCCGGGGCCGCGCGAGGACAGCCCGTGGGCGTACCGCGACATGGCGGCCGTGGGGCGGCGGATCAGCCGCGCGTACACCGCCTCCCGTCGCTACCTGGACACCCAGTTGGAGCACTGATGCCGCTGCCACCCCGGTGGGTACGCCGGTTGCTGCTGGCCCCCGGCGTGGTCCTGCTCGCCGTCGCGGTGCTGACCACGCTGCCCGGCTGGGGACTGCTGGCGCTGGCCGCCTCGCCCCTGGTGCCCGGGCGGCTGCGGCCGCTGCGGCTGCTCTGGATCGGCACGGTCTACCTGGTCTGGGACGCGGCCGCGCTGCTCGCCCTCTTCGCGCTCTGGCTGGCCTCGGGCTTCGGGGCGCGCAAGCGGTCACCGTTCTTCCAGCGGGCGCACTACCTCCTCGCCGGGCGCTTCCTGCGGGTGTTCTTCTGGCAGGCCCGGTGGACGCTGCGGCTGCGCATCGACGTGGTCGGCGCCGATCCGGACACCGCGCTGCCCGGCCGCCCGGAGCTGGTGCTCTGCCGGCACGCCGGGCCCGGCGACTCGTTCATCCTGATCCATGCGCTGGTGAACTGGTTCCACCGGGAGCCCCGGATCGTGCTCAAGGAGAGCCTCCAGTGGGACCCGGCGATCGACGTCCTGCTCAACCGGCTGCCCAACCGGTTCATCGCGCCCGGCCCCGACGGTCGGGAATCGGCGATCCGGCAGATCGGCCACCTCGCCATTGACCTGGACGACAACGACGCGTTCGTGATCTTCCCGGAGGGCGGCAACTTCACCCCCGGCCGACGGCTGCGGGCCATCGCCCGGCTACGCGCGCTCGGCCTGGAACGGATGGCGTTGCGCGCCGAGCGGATGCAGCACGTGCTGGCCCCGCAGCCGGGCGGCCTGCTCGCCGCCCTGGACGCCGCCCCCGACGCCGGGGTCGTCTTCGTGGCGCACACCGGGCTGGACCGGATGCTCACCGTCACCGACGTGTGGCGGGAGCTGCCGATGGACAAGCGGATCGTGATGCGCTTCTGGTCGGTGCCGCCGGAGGAGATCCCGACCGGGAGGCAGGAACGCATCGACTGGCTCTTCGACTGGTGGACGCGGATCGACCGGTGGATCGCCGCCAACCGGGACGGGGTGGCCGCGGCTGACCCGCCCCGGCCCGAAGTTGCGTAGGGTGCGCTGGTGGAGCAGATCTGCGTGGTGACGACGGTGGTGGACGCGCGTGCGGTCGCCGACGTCCTGGCCGCCGCGGCCGTCGCCGGACGCCTGGCGGCGTGTGCCCAGGTCGGCGGGCAGGTGGACAGCACCTACTGGTGGCAGTCCGCGATCCAGACCACGACCGAATGGTCGGTGCAGTTCAAGACCGCGCCCGACCGGGTGATCGCCCTGGTCGACCAGATCCGCGCCAACCACCCGTACGAGGTGCCGGAGATCCTCGTGTCCCGGGTGGAGAGCGGCAACCCCGACTACGCGGCCTGGGTGCACGACCAGACCCGCCCATAGGTACGCCTACTCTGTTCCCCCTTGCCCGCGGTACCGATGCTGGTGGGGTGGAGAACACCGGCTACCCCTGCCCCGGCTGCGGCACCCCCGCCGACCTCGCCGCCGGCTGCCCCGGCTGCGGTCGCCCGCCGTACCCGCCGGCCGCCGAGGTGATCCGGCTGGACCGGGAGATCGCCACGCTCGCGCCGCAGGTGGAGCAGGCCCGGGTCGCGTACCAGGGCCTGACGGCCCGGCTCGATGCGGCGGTCCGGCGCCGGGCGGAGATGGTCGCCCGGATCCGGTGGGAGATCCCGCCGCCGCGCCCGGCCGGATCGGTGTCACCGGCACCGCCGGTGCCCGCGCTGCCGGCCCCCGCGGTACGGCCCGGCGGGGCGGAGACCTCGGCCCGCGCCGTGCAGGGCCTCCTCTTCGTCCTCGGTGGACTGCTGCTCGGCACCGCGGCGGTGGTCTTCACCGCCGTCGCCTGGTCCACGTTCGGGGTGGCCGGGCGGGCGCTGATCCTCCTCGCCGTCACCGCGCTCACCCTGGCCGCGCCGCTGGTGGCCCGTTGGCGCGGGCTGCGGGGCACCGCCGAGACGTTCGCCGCGGTGGGGTTGCTGCTGGTGCTGCTCGACGGGTACGCCGCCTGGTCGGTGGACCTGTTCGGGGTGGCCGGCTGGCCGGGGAGCCGCTACGCCGCGCTGGTCGGGGGGATCGGCGCGGCGGTCGCGGCCGGGTACGCGCGGCTGAGCCGGCTCACCGTGCCGTGGTTCGCGGCGCTGCTGATCGCCCAGCCGGTGCTGCCGCTGGCCGCGGTGGCGGCGGAGCCGTCCGCCGCCGGCTGGGCGCTGGTCTTCACCGGGCTGGCGCTGGGCGACCTCGTGGTGGTGGTCGTCCTGCGGAACCGGGTCACGTCGCGGGTGGGCGACGAGGCCCGGGACCGGACCGGAGCGCCCGCGCCGTCCGCGCCGTCCGTGGCGGTCGGGAACGAGGTGCCCGCCGGGAACGGTGTGCCCACCGGGAGCGGAGCGCCGGCGGCGGCGCTGGCCGGGCGGGTGCTCGGCTGGGTCGGGCACGGGGTCGGGCTGGCCGTGGCGGCCGGCTGCGCGCTGGTGCCGCTGGTCCTGGGGCGGGCCGCCGGTACCCCGCTGCTGGCCGGCGGTCCGCTGCTGCTGGTGGCGCTGGCCCTGTTCGCCGGGGCGCTGGCGGCCGGCGGCCGTACCTACCGGGCGGTCGCCGCCGGGCTGCTGGTGCCGGTGCTGGCCACCGCGCTGGTCCGGCCGGTTGCCGAGCTGCACCCGGGGCTGCTGCTGGTCGCCGCCGGGCTGGTGGTGGCCGGGCTGGCCGGAGCGGTGCGGGCGGTGCCGGAGCGGCTGCGGACCGGGCCGCGGGTGGGCGCGTTGGTGGTGGCGGTGGGGCTGGGCCCGCCCGCCACGGTCCTCACCCTGGTCGTCGCGGGCGCCACCGCGCTCGCCGCGGTCCCGGCCTGGCAGGGGGCGGAACCCGTCGCCGCCCCGTCCTGGGGCTGGCAGCTCCCGGTGGCCGTGCTGCTCACCGCCGGTGCGGTGGCGCTGCACGTGCCCCGGACCGCCCGGGCGGTGGTCTGGGTGGTCGGCGGGGCGCTGGCCGTACTGGCCGCGCCGGCCGTCACGGCCACGCCGTGGCCGGTGGTGATGGCGGCTGACCTGGTCGCGGCCACCGCGCTACTGCTGGGTGCCGTGCTCCGGCCGCGCCCGCGGTACGTGACCGTGCTGGCGCCCGCGCTCGCCGCCGCGCTGGTGTTCGGACACGCCCTGCTGGTCGCCCGCGCCGAGCCGGCCGGGACGGGGGTCGGTTGGGCGGTCGTCGCCGCCGTCGGCCTGCTGGCGGCGGCGCGGGGCCGGCGGGGTGCGGGCGCGCAGCCGGCCGTCGCCGGGGTGGCGCTGGGCGCCGCGCTGTTCGCCGTGCCGGCGGCGGTGGGGGCGGCGCTGCTCGGCTTCGGTGCGCCCTCGTGGTGGCAGCTCCGGGGCGCGTCCGCCGCCGTCGCGGTGCTGGTGGTCGCCCTCCTCGCCGTCCGTCGACGCTGGCCCGACCTGCACGGGTACGCCTCGACCGGCTTCGCCGTCGCGCTCGCCGCGGTGGCCGTCACGCCGCTGGTCCTGCGGGGTGGCGAGCCGCTGTCGCTCTACGCTGCGGCGGGCGCGCTGCTGGCAGTGGCCGCCGGTGCGGGTGCCCGCCCGGCCCTCGCCCCCCGGGTGGCCGGCGCCGGGCTGGCCGGGCTGGCGCTGCTCGGCGCCGCCCCGGCGATTCTCGAGATGCTGCTGGAGCTGCCGGTCCGGCCCTGGTTCGGGGTGCCCGCCGGGGTATCGGCGCCGGGCGCGACCCGCGCCGGGCTGACGCTGCTGCTGCTCGGGGTCGCCGCCGCGGCGTACGCCCGGATCGCGTCCGGCGGGCGGCGGCTGCCCGCACTCGCCGCGCTGCCGTTCGGCGCGGTCGCCGTGCCGATGCTGCTGGCGGGGGCCGGCGCGCCCTGGCCGGTGGTGCCGGCCGTGGTGTTCGGCGCCGGACTGGGCGCGCTGCTGGTGGCCGCGCTCGCCGCGCCGCGCCCGCCGCTGCTCCCGGTGACCCTGGCGTTGGGGCTGGTGCTCACCCTGCCCGGGCTGGGCGGGCTGTCCGCCACCCGGGCCGGGACGCTCGCCGGGCTGGGCGTGCTGGTCGTCGCCGGGGTCGTCGTGGGAGCGGCCGGGCGGTACGCCGGTGCCCGGCTCACCGGCTGGCTGGCGGCCGTGGCGGCGGGCACCGGCTTCGCGGTGACCGCGCCGCTGGCCGCCGGGCTGCCGCTGCGTGCCGCCGCCTTCGCGGTGCTGGCGGTGGCGGCGCTGGTCCTGCACGCCGTACCGCTGCTGCGCGCCCGGGAGGCCGGTACGGCGGCACCGGCCCGCGCGGGGATGACGGGGAACGGGGCGGCGGCGCTGGAGGCGGCGGCGCAGGCGGTTGCGGTGCTGGCGTTGCTGCTCGCCGGCGGCTGGCTCCGGCACGCGGCGGCGGTCTGCGCGCTGTGGGGCGCGGTCGTGGCGGTACGGGTGCTCCGGCAGGGCGAGTCGCCGTCCCGGCGGCGCGTCCTGGCCGCCGTCGCGGGCGGCAGCGAACTGCTCGGCGGCTGGCTCCTGCTGGCTGCCGGCGGGGTGGTGGTGCTGGAGGCTTACACGGCGCCGGCGGCGGCGCTCGCCCTTGCCGCAGGCCTGGTGGCGCTGCGAACCCGGCCCGACCTGAACAGCTGGCTCGCGCTCGGCCCGGGGCTGGCGGCGGCGCTGCTGCCCAGCCTGGTCTCGGTGGTGGCGGCGCCGGACCCGCAGCCGTGGCGCCGGCTGGCGCTCGGCGTGGTCGCGCTCACCGTGGTGCTCGGCGGCGCGACCCGGCGCTGGCAGGCGCCCGTCGTGCTGGGCGCGGCCACGCTGGTGCCGCTCGCGCTGCACGAGCTGGCCCGCGGCTGGGACCTGCTGCCCCGGTGGATCTTCCTGGGGCTGGGCGGGCTGGCGCTGATCGGGCTGGCCGCCACCTACGAGCGGCGCCGCCGCGACCTGGCCCGGCTGCGCACCCTCGTCGGCCGGATGGGGTAGGGAAAACACCACCCCCGACTGGGGGGCTGCCAGGATTACCCAGAGCGACCGTCCCGACCAGACTCGGTCACGCGGAGTCGCGCCGTCCGGCGCGGCGCACGGACCGAGGGACGGGGATCGGATGACCTCATCGACGTTGACGGCGCCGGCGACCCGGCGGGGCAGCGACTACGCGCGGCTGTCCCGCCGGGTCGCCGAGGCCGGGCTGTTCGCCCGCCGGCCGGGCTGGTACGCGGTCCGGATCGGGCTCACCCTGGGTGCCTTCCTGACCGGCTGGGCGCTGGTGATGGCGGTCGGCGACTCCTGGGCGCAGCTGCTGCTGGCGGCCGGGATGGCGGTGGCCACCACTCAGGTGGCGTTCCTCGGGCACGACGCCGGCCACCGGCAGATGTTCCGCCGGCGCGGCCCGAGCGAGGTGGCCGGGCTGGTCGCCGGCAACCTCGCGGTCGGGCTGAGCTACGGCTGGTGGGTGGACAAGCACAACCGCCACCACGCCAACCCGAATCACGCCGACGAGGACCCGGACGTCGGGGCGGGCGCCCTGGTCTGGACGGACGAGCAGGCGGCGGCGACCCTGGGGTTCGGCCGGTGGCTGGCCCGGCGGCAGGCGTGGCTGTTCTTCCCGCTGCTCCTGCTGGAGGGGTTGGCGCTGCATGTGGCGAGCGTGCGGGCGGTGGCCGGCCGGGAGGACGGCCGGTGGCGCACCCCGGTACGGCACCGGACGGTCGAGGCGCTGCTGCTCGTCGCGCACGCCGTCGGCTACCTCGGCCTGCTGTTCGCGGTGATGTCGCCGGGGAAGGCCCTGCTCTTCGTCGCCGTCCACCAGGGGCTGTGGGGGCTCTACATGGGCTGCGCGTTCGCCCCGAACCACAAGGGGATGCCGATGCCGACCGCCGACGACGACCTGGACTTCCTGCGCAAGCAGGTGCTCACCTCGCGGAACGTGCGGGGCGGCCGGTTCGTGGACGTGGCGCTGGGTGCGCTCAACTACCAGATCGAGCATCACCTCTTCCCGAACATGCCCCGGGCCAACCTGCGCCGGGCCCGGCCGATCGTCCGGGCGTACTGCGCCGAGCAGGGCATTCCGTACGCGGAGACCGGGCTGGTCGAGTCGTACCGGCAGGCCCTCGCGCACCTGCACGAGGTCGGCCGCCCGCTGCGACGGAGGTGACGGCGATGACCCGGTCCTGCTCAGGCCCCGTGCCTGAGCCGGGCCGCGGCGCGCCCTCCCGGTAGGGTCGGCGCATGGCAGACGTGCTCACCGCCGAGGCGGTGCGGGACGAGCCGGGCGGGCCGACCACCCGGCGGATCGACGACATCGCCCGGAGTGCCCCGTGAGATTCGAGATCAGCAAGGTGCTGGACGCCATCGAGGGCCGGGTCTGCATCGACCCCTCGCTGGCTCGCGCAGTGGTGGACCTGGCCGAGGTGATCCGCTGGCAGGACCTGGACGGCGGACGGCCGGCCAGCCTGCTGCGGCTCGGCATGGTGATCGACGCCCTGTCCCGGCAGGTGGAGGAGGACAGCGTCCCGGTCTACGCGATCGTGCACCGGGCCCTGCTCTCCGACGCGGACCTCACCTCGAACGAGCGGATGGTGGTCCGGCGCTGGGCCGACGACGGCCTGGTCGAGGTGCTCGACCACCCCGGCGACCGGATGCTGGAGGTCGCCGACCTGCTCGGGCTGCCGGTGCTCAGCCGGGCCCGGTTCGACGGGCTGGGCGGCCGCTACCCGTGGCTCGGGCAGGCCGGGCGGGTGCTCGCCCCGGTGCCCGGCGCCGGCGGCCCGGTGTTCATCGCCCACGTCGGCGGCGGGCACAGCCCGGCCGCCGGCAGCCGCTCGCCGGTCGGCGCGAAGCTGCTGGCCCGCCAGTGGCGCTGCCCCGAGCCCGGGTGCGCGCTCTTCGGCGGCGGTGGGGGCGGCGGCGCCTTCGCCGACCTGGCCCGGGTGGACCGCGCCCCGGCCGGCCAGCCGCCGCCGGCCCTGCGCAACGGCGTGCCGACCTGTCCCCGGCACGGCGCCCGGCTCGGCGACGCCGGCCCGCGCCCGCGTTCGGAGGTGCTGGCGGTCCGGATCGGTGGACTGGTGCGGCGCCGGTTCGCGCTCACCGAGACCCAGCCGCTGCTGGTCGGGCGGGCACCGGACACCTCCGGCGGGGTCGTGCTCGGCCAGTGGCTCAACGACGAGGCGCGGCGCTGGATCAGCCGCAGCCACGTCCGGTTCGAGCTGCGGGTCGGCGAGGTGATCGTCACCGACACCAGCACCAACGGCTCGGGCATCCGTCCGGGCGGCTCGATGGCCGAGCCGGACCGGATCGCGCTGGCCCCGCAGCAGTCCCGGGTGCTGGCCGAAGGGGACCTCGTCGAGCTCTACCCGGGCGTGCAGATCGGCCGCGCAGACGCGCTGACCAGCGACGCGAAGTTCACCCCGAACTCGGTGATGGCCGAGGCCCCGACCATGGCGATGCGGCTGCCGCGTCCCTGACGGCGACGACGAAGGGCGCCGGGACCGTCGCGGTCCCGGCGCCCTTTCGCGTACGGGGTCAGCCCTCCAGCACGGCGGCGAGCTGGGCCACCGCGTGGTCGATCTCCTCCTCGGTGATCACCAGCGGCGGGGCGAGCCGGATGGTGGAGCCGTGGGTGTCCTTGGCCAGGACGCCGCGCTCCATCAGCCGCTCGCAAGCCTGCCGGCCGGTCATCAGCGCCGGGTCGATGTCCAGGCCGGCCCAGAGGCCCCGGCCCCGGACGGCGACCAGGCCCTTGCCGATCAGCCCGCGCAGGCCGGCGTGCAGCCGCTCGCCCAGCTCGGCGGAGCGGCGCTGGAACTCGCCGGTGGCCAGCAGCCGGACCACCTCGGTGGCGACGGCGCAGGCCAGCGGGTTGCCGCCGAAGGTCGAGCCGTGCTGGCCCGGCTTGAGCACGCCGAGCACGTCGGCGTTCGCGGCCACCGCCGAGACCGGCACGATGCCGCCGCCGAGCGCCTTGCCGAGCAGGTACATGTCCGGGACGACGCCCTCCAGGTCGCAGGCGAACGTCGCGCCGGTCCGCCCCAGACCCGACTGGATCTCGTCGGCGATGAAGAGCACGTTCCGCTCGGTGCAGACCTGACGGACGCCCGGCAGGTAGCCCTCCGGCGGCACCACGACGCCCTGCTCGCCCTGGATCGGCTCGAGCAGCACGGCGACGGTGTTCTCGTCGATCGCGGCGGTCAGCGCGTCCAGGTCGCCGTAGGGGACGACCGTGAAGCCCGGCGTGTACGGCCCGAAGTCGGCGCGGGCGTCCTCGTCGGTGGAGAAGCTGACGATGGTGGTGGTCCGGCCGTGGAAGTTCCCCTCGGCGACCACGATGTTCGCCTGGCCCGGGGCCACGCCCTTGACCTGGTAGCCCCACTTGCGGGCGACCTTGATGCCGGTCTCCACCGCCTCGGCGCCGGTGTTCATCGGCAGGACCAGGTCCTTGCCGCACAGCGCGGCCAGCTCGCGGCAGAAGTCGGCGAACTGGTCGTGGATGAACGCGCGGCTGGTGAGGGTGAGCCGGTCGAGCTGCGCGTGCGCGGCCTCGATCAGCTTCGGGTGCCGGTGGCCGAAGTTCAGCGCCGAGTAGCCGGCCAGGCAGTCGAGGTAGCGCCGGCCGTCCACGTCGGTCAGCCAGGCGCCTTCGGCGGACGAGATCACCACGGGCAGCGGGTGGTAGTTGTGGGCCGTGTGGCGCTCGGCCTCCCGCACCGCGGACGGCGTCCGCAGCATGTCGTCAACGATCACTTGACTGCCTTTCCCTGTCGGAGTCGCAACGTGCAGCACTTCGGTCCGCCGCCGGCCTTGCGCAGCTCGGACAGGTCGATCCCGATGGTCTCGTAGCCCCGGTCGCGCAGCTTGGCGGCGAGGTCGGTGGCCTGGGCGGGCAGCACGACGTGCTTCCCGTCGCTGACCGCGTTCAGCCCCAGCACCTCGGCGTCGGCCATGGTGGCGTGGATCGCGTCCGGGAACAGCCGGCGGAGCACCGCCCGGCTGCCCGGCGAGAACGCCTCCGGCAGGTACGCCACGGTGCGCTCGTCGAGCACGGTCAGCGCGGTGTCCAGGTGGTAGAAGCGCGGGTCCACCAGCTGCGTGGTGATCACCGGGTAGCCGAAGACCTCCTGGAGCTGCGCGTGCGAGGCGTGCGCGGTGCGGAACCCGGTGCCGGCGAGCAGGTGATCGCCGGCCAGCAGGACGTCGCCCTCGCCCTCGTTGACGTGCTTCGGGTCGTACATCTCGAAGCCGGCGGCCTCGAACCAGGCGCGGTAGGCGGGGGCCTCGTCGGCACGCTGCGGGTCGCGGAACTGCACCGCCATGGCCTTGCCGTCGATCACCGTGCCGCCGTTCGCGGCGAAGACCATGTCCGGCAGGCCGGCGACCGGGTCGATCAGCTCGACCTCGTGGCCCAGGTCGACGTAGGTCTGGCGGAGCTGCTCCCACTGCCGGATCGCCAGGTCGGCGTCCACCGGCGCGGTGGGGTCCATCCACGGGTTGATCGCGTAGTCGACGGCGAAGTACGTCGGCCGGCACATCAGAAAGCGCTGGCGGGTCGCGTCCATCGTCATGTCGTGCTCCCAGGGGTCGGGCGCGCCCGGCCACCGTCGGCCCACGGGCTGGCGCCGTGGTCCAACGGTATGCGGCTCGGGCCGACGACATCCACCGCAAGAAGTTGCGTACGGCGACGGATCGTTGCGTCTGGTCCGCGACTTGCGGCGGATCGTTGCGTTTCCCGGTCGGGCCCGCTCGACCCCGGGGTGCGTGTGCCGGCGCCGGGCCGTCCCCGGACACACTTCGGGGGCGGCGAGCCGCCGCCCCCGAAAGAGGTGTTGCCCGGCTGGTGAACCACCAGGGCTGATCGGGCGTGCCGGCGCTGCGCCGGCGCGCCACACTGTGCCCGTCAGAACCAGTTGGCAAACTGTGAGTCGAGCCACTCCCGGAGCCGGCCCACCCACTCACCGTCGGTGGTCGGCCAGTCGAACTGGCCAGTCATCGCCACGAGGCCGAGCACCACGGCGGCGAGGCCGACCGTCACGCCGATCAGCGCGTCGGTCTTGCCGGCCACGTGCCGGCGGCGGGTGGCGATCAGACCGAGCACGGCGAGCACCGCGCCGACCGCGCCCAGCCCGATGCCGTACCCGGCCAGGGGCCCGGAGAGCACGAACAGCGCGCCCACCACCGAGACGATCAGGCCGAGGGTGGCGAGCAGGCTGGCCCGGGGCCTCGGGCCGACCGCCACCGGGGCCGTCCCGGAGTCGCCGTCGGGCCGCTCGACCGGCCGGTCCGGCCGGCCGTCCCGGTCCAGGTCGACGGTGCGCTCCGTGGTCGGGTCCGGGTCGACCGTGGTGCGGGTGCGCGGGGCGTCCGCGCCGAGCGGCCGGCCGGTCGCGGTCCGCGCCGCCGCCCGGTCCGTGGCCCGCCGCTCCGCGTCGGTGGCGCGCTCGTCGTCGGTGGCGGTGGCGGTGGCGGCGCTCCGGTACGTCGTCCGCTCCTCGTCGCGGCTGTCGACGACGCCGTCACCGTTCGCGTCCTGGCTTCGCGCCGGACCGTTCCGGCGGGACAGATTCTTCATTTCGACACCTCCTGATCTCCGGCGCGGCGGCCGCGTTGGCACAGTGGCAGCACACGCGTTGACAGTGAGGTACCCCGGCGGCGAGGAAACGACACCCATCGACGCTTCGCGCGACTCCTCGTCGCCGACGGGCGCGGCCCCCGCCGGCCGGAGCGGACACGTATGCTGCGCGCGTTCGCACGGGGCCCTGGGGAGACTGGCATGCGACGGTGGCGTGGCGTGACGGCGTTGGCCGCCGTGGTCATAGTGGTGCTGGCCGGGTGCGGCAGGCCGGCCGGCACGGACGGCGACCTGACCGACGACTGGCGTCCGGTCGGCAAGGTTGAGCAGTTCACCCCGAAGGTGGGCGACTGCCAGCTGATCGGCGACCCGACCAGCTACCAACCGGTGGACTGCGCCCGGGCGCACCTTGTCGAGACGTTCCACATCGGCCGGTTCACCGACGCGCTGGCCGCCCGGCCCACCCCGCCGAAGGTGGGTTCGGCGGTGCTGCGGCCAGCGTTCGCCGAGTGCGATGCCCGGGCCCGCGAGTTTTTGGGCGGGGACTGGCACGGTGCCCGCCTGGTGGTGCAGGTCGCGCCGCCGTCGCCGAACGGCTGGGCCGGGGGCAGTCGCTGGTTCCGCTGCGACGTCTTCGAGGTCAGCGCGGTCGAGACCGGCAGCGACAACCGGTCGGACTGGCCCACCCAGCACACCGGCACGCTCCGCGACGCGCTGGAGGACGCGGCGTCGCCGCTGGCGTACGGGTGCGTGGCGCAGACCACCGGGGGGCTGCTCCAGCTGCCCTGCACCAACGCGCACTCCATCGAGTACGCCGGCACCTGGACCGCCCCGGAGGTGCCCTTCGCCACCCTGGCCGGCGCCGAGGACCGGATCCACGCCGCTTGCCGGACGGTGATCGCCGGCTACGTGAAGCTGCCGGTCGATCGGCTCCTGCCGTACCGCACCAGCAGCATGTACGGGCTGCCCTCGCAGGCGGCGTGGGCGCGCGGCGACCGGCAGGTCCGGTGCTTCATCTGGTCGTACGACCAGATGAAGCGGTCGGTGAAGGGCGGCGGGCCGACGGCGCTGCCGGTCCACTGACCGGCGAGGTATGACGACGGCTGACTACCCTTGGCACCCGTGCCAGAGGGACACACCATCCACCGCCTGGCGGCCCGGCACGCCGAGCTCTTCGCCGGCGCCAAGGTGCACGCCGCCAGCCCGCAGGGCCGCTTCGCCGAGGGCGCGGCCCGGCTCACCGGCACCGTCCTCGACGGCACCGAGGCGTACGGCAAGCATCTGCTGCACCATTACGCCGGCGAGCTGACCCTGCACGTGCACCTCGGGCTCTACGGCAAGTTCGCCGACGGGTCCGGCGAGCCGCCGCCCCCGATCGGGCAGGTTCGGCTGCGGCTCAACAGCGACCGGCACTGGCTGGACCTGCGCGGTCCGACCGCCTGCGAGCTGCTCACCCCGCCCGAGGTGGCCGCGCTGCGCGACCGGCTCGGTCCGGACCCGCTGCGCGCCGACGCCGACCCGGACCGGGCGTACGCCCGCATCCGCCGCAGCGCCACCCCGCTGGCCGCGCTGCTGCTGGACCAGTCGGTGGTCGCCGGCACCGGACTGATCTTCGTGACCGAGGCGCTGTTCCGGGCCGGGCTGCCGCCGACCCTGCCCGGCCGGACGCTCACTCCGACCGGCTGGCGGGAGCTCTGGGCCGACCTGGTCGCGCTGATGACCCTCGCGGTCGAGCGGGGCCGGATCGACACCGTCCGGGCCGTCCACCTGCCGGAGGCGATGGGCCGCGCGCCCCGGGTCGACCGGCACGGCGGCGAGGTGTACGTCTACCGCCGCCCCGGCGCCCCCTGCCACGTCTGCGGGGCAGAGATCAGCCGGGGCGGGTTGGCCGGCCGCAACCTCTACTGGTGCCCGACCTGCCAGGCCGGCTGACACCGGACCGGCGTGGTGCCGTTGTCGGGCCCCCGGACCGCGTCCCTCAACTCGTCGGCCGCGTCAACCGACCGCGCGAAGGATGGCGCGCGGTTGATGACGGAGTCGCTCGACGGCCTCCGCTGTCGTCTCGTCGACGGGGAGCAGGACGACCAGCTGCTGCGCGTCGGTGCTCGGCAGCTCCAGCCGCTCCCGGTGCCAGCGCAGCTCGTGGGCCACCGGATGGTCGAGCCGGAGCGGGACCTGCGGCGGGGGCAGGTGGTGGTTGAGTCGTCGAGTGAACTCCTGCCCTGCGACGGGGGCGAGTTCGGCCTTGAACCACTCGGCTGTCTCGGCGGACGGCCCGAGCCACAGGTCGAAGGCTTGTTCGTCGGCGACCTGGTCCCAGTCGGGGAAGAACGTCCGGGCGCGCGGGTCGGTGAACACGTAGCGCGTCAGGTTCGGCGACTCGGTGTCGAGCAGCCCGCTCTCGCGCATGACCACCTCGAACCCGCTTGTGTACGCGAGCACGTCGCCCAGCCGGTTGGTGACGAACGCGGCGCCGGGCTCGAGTAGTCGGAGGGTGTCCCGCACGGTGGGCCGGATCTCGAGGTTGGGTGGCGACGGCCGCCGGTGCCCGGGGCAGGCCCCGCCGGTGATCTTCGCGAGGTAACGCAGGTGGTTGCGCTCCCCGGCATCCAGGCTCAGGGCGTCCGCGAGAGCGTTCACCACCGAGGGGGACGGGTTGCGGTCTCGTCCCTGCTCGATGCGGGTGAGGTATTCGACGCTGATCCCGGCCCGCGTGGCCAGGTCCGAGCGGCGCAGGCCCGGGGAGCGGCGCCGGCCACGATCGGGCAGACCGAACGACTCCGGTTGGATGCTGTCCCGCTTGGCGCGGACGAAATCGCCCAACGGCGTGCTCATGGGTGGAGAGTCTAGGGCGGATTCCGGCAGCCTAGGACCTCGTAGCGTGGTCCCACGGGGGCCAGCCTCCGCCCGGTCTGGTTGCCATCGTCGCGAGGACGGACCGTGGACCCCATGAGCGAGAAGCACAAGTTGGTCATTGTCGTCGGAAGCGTCCGCGAGGGCCGGTTCGGGCCGGTCGTCGCTTCCTGGGTAGCCGAGCGAACGCGCGAGCACGGCGGGTTCGACGTCGCTGTCGTCGACCTCGCCGATGTCGAGATCCCGCTGTCGTTGCCGGCGACCCCGCCGAAGTTCGCCGGCGATGCGTACCCGCGCCCGGCGGCGATGGCCGCCCTGACCTCCCGGCTGGCGGACGCGGACGCGTTCATCCTGGTCACCCCGGAGTACAACCACAGCTACCCCGCCTCGCTGAAGGCGGCCATCGACTGGCACTTCACCCAGTGGACGGCCAAGCCGGTCGCCTTCGTCAGCTACGGCGGTGCCGCCGGCGGCCGCCACGCCGTCCTCCACCTGGAGAACGTCCTCACCGAACTGCACGCGGTGACGATCCGCGACGGTCTGGCCTTCCCGAACTACTTCACTGGGTGGGAGGACGGTCGGCCGCTGGACCCCGAGGCGCCCGGATACGCCAAGACCCTGCTGGACCAGCTCGCCTGGTGGGCGGCAGCCCTGCGGGCAGCCCGCGAGGCGGCCCCGTACCCGGCCTGACCGCCAGGCGTCGTGCGGTGACCGATCCTCCGGCCGGCTTGCCGGGGATCGGTCACTCCCCGCCGAGCAGCCAGCGGACCACCTCGACGTTGCCGGGGAACACCTGATCCCCGCCGATGCTCCAGGCCAGGGTGTGCCCGATCGTCCAGCCACGGACCCGCCCCCGGTCCAGGCCCAGCTCGGCGCTGAGCCGGTCCAGCCGGTGGCGGACCGCCGCGGGGGAGTGGCCCAGCTCGGCCCCGCGCACCATCGCCACCGGCCCGAACTCCCGCTCGCCGACCAGCGGTTTCGGGTCGATGGCCAGCCACGGCTCCCGGGCCGCCCGGAGCACGTTGCCCGCGTGCAGGTCCTGGTTGACCAGCACCTGCTCGCCCTGGCTGGGCACCAGGTCGGCGAGCAGCCCGAGGGCGGTGTCCAGCAGCCGCCGCTCGTACGGCCGGTTGGCCCGCTCCCAGTTGGCCGGCATTCGCTCCGCCCAGCCGGCCGCCTCCTCGGACAGCGGGGTGAACGGCGGCCCGGCCGGCACGCCGAGTCCGGGCAGCAGCTCGACCGCCACGTCCAGCGCCGCCTCGGGCGCCAGCTCGTGCAGCGGGGTGCCCGGCACACAACGTTCGACCAGCAGCGCCCGGCGCTCCTCGTCGTGGGCCAGCAGCCGGATCGCGCCCCGGCCCGCCCAGTGCGCCAGCGCGGTCGCCTCGTGCACGCTGTCGTCGTCCGGGTACTGGAGCTTCAGCACCGCCGGCGTGCCGTCCGGCAGCTCGGCCGGCACGGCCAGCGAGGCGAAGGCGTACGCGTAGGGCCGCCCCACCCGCAACTCCCAGCGCTCGACGCACTCGGCCAGCCGGTCCGGCAGCACCGCCCGCCAGGCCCGCCCCGCCGGGAGGTGTTCGGTCCAGCGCAGTCCCTCGGGGATCTCCAGATGCACGGCCATCCGACCATCCTGGACCGCGTCCGGCGATCGCACACACCGGACCGGAGCCCTCAGCGGAGCCGGCGGATGTCGCCGTACGCCCGGTAGAAGCCGCCCCGACCCGACTCCCGGACCTCGGTGACCAGGTAGCGCGCCCCCACCTGACGGATGCCCTTGGGGAACTGCACCGACCAGTCCCGCCGGTAGCCGTCGGAGAGCACGTGGATGCGCAGCCGGCCGCCGTCCTCGACGCACTGCACCACCACGCCGGCCCGGTCGTCGGTGGTCACCTCCACCGAGGTCCAGGCGGCCGGCTCGGGCAGCCGGGCCGGCGCCTTGACGTCCACCACGTCCGGCACGGTGCCCGCCTCGGCCGACCGGATCGCCGGCTCGCTGGCGTCGATGCAGGCCAGGTAGCCGCCGGTGGTCACCACGTAGAGCCGCTCCTGGTGGTATTGCATGGAGTAGGCCGAGCCGCAGCCGGTGCCGAGCTTCCACAGCCGGTTGCCGGCCGCGTCGAAGCAGTAGATCGAAGACTGGTTGTCGCCGGCGAAGACGTACCGGCCGTCCTCGGCGGTGGCGCAGGAGAAGACCGGGGCGTCGCAGCGGTAGGTGCGCTCGGCGCGCCCGTTCTTGCGCAGGCGCACCACCTCCCGGGTGCCGGTGCCGGCGAACACGGCGTCGCGCTCCTGCCAGCCGAAGAGCACCGACCCCGTGCGGGTGTGCCACCGCTCCCGCCCGGTACGCCAGTCGTAGCCGGTGACCCCCTGGGAGTGGCCGTGGTAGAGGGCGTCGGTGTCGCAGCGGACCATCCAGGCGGCCCTGCCGCGCCCCGGCCGGCGCCAGAGGAACTCGTCCTCGTGGTCGATCGCGGCGATCCCGCCGTCGGCGTCGGAGACGCCCAGCACGCCGTCGTGAATATCCAGCCAGTAGATGTCGATCTCCGGGGCGATCGCGTACGCCACCCGGGGCACCTTGCCGGAGAGGTCGTAGACGTTGCCGTCGTCGCAGCCCGCGTAGATCCAGGCGTCGTCGGCGACGATGCACTTCACCCCGTCAGGGAGCCGCACCTGGTTGAGCACCCGGGCGTCGTGGTCCAGGGTGGTGATCACCCCGTGCTCGTTGCCGACCAGGCAGCTCCGCCCGTCGACGAAGATGCCGAACGCGGGCGCGCCCGAGGCGTACCGCCAGAGGACCGGGGCGGTGCGGGCGGTGGAGCGGGTGCTGACGATCTGCCGGCGGGACACCGGTCGCTTCTGGCGTACGCCGCGCACCGCCGGGGCGTACCCCTTGCGGACCTTCTCGCCGATCTTCTTCGCGGCGGCGGCCCGGGCCCGGGCGTTGTCGGGGTAGCTGGCCGTCTTCACCTGGCCCTGGTCGCCGATCCGCCCGTAGCGCACGGTCATCGCGGTGTCGTCCACCACCACCTCGTAGAACTTGTGCGCGCTACCGTCCACTTCGGACAGTTCGAGGTAGGTCGTCTCCTGCGACATGGGGATGCCTCCGAGGGGAATTGGCCGGAACCGGCGACAACACCCACACGCTAACCGCGCCCCCCGACAAAGGACTTCGGGTGCAGTTGTTGTCGCCCCAGCGACAACAACCGCACCCGAAGCAACCTCAGGGGCGCCAACCGGCCGCTGTCAGGGCGGCCCGGAGTTGGGCCACCACCTCGGCGGGTCGGTGGCGGACGTCGAACGCGGTGAACCGGAGGATCCGATCGCCTTCGATCCAGACCCGGTTCTGCCGGCGCAGGTCTGCCGCCCAGTGCCGGACGTCCAGGTGGTGCGCGCCGTCCACCTCGACATGCAGCCGCCAGGGCCGCCAGTACGCGTCCAGGTAGCGCACCCGCCCGTCGGCGTCCTGTCGGCGCTCCTGGCCGTCGGGTACCGGCAGGCCGTGCCGGCGGCAGAGCCGTATCAGGTCGATCTCGGAGAGCGCCTCCGCGCCGCCGGCCACGTCCCGCAGCGTCTCCCGGATCAGCCGCCGCCGCCGGGCGCGCGGCATCCGGTCCAGCACCGCGCCGACCTCAGCCGCGGTCACCCGCCGCTGCTGGCAGCCGGCTGTGAGGATCTGCTGCGCCTCCTCGTCGGTACGCGCCCACTGCGCGGCGTCCACCAAGGACCGCGCCATGCTCGTCCGGTCCGGCCGGCCGCGCTGCCGGTCGGTCTCCGGGAGCTCTCGGACCCGGCGCACCCGAACCGCCGGGAGTCCCAGCGGCAGCCGGCGCAGCAGATCGGCCGCGCGTCGTTGGTGCGGCACGAGGACGTCCACCGCCTCGTACCGCCAGTTTCCGCGTAGGCCACCGGCCTGCGCGGCGGCCAGCCCGGCGAGCACCGCGCCCTCGCCCGCCGCGAGAACCGCGACCCACCACTGCTGGCCCCGGTCGAACGGGCCGCCGGCCGGGGCGGCGCGCAGCAGTCCACGGCACACCCGCTGCCAGCGGCCACTGGCCAGCAGGTGCCGCACCCTCGCGGGGGTCAGCTCCGCCGTCGCCTGCGCCCAGGTCAGCACACCCGACTGCGCGAACAGCAGCCACTCCAGCCCCGACGCGTCATCCCTCGGCACCCGCACCCGGCCGATCCCAGCCGACTTCGGGTGCGTTTCTTGTCGTCCAAGCGACAAGAACCGCACCCAAAGCCGACAGTGCGCCTAGCGGCGGCCGAGGGCGTCGACGGCCTTGCGGGCGGCGATCAGCACCGGATCCCAGACCGGGGCGTACGGCGGGGCGTAGCCCAGGTCCAGCGCGGTCATCTCGTCCACCGTCATCCCGTTCCACAGCGCCACGGCCAGCGGGTCGATCCGCTTCGCCGCCTCCGACCAGCCGACGATCTGCGCCCCGAGCAGCCGGCCGCTGGGTCGCTCGGCGATCAGCTTGACCGTCATCGGTCGGGCACCGGGGTAGTAGCCGGCCCGGTTGGTCGACTCGGACAGCACCGCGACGAACTCGAAGCCGGCCGCGACGGCGTCCCGCTCCCGCAGCCCGGTCCGCCCCACCTCCAGGTCGCAGACCTTGGTCACCGCGGTGCCGATCACGCCGGGGAAGGTGGCGTACCCGCCGCCGATGTTGATGCCGGCGACCCGGCCCTGCTTGTTGGCGTGGGTGCCGAGGGGGACGTGCACCGGCATGCCGCTGACCAGATGCAGGGTCTCCACGCAGTCGCCCGCCGCCCAGACGCCGGGCATCCCGGGCACCCGCATCCGCCGGTCGCAGCGGACCCCGCCGGTCGGGCCGAGCGGCAGGCCGGCGGCCTCGGCGAGCGCGGTGTTCGGGCGTACGCCGAGGCCCAGCACCACGACGTCGGCCGGCATCGGCCCCTCGTTGGTGACCACCGCGGCGACCCGGCCGTCCCGGGCCTCCAGGCCGGTGACCGTCAGGCCGGTACGGATCCCGATGCCGATCCCGCGCATGGCCTCGGCGACCAGCTCGGCCATGTCCGGGTCCACGGTGGCCATCGGCTGGCCGGCCTTCTCGACCAGGTCGACGGAGAGCCCGCGCTGGATCAGCGCCTCGGCCATCTCCACGCCGACGTAGCCGCCGCCGACCACCACCGCGCGCCGCGGCCGGGGTTCGCCCTCCAGCCAGTCCAGCAACGCGGTGCCGTCGTCGAGGGTCTGCATGCCGAAGACCCCGGCGATGCCGCCGCGGGCCCAGTCGGGTTGCACCGGCACCGCGCCGGTCGCGTACACCAGGGTGTCGAAGCCCTCGCGGACCTCGCCGCCGCCGTCCAGGTCCCGGGCGACCACCTCGCGGCGGTCCAGGTCGATGGCAGTGACCTCGTGCCGCAGCCGCACGTCGATGTCGAACTTCTCCCGGTGGGTCGCCGGATCGCGGGCGATGAGCTGAGGCCGCTCCGGAACCACCCCGCTGATCCAGTACGGGATGCCGCAGGCCGAGTACGAGGTGAAGTGCCCCCGCTCGAAGCCGACGATCTCCAGGTCGGCGCGGTCACGGTGGCGTCGGGCCTGGGACGCCGCCGCCATCCCGGCCGCGTCCCCGCCGACGACGATCAGGCGTTCCGCCACGTGGTCCATCCTGTCACGGGAAGATCCGTCGCGGGCCCGGTCAGCGGGTCTGCCGGGCCACGTCCTCGACCACGTCGACCAGCCGACCGGTACGGGCGAACACCGCCCGCTGCCGGGCCGCGCCGCTGCCGTGCCGGCGCAGCCCGCCCAGCAGGTCGGTCACCTGGTCGAGGTCGCCGTGCCGCTCCAGTTCCGGGCCGACCCGTTCGACCAGCCGGTCCAGCAGCTCCCAGGCCGGGCGCAGCTCGCCGTCGGTCAGGTCGACGCCCTCGCCCTCCAGCCCGTCGTGGGCCGCCCGCCAGTGCGCGGCGACCAGCAGGTGGTGGTCGGTGTTGATCGCCGGACGGCCTTCGGCGATCTCCGTCATCGCCGTCGCCACCAGCGCCCGGACCAGGGCCGCGACCAGCACCGCGTCGTCCACCGACGGGCAGACGTCGCCGATCCGGAGCTCCACGGTCGGGTACTTCGCGGACAGCCGGGCGTACCAGTAGAGCATTCCCTCGTCGAGCATCACGCCGCTGGCGATGAGCTGCCGGATCAGCCGCTCGTAGTGCTCGTGGGAGTCCAGGTAGGGGGTGGGTGCCACCGACGGCCAGCGTTCCCACTCGACCGAGCGCCAGCTCGCGTACCCGGTGTGCGGGTCGACCAGCAGGAACTCCTCCTCGACACCCACCGTGAGGAGGTCGGTGCCGGCCGGGGCGGCGTTCCGTTCCTGCTCCGCCACTGACCCGTTCATGGCCACCACCGTCCGATTCGTGCCGCGCGCCGCCGTGCCGCCTCGTCGACGCGCTGTTACCCACCGTGTCGACGGCGGGAAACGCCGGGCGGCGTGTCGCACCCGCACGCCAAGGTTTCTCCCAGCTTCGGCGCGACGAGGACAGCCGGGCGACGGGGGAGGCGGCGTGACTACGATGGGCCCCGGCCGACGCCCGGTGCGTCGTTGCCGGCAGCGAGGGAGGCCGCGTTGACCCCGAGCCCCGAGTCACGGAAGGTGACCGACGCCCGGCGTGCCGGTCGGGACTGGCGACGTCAGGTGCCCCGGGCCTTCGCCACCCTGCTCTGGGTGGTCGCGGTGATCTGCGCGCTGGCCGCGCTGAGCAGCGCTTTCCGCCTCGAGGTCCAGCCGGTCCGCAAGGCGATCGACGCGCTGCTGGTGCCCGCGCCGGCCAACCTGGCGTACGCGGTCTTCCTGGGCACCCTCGCCTCGGCGGTGCTGCGCCGCAAGCGGCTGGCCTACTGGGTGCTGGTCGCGTACTTCAGCCTCACCCTGCTGGTCGGCCTGCTGGCCGCAGTGCTGCTGCTGACCGTGGGCGGCAACGATCTCACCGACGACGCCGGCGAACGGCTGTTCAACACCCTGGAGACGGTCGGGGTCTGGGTCGGCATCGCCTTCGCCGCCGGCGCGCTGGCCCTGCTGCTCGCCGCCCGGCGCGAGTTTTACGCCAGGGTCCGCCGGGGCAGCGCGTGGCAGGCCCTCGGCGTCTTCCTCGGCCTGGCCACGGTCTCGGTCGGGCTGGGCTACCTGCTGCTCCTCGTCGAGCCCGGCAGCCTGCACACCTGGTCGGACCGGCTGGGGTACGCGGTGGAGAAGGTGTTCGGTGGCGCGATCATGCTGGACGTGACCCGGAAGGGCCACGCGCCCGGCTGGGTCAACCTGCTGCTCGGCGGCTTCGGCGCGATCGCCTTCGTGGCCGGCCTGTTCACCCTGGTCCGCTCGCAGCGGGCGAACGCGGTGCTGCACCCCGACGAGGAGGAGCGGATCCGCGAGCTGCTCGCCCGGTACGGCGAGCGGGACTCGCTCGGCTACTTCGCCACCCGGCGGGACAAGGCGGCCGTCTTCTCCGCCAGTGGCAAGGCGGCGATCACCTACCGGGTGGTCAACGGGGTCAGCCTGGCCAGCGGCGATCCGGTCGGCGACCCGGAGGCGTGGGGCCCGGCCATCGAGGCGTGGCTCGGCCAGGCCCGCGAGTACGCCTGGACCCCGGCGGTGCTCGGCGCCAGCGAGGCCGGGGCGCGGGCGTACCACCGGCACGGCCTCAAGGTGCTCCAGCTCGGCGACGAGGCCATCCTGCTGACCCGCGAGTTCGACCTGGACGGCCGGGACATGCGTCCGGTTCGCCAGGCGGTGCACCGGGTGGAGCGGGCCGGCTACACCGGAAAGGTGCGCCGGCACGCGGAGATCCCACCGGAGGAGCTGTCCCGGCTGGCCGACCTGGCCACCTCCTGGCGGGACACCGAGCACGAGCGGGGCTTCTCGATGGCGCTGGGCCGGCTCGGCGACCCGGCCGACGGCGACTGCGTGCTGGTCGAGGCACGGGACGGCAGCGGCCGGGTGCGGGGTCTGCTGTCGTTCAGCCCGTGGGGCGCGCATGGGGTGTCGCTGGACCTGATGCGCCGGGACCGGACCGCCGAGAACGGGATCACCGAGTTCATGGTGGCCGCGCTGCTGGCTGCGGGCCCCCGGGTCGGCGTCGAAAGGGTGTCGCTGAACTTCGCGGCGTTCCGTTCGGTGTTCGAGCAGGGCGCCCGGATCGGCGCCGGCCCGGTGATCCGGCTCTGGCGGCACACCCTGCTCTTCTTCTCCCGCTGGTGGCAGCTGGAGTCGCTCTACCTCTCCAACGCCAAGTACCAGCCGCACTGGACCCCGCGCTACCTCTGCTTCGCGGAGCGCCGGGAACTGGCCCGGGTGGGCATTGCGGCGGCGGCCGCCGAGGGCTTCCTCGCCCTGCCCGGCGGCCGGCCCACCCCGCTGTACGGGGTGCCGCCGGCCGGCGGCGGTGTCGGGTTCGTGCCGCCGGCCGCCGCGACGGTCCGGGCCGTCCCGCCGGAGCCGGCCGAGGTGCCGCGGCCGGAGCAGATCCGGGTACGCCTGGCCAAGCTCGACCGGCTGCGCGCCGAGGGGGTCGACCCGTACCCGGTGGGCTACCCGCGGACGGAGACCTGCGCGGCGGTGCGGGAGCGGCACACCGGGCTGGCCCCGGACACCGGGACCGGGGAGACGGTGGCGGTGGCCGGCCGGGTGATGCTGGACCGCGACCACGGCCGGGTGCTCTTCGCGACCATCCGGGACGGCAGCGGTGACCTCCAGCTCATGCTGGAGCACGACCTGGACCGCTGGCGGGCCGCCGTCGACATCGGCGACCACGTCGGCGCCACCGGCGAGGTGTACGCGACGAAGCACGGCGAGGTGTCGGTGCGGGTCGCCGACTGGCAGCTCACCGCCAAGTGCCTGCGTCCGCTGCCGGACAAGCACCACGGGCTGGCCGACCCGGAGGCCCGGGTCCGGCAGCGCTACCTGGACCTGGCCATCAACGCCGACGCGCGCGACCTGCTGCGGGCGCGCGGCGCCGCCCTGCACAGCCTGCGCTCCTCGCTGGTCGGGCGGGGCTTCCTGGAGGTGGAGACGCCGATCCTCCAGCGGGTGCACGGCGGGGCGAACGCCCGCCCGTTCGTCACCCACAGCAACGCGTACGACCTGCGGCTCAGCCTGCGGATCGCGCCCGAGCTCTACCTGAAGCGGCTGGCCGTGGGCGGCGTCGAGCGGGTGTACGAGTTGGGCCGGGCATTCCGCAACGAGGGCGTCGACGCCACCCACAATCCGGAGTTCACCGTGCTGGAGGCGTACCAGGCGTACGCCGACTACCACGACATGCGCGAGCTGGCCCGGGAGCTGATCGTGGCGGCGGCGGTGGCGGTGCACGGCGCGCCGGTGGCTCGCCGCCCGCACGGCGGCGAGCTGGTCGACATCGGCGGCGAGTGGCCGACCCGGACGGTCAACGAGGCGATCTCCGCCGCGCTGGGCGAGGAGGTCACCGCCGACACCGAGGTGGCCGAGCTGCGCAAGCGCTGCGATGCCGCCGGGGTGCCCTACGACCCGCGCTGGGAGCGCGGCGCGGTGCTGCTGGAGCTCTACGAGCGGCTGGTCGAGGCGCGCACCGAGGTGCCCACGTTCTACCTGGACTTCCCGACCGACGTGTCGCCGCTGACCCGGCAGCACCGGCGCGACCCACGGCTGGCCGAGCGGTGGGACCTGGTCGCCTTCGGGATGGAGCTGGGCACCGCGTACACCGAGCTGGTCGACCCGACCGAGCAGCGGCGTCGGCTCACCGCGCAGTCGCTGAAGGCGGCCGGCGGCGACCCCGAGGCGATGGAGCTGGACGAGGACTTCCTCACCGCGCTGGAGTACGCGATGCCGCCCACCGGCGGTCTGGGTCTCGGCGTGGACCGGCTGGTGATGCTGCTGACCGGCCGGTCGATCCGGGAGACCCTGCCCTTCCCGCTGGTCCGCGACTCCTCCTGAGCTGTCAGGGGGCGTGACAGCGGGTTCTAGGCTGGTCGGCGTGCCGGGGATCCTGGTGGCGGTGACGGGGCCGTGGGCGTACGCCCTCGCCCAGCTCACCGTGCTCGCGGACCGCCCGGTCGGGCTGCTCGCCGGCGCGGCGGTGGCCGCCGCGCTGCTGCTGGCCACGCTGCTCGCGCTCCGGTCCCGGGCGCTGCCGAACGCGCCCCGCGCCGGACGGCACGCCACCGCCCTGCGGGCCCGCGCCCGGGGCCGCCGGACCCCCCGCCAGGTCGACCCGGACGCGGCCGGCCGGCCGCGCCCGCGTGCTCCTGGTCTCCGCCCCTCGGCCGCGTAGCGCCATGCCGTCATCGCGTCGGGTCCGTCCGGCACGAGTCTCGTAGCCGCCACGCGGCCGGTTCCGTCGTCATCCGTCCCGCCGGGACGCGTCGTCCCGTCGGGGCATCCGGAATCGGACCGAGGGGTTCCCCATGCTCGCCTTCGCACCGCTGCACACCGCTGCCTCCGTGGCTGCCACCGTCGTCACCTGGCTCGCCGACTCGCTCACCCCGCTGACCGGCGGGGCCGCCACGGCGGCCGCGATCGTCCTGTTCACCGTCGGGGTCCGGTTGTTGATCTCGCCGCTCAGCCTGGCGCAGGTCCGCGGGGAGCGCCGTCGTGCGGCGCTCGCCCCCGAGGTCCGCGACCTCCAGCACCGGTACGCCGACGATCCGGCCCGCCTGCAGAGCGAGCTGTTCGCGCTCTACCGCCGGGCCGGGGCCAGCCCGGTCGCGGGCTGCCTCCCGGCGCTGTTGCAGGCACCGTTCTTCCTGGTCATGTACCGCCTCTTCGCCACCGGCGACGGTGGCTCCCGGCTGCTCGACGAGCGGCTGGCCGGGGTGCCGCTGGGCTGGCACCTCGGCGACGGGCTCTCCGCCTCGGTGGCGGCGGTCTTCGGGGTGCTGCTGGCCGCGCTGCTCGCCCTGGCCTGGTGGTCCTCGCGGCGGGCCCGCCGGGCGGCCGCGGCCACCGGCACCGTCGCCGGTACGCCCACCGAGGGGCCGGGTGCGGCCGCCCTGGGCCGGCTGCTGCCGCTGCTGCCGTACACGACGGTGTTGGTGGCCCTGGTGGTGCCGCTGGCGGCGGTGCTCTACCTGGTCACCACCACCGCGTGGACCGCGCTGGAGCAGGCGGTGCTGCGCCGCCCGCAACCGGTATTCATCGACGTTCGTTGACAAAAGGCGCGGATCTGAACAGCTGCGGCGCGGTCAGCGCCCGGCGGTCACCGACTGCCGGGCGCGCCGTCGCCGCAGCTTCCTGACCACCCAGCTCACCGTCATTCCGACGAAGGCCGCCAGGATCGCGTAGTTGAACCAGTCGCTGTCGCGGTCGACCTCCTGCCAGCGGGAGCCGAGGGCGAAGCCGAGGCCGACGATCAACGCGTTCCACACCCCGCTGCCCAGCGTGGTGAGCAGCGCGAACTCGCCCAGCGGCAGCCGGTTCGCGCCGGCCGGCACGGACACCAGGCTGCGGACCACCGGCACCAGCCGGCCGATCAGCACCGCCCATCGGCCGTGCCGCTCGAACCAGCGGTCGGCTTTTTCCAGGTCGTCCCGGTCCACCAGCGGGATGTGGTCCAGCCAGCGCTTCAGCCGTTCCTCGCCGAGGGCGGCGCCGAGCCAGTAGAGCACCAGCGCACCGAGCAGCGAGCCGGCCGTCGCGGCGAGCACGATCAGCACCACGTTGAACCGGCCCTCGGCAGCGAGGTAGCCGGCCATGGCCAGCACGACCTCGCTCGGGATCGGCGGGATGACGCTCTCCAGGGCGACCAGCAGCGCCACCCCGACGGCGCCCAGCGAGTCGATGACGGACGCCACGCAGCCGGTCAGCCCGGTGAACTGGTTCGGGTCGACGTTCTGGGCGAGAGTCATCGGCGTCCTTCCGCACGCTGCCGGGGGATCCGGAAGTGGTACCCCGGCGGCGGCCGGCGACACCTGCCGGTGACCGGCCCCACTCAGCCCTCCGGGTGCAGCGCCCCGTCCGCCGGCCCCCGCCGCCAGCCGGTGAAGCGGACCACCAGGCCGCCGCGGCTCGGCGAGCAGCTGTACGGCCCGGCCGACGCCTCGGCCGCCGGGTCCAGCGGGGCGACCCGGACCAGCCGCCACGGCTCTGCGTCCGCCCGGGCCCGTACGGTCAGCGCGTCCCCGGTCCGGCTGACCCGGACCGTCACCTCCCGCCCCGACCACTCCGGCACCGGGGCGACCGACCAGTCCGAGACCTCGTCGGTGACCACCGCGCCGACCTGCGGCTGGCCGTCACTGACCTCCACTCCCGCCTTGGTCCAGCGCCGTTCGTCCACGCGGACCAGCACGCCCGCCTGGTCGAACTGCGCCGCGTAGTCGAGGTGGAAGCTCACCTCCACCGCGCTGTCCCTCGGGAACGGCGCCAGCAACGCCGAGCCGTCGTCGTGCACGAAGCCGTAGCTGGTCCGCCGCCAGAAGTCGCTGCCCCCGCGCGGCTCGACCAGCAGACCGTCGCCGGACTCGTCCGCCCGCTCCGGCGGGTTCAACCAACTGCCGGCGGACCAGTCGACCAGTTGCGTGTCGAGGCTCATGCCGGCACCGTACCGGCCGCGCGACTCGCGCAGGCGGCCGCGACCCGGGTTTGCCGGATCGACGGACCGGAGAAGTAAAGCGGACATGGGCGACAGGTGGTATCAGGAGGCGGTCGTCTACTGCCTCGACGTCGATACGTTCGCGGACTCCAACGGCGACGGAGTGGGTGACTTCCGTGGCCTGATCGGCCGGCTGGACTACCTCGCCCGGCTGGGCGTGACCTGCCTCTGGCTGCACCCGATCCACCCGTCGCCCAACCGGGACGACGGCTACGACGCCACCGACTTCTACAACGTCAGCCCGCGGCTGGGCAGCCTCGGCGACTTCGCCGAGCTGCTGCACCAGGCGAAGAACAAGGGCATCCACGTGATCATCGACCTGGTGGTCAACCACACCTCGGACGAGCACCCCTGGTTCCAGTCCGCCCGGTCCTCACCCGACTCGCCCTACCGCGACTGGTACGTGTGGAGCGACGACGAACCGCCGGACCGGCACCAGGGCATGGTCTTCCCCGGCGAGCAGAACGAGACGTGGAGCTACGACCGCACTGCGAAGGCCTGGTACTACCACCGCTTCTACAAGTTCCAGCCGGACCTCAACGTCGCCAATCCGGAGGTCCGGGCCGAGATCAAGAAGATCATGTCGTTCTGGCTCCAGCTCGGCGTCTCCGGCTTCCGGATGGACGCCGTGCCGTTCATCATCGAGCTGACCGAGCCGGGCAACTCGGACTCACCGAAGGACCTGGACTTCCTCACCGAGCTGCGGCAGCACGTGCAGTGGCGGCGGGGCGACGCCGTCCTGCTGGCCGAGGCGAACGTCGAGCCGGACCAGTTGCCGGTCTACTTCGGCGACAGCGGCGGCTCGGCCAACCGGATCCACATGCTCTTCGACTTCATGATGAACGGGCGGCTGATGCTCGCCCTGGCCCGGCAGGACCCGGAGCCGGTGATCGAGGCGCTGCGGGACACCCCGGCGCTGCCCGAGGGTGGGCAGTGGGCCACCTTCCTGCGCAACCACGACGAGATCGACCTGTCCCGGCTCACCGCCGAGCAGCGCAACCAGGTGTACGAGCAGTTCGGCCCGGACGAGGACATGCGCCTCTACGGCCGGGGCATCCGCCGCCGGCTGGCCTCGATGCTCGGCAACGACCGCCGGCGCATCGAGCTGGCGTACGCGCTCCAGTTCTCGCTGCGCGGCACCCCCGTGTTGCGTTACGGCGAGGAGATCGGCATGGGCGAGGACCTCTCGCTGCCCGGCCGGCAGGCCATCCGTACCCCGATGCAGTGGTCGTACAAGGAGAACGCCGGGTTCTCCAGCGCGGAGCCGGAGAAGCTGGTCCGCCCGGTGCTCGACAAGGGCGAGTACGGCTACCAGAAGGTCAACGTGACCGCCCAGCGCAAGGATCCGAGGTCGCTGCTGGGCTGGTTCGAGCGGATGATCCGTACCCTCCGGGAGGCCCCGGAGGTCGGCTCCGGCACCACCAGCCACATCGACGTGCCGATGCCGCCGGGGGTGCTCGCGCACCGCGCCGACGGCCCGACCGGGACCATGGTCTTCCTGCACAACCTCGGCACCGAGGACGTCGAGGTCGACCTGAGCCTGCTCGCCCCCGAGGCGGACCTGCCGATCGACGTGCTCACCGACCGCAACTACGACGAGGTCGGCAAGCTGGACAGCCTCAAGCTCGCCGGCTACGGCTACCGGTGGATCCGGATCCGCCGGGGCCGGGACCGCTGACGACGGGGTCGGCGCTAAGCTCCTTCGATCGAGCCCAAGTTACCGGGAGGTAATCATGTCGGAGGAGCCCCGCGTCGCCATCGTGACCGGAGCCGCGCGCGGCATCGGCGCGGCCACCGCCCGCCGCCTGGCCGCCGACGGCATGGCCGTCGCCGTGGTCGACATCGAGGAGTCGGCGACCAAGGAGACCGTGGACGCCATCGCCGCCGCCGGCGGCCGGGCCCTCGGCGTCGGTGCGGACGTCTCCGACCGGGCTCAGGTGGAGGCCGCCGTCGAGCGGGTCGCCGCGGAGCTGGGCGCGCCGACCGTGCTGGTCAACAACGCCGGCGTGCTCCGCGACAACCTGCTGTTCAAGATGACCGACGCGGACTGGGACACGGTCATGGGCGTGCACCTGCGCGGCGCGTTCCTGTTCAGCCAGGCCGCCCAGAAGCACATGGTCGAGCGGAAGTGGGGCCGGATCGTCAACCTCTCCAGCACCTCCGCGCTGGGCAACCGGGGCCAGGCCAACTATTCCGCCGCCAAGGCCGGCCTCCAGGGCTTCACCAAGACGCTCGCCATCGAGCTCGGCCCGTTCGGGGTGACCGTCAACGCGGTCGCGCCGGGCTTCATCGTCACCGACATGACGGCCGCCACCGCGGCCCGGATGAAGGTCGACTTCGAGGCGCTCCAGCAGCACGCCGCCGCGGAGATCCCGGTCCGCCGCACCGGCCGGCCGGAGGACATCGCGCACACCATCTCGTTCCTGGCCAGCGAGGGCGCGTCCTTCGTCTCCGGCCAGGTCATCTACGTCGCCGGCGGCCCCAAGGACTGACGCCGAACCCGCTCCGCGAATGGCCACTCTTTCTCGGAAAGAGTGGCCATTCCGCGTCTCATGACCCCTGTTTCCGTGAACGAGGGCCTTCGAGCGGGTGGGTCAGGCGGGGTCGTGGCGGGTGCGCCAGAGCCAGAACAGGCCGAGCACCGGCAGGACCAGCGGGATGTAGCCGTAGCCGCTGCCGAACCCCGACCAGACCGTCTCGTCCGGGAAGAGCGCCTTGTCGGCGAGGCTGAGGATGCCGACCGCGACCACCCCGACCAGCTCCACCGAGCAGCAGGCCAGCGCGACCCGGCGACCGGCGTGCCCGGCCCGGGCCAGCCCGACCGCCGCCACGATGTAGATCAGCGCGGCCACCGCGGAGAGCAGGTACGCCACCGGCGCCTCGTCGAACTTGGTGGCGATCTGCAGACCGGCCCGCGAGGTCGCGGCGATGGCGAAGAGGATGTAGACCGCGATCAGCAGCCGGCCCGGACCCTTGTTGGTGGCGCGCTCGGGCGCCTTCAGATCAGCCACCGACGACCTCCCAGGTCTGCTGCAACCGGACCACCACGACCGGGGTGACCAGGCAGACCGCGCAGACGATCGCCGAACCCCACCGGGTCGGCTCCATCCGGGCCAGCACCCAGGCCAGCGGCGGCAGGCAGACCAGCGTGACCAGGTAGCCGAAGAAGGCACCCGGCTCGCCCGGTCGCTCCCCGCCACCGAGCGCGACCAGCGCCACCACGGCGAGCGCGAGCAGCGCCAGCTCCAGCGCGGCCAGGCCGACGAACTGGAGCCGGTCCGGCGCCCGGTGGCGCACCGCCGCCACCAGGGCCCAGACCGCGATTATGAGCGACAGCACGATCGACGCCGTCGCGAGGATGCCGTCCACCGGCGAGCCGGCCGCCGCAGCGCTGGCCATCGACGCAGTCCCGTTCACCGGCACAGCCTACTAAGCGTCGTAGTAGCCATCGTCGCCCGGCTCTCCCGACGGGTCGGGGGCGCACCGGCCGGGCCGGACGACTAGCGTGGATCACGGCCACCGGCGTACGCCGTGGCGGACGACGACGGTGGGGGGACTCGTGCTGCGGTTCGGCTTGTTCGGCACCGGTCACTGGGCGGCGGAGACGCACGCCGCGGCGATCGACGCCCACCCCCGGGCCACCCTGGCCGGGGTGTGGGGACGGGACCCGGCGAAGGCGGGCGCGCTGGCCGCGCGGCACGGCGTACCGGCCTTCGACGACATGGACGCGCTGCTCGGCGCCTGCGACGCGATCGCCGTGGCGCTGCCGCCCGACGTGCAGGCCGAGATCGCCGTCCGGGCCGCCGCCGCCGGGCGGCACCTGCTGCTGGACAAGCCGCTGGCGCTGAGCCTCGCCGAGGCCGACCGGGTGGTCGCCGCGGCGCAGGCGTCCGGGGTGGCCTCGGTGGTCTTCTTCACCCAGCGGTTCCACCCGAACGTCACCGGCTTCCTCGCCTCGACCGCGGCGGCCGGGGGCTGGCAGCACGCCCGGGCCACCATGTTCGCCTCGATCTACCAGCCGGGGAGCCCGTACGGCGACTCGCAGTGGCGGCGGCAGCACGGCGCACTCTGGGACATCGGCCCGCACGCGCTGTCGCTGATCCTGCCGGTGCTCGGCCGGGTCACCAGGGTCGCGGCGATGGACGGCCCGAGCGGCCTGGTGCACCTGCTTCTCACCCACGACGGCGGCGCGACCAGCACGCTCTCGCTCACCCTGGACGCGCCGTCCGAGGCGGTCACCCGGGACTTCGTCTTCTTCGGCGAGAACGGCACCGAGAGCGTCCCGCCCGGCGACGGCAGCGTGCTCCAGGCCTTCGGCACCGCGATCGACCAGCTGTTGGAGGAGGTCGACGCGGGCACCCGCGACCACCGCTGCGACGTGCGGTTCGGCCGCGAGGTGGTGGCGGTGCTCGAGGCCGCCGAGACCGCCCGCGCGCAGGGGCGCACGGTCGACCTCTGACAATTCCGTCGCGGGCCGGACGGCCCGCGGCTAGCCTGGCTGGCCGGCCGGTGTCGGCTGCCCGGTCCGCTGTCGCCGCCCACCCCACGCGGGTCCGGTGGCGAACGTTTCGTGCCGCATCCCCTGCCGACTTCCAGGGTCGTCCGAGTCCCATCCGCTCGGGCAGGCCCGCTCCGCGCTGCCTGTCCGTACCGTCGCCGTCCGGCGACAGACAGGACGATCCCCGTGGCGCCCCGCCGACACCGCACCACCGCACGCGACCGGTCCCGTCGCGTACTGTCCCAGAACTTCCTCGCCGACCCGGCCGCCGTCGCGCGGATGGTCCGGGCGGCCCGGCCCGGCCCCGACGACCTGCTGCTGGAGGTGGGTGCCGGGCGCGGCCAGCTGACCCGGCCGCTCGCCGCGCCCGGCCTGCGGTCCGCGACCCTGCTCACCCAGCTCGAGTACGCCCGCAAACGCACCGGCGACCACGGCCGGTGGAGCCGGCTCACGGTGCTTACCTGGCCCGAGCACCACTGGCGGTTGGCCGGCCGGGTGCCGCGGGCCGCGTTCCGGCCGGCGCCCGCCGTCGACGGCATCCTCCGCATCGACCGCCGGCCGGAGCCGCTGCTGCCCCCGGCGGCGCTGCCCGCGTACCGGAGGCTGGTGGAGCTCGGCTTCGGCGGGTTCGGCGGCTCGCTCGCGGCCTCGCTGCGCACCGCCCACCCGGCCCGCCGGGTCGACGGGGCGCTGCGGGCCGCCCGGCTCGACCCGGACACGCCGGTCGGTCTGGTCTGGCCCGAGCAGTGGCTGGTGCTGTTCCGGCTGCTGCACGCCGTGCATCCGGGCCGGCGGTCCCCGGACCCACTCAGGCCAGGGTCTCCAGCGCCTCGCCCAGCTCGGCGGGGTCGTCGAACTCCTCCGCCGGCAGCGCCTTGAGCATCTGCAACATCTCGGTGCTGCCGCCGTTCTCCTGCCACCAGCGGACCAGGTCCTCGCGGGAGACCGGGTAGTCGAGCCCGGCCAGGAACTCCTGCAACTGCACCCCCGACACGGTCATGTCGACCGGCTACCCGTTCCGCCCGCCGGCATGCCCGGCCGTGGGGCGGAGCCGGCGGTTTGCCCGGGCAGGTCCCGGGTAGCCGCGGGCATGCTGGTACAGCGGCTCGGCGCGCCGAGCGACTTGGACCCGTTGCTGGACCGCGTCCGGGACGCCCGGATCGTCATGATCGGCGAGGCGACGCACGGCAGCTACGACTACTACCGGCTGCGCGAGCAACTGACCCGGCGGCTCATCGCCGAGCAGGGCTTCGACTTCGTCGCGGTGGAGGGGGACTGGCCGGACTGCGACCGGGTGCACCGCTCGGTGGTGGGCGCCCCCGGCGGGCTGGCCGATCCGCGGCTCGCCCTGGAGCGCTTCGAACGCTGGCCCACCTGGATGTGGGCCAACGCGGAGGTGGCCCGCTTCTGCCGCTGGGCGCGGGCGTGGAACCTGGAACGCCCGGAGGGGGAGCGGGCGGGCTTCCACGGGCTGGACGTCTACTCGCTGTGGGAGTCGATGCAGGCCATCTTCGACTACCTGGGCGAGGAGGACCCGGCCTCGCTGGAGGCGGCGCAGGAGGCGTACCGCTGCTTCGAGCCGTACGGCAAGCAGGTCGAGGAGTACGGCATGGCCAGCAGGTTCGTCTCGGCCCGGTGCGAGGAGGAGGTCGTCCGGCTGCTGGCGCGTACCCGGGAACAGGCCGCCGCGGACGGCCCGGACCGCTTCTCGGCGTGGCAGAACGCGGAGGTGGTGGCCGGGGCGGAGCGTTACTACCGGGCGATGGTCG
Organism: Micromonospora sp. NPDC005806; assembly: GCF_042871425.1. Classification (NCBI taxonomy): domain Bacteria; kingdom Bacillati; phylum Actinomycetota; class Actinomycetes; order Micromonosporales; family Micromonosporaceae; genus Micromonospora; species Micromonospora sp. NPDC005806. The sequence continues at coordinate 50,134 of NZ_JBIAIL010000001.1, read as the reverse complement.
GCGGCGGCCCGGAGTCCTGGAACGTCCGGGACATCCACATGGCCGACACCCTCGACCGGCTGCTCGAGCTCTACGGCTCCGGTTCGCGGGGGATCGTCTGGGCGCACAACACCCACGTCGGGGACGCCCGGGCCACCGACATGGCGGCGGACGGGATGGTCAACATCGGCCAGCTCGCCCGGGAGCGGCACGGGCGGGACGCGGTGGCGCTGGTCGGCTTCGGCAGCTATCGGGGCACGGTGATCGCCGCGCCGCGCTGGGGTTCACCGGCCGAGGCCGTGGTGGTGCCGCCGGCCCGGGAAGGCTCGGTGGAGCGACGGCTGCACGAGCTGATGCCGGAGCGCGCGGTGCTGGTCTTCGGCGGGCCGGACCAGCCGGAGTGGGTGACCGGTGAAGTCGACCACCGGGCCATCGGGGTGGTCTACGACCCGACCTTCGAGTCCTGGGGCAACTACGTGCCGACCCGGCTGGGCGAGCGCTACGACGGGTTCATCTGGTGTGACGAGGCCACCGCGCTGCACCCGTTGCCGGCGCTCACCGCGCCGGGCGAGATGGAGACCTACCCGGCCGGCGTCTGACCGGGGTGTTCGGAGGGGCCCCTTGTCATGGGGCCCCTCCTTTCATCACACTCCGGCGGGCTCGCGCTCAGCGAGGTGGGCGCGCAGGCCCTCGCCCTCGACGTCCACGTTGGGCAGGATCCGGTCGAGCCAGCGCGGGATCCACCAGGCGGCGGTGTTGAGCAGCGACATCACCGCCGGGACGATGGTCATCCGGACCACGAAGGCGTCGATGGCGACGCCGATCGCGAGCGCGAAGCCCATCGACTTGATCACCGGGTCGTCCAGGAAGACGAAGCCGCCAAACACCGAGATCATGATGAGCGCGGCGGCGGTGACCACCCGGGCGCCGTGCCCCATCCCGTTGATGGTGGCCTGCCGGGCGGTGTCGCCGTGCACGAAGTCCTCCCGCATCCGGGAGACCAGGAAGACCTCGTAGTCCATGGCCAGGCCGAACAGGATGCCGATCAGCAGGATCGGCAGGAAGCTGACCAGCGGGCCCGGGGTGTCCAACCCGACCAGGTCGGCCAGGTGGCCCTGCTGGAACACCGCCACCGTGATGCCGAAGGTGGCCGCGACGGTGAGCAGGAAGCCCAGCGCCGCCTTCACCGGCACCAGGATCGAGCGGAACACCAGCATCAGCAGCAGCACCGACAGGCCGACGACCAGCAGCAGGTAGACCGGGAGCGCGGCGGAGAGCTTCTCCGACACGTCGATGCCGATCGCGGTGACCCCGGTCAGCAGCACGTCGGCGTTCCTGATCCCGGCGACCTGGTCGCGGATGTCGTGCACCAGCGTCTCGGTGGCCGCGTCGGTCGGGCCGGTCTTCGGGATGACCCCGAGCAGCGCGGTCCGGCCGGTCGGGTCGAGCTGCGGCGGGGCCACCGCCAGCACCCCGTCGGTCTTCTGGATCAACGCGGTGACCTGCGGTACGGCGGCCTGGGTGGCCTGCGGCGAGTCGGCGGTGACGACCACCGCGAGCCGGCCGGTGAAGCCGGGGCCGAAGCCCTCCCGGATCAGGTCGTTGCTCACCCGGGCCGGGGTCCCCTCGGCGGCGGCGGAGGCGTCCGGCAGCGCCAGGCGCATGTCTTGGGCGGGGATCGCGAGCAGGCCGAGGCCGAGCAGGCCGACCAGGATCACCGGGATGCGCAGCCTGGTCACCCAGCGCGCCCAGCGGAACCCGAAGCCCGACCGGGCCGCCGGGCTGGTGGCCGCCGACTCGATGGCCTCCCGGTTGCGCAGCTTGCGCGGGAGCACCTTCCGGCCGGCGAAGCCGAGCAGCGCCGGGGCCAGGGTGATCGCCACCAGCACGGCCACGGTGACCGTGCCGGCGGCGGCCAGACCCATCACGGTGAGGAACGGGATGTCCACCACCGCCAGGCCGGCCAGCGCGATGACCACGGTGGCGCCGGCGAAGACCACGGCGGAACCGGCGGTGCCGACCGCCCGGCCGACCGCCTCCTCGGGGGAGAGCCCGTCGAGCAGGTTCTGCCGGTGCCGCGAGGTGATGAAGAGCGAGTAGTCGATGCCGACCGCGAGGCCGAGCATCAGGGCCAGGATCGGCGCGGTGCTGGTCAGCTCGACCGCGCCGCTGAGCGCGTACAGGCCGGCCATGCCGACGCCCACCCCGATAAGCGCGTTCAGCATGGTCATCCCGGCCGCGACCAGCGAGCCGAAGGTGACGATCAGGACGATCGCGGCGACCAGCACGCCGAGGCCCTCGGTGGAGCCGATCTCCGGCTCGGCGTTGAGCACCTCGCCGCCCGGGGCGATCTGCCAGCCCTGCGCCTCGGCCTGCGCGCCGACCTGCTCGTACGCGTCGCGCTGGGCGTCGGTCACGTCGTCCGCCCGGCCCTGGAACTGCACCTGGATCAGCGCGTACCGGCCGTCCGGGGTCAGCGCCTTCACCTGGTACGGGTCGACCGCGCCGACCACGCCGGGCAGGCTGGCCGCCTCCTGGGTGACCTGCTTGACCACGGCCTGGCCCGCCGGGGCGAGCAGCTGGCCGGCCTGGGGCGCCTTGACGGCGATGGTGCCGGTGGCCCCGCTGGCCGCCGGGAACCGGTCGGCGAGCAGGTCGATCGCGCGCTGCGACTCGGTGCCCGGCATGGTGAAGTTGCTGGCCGTCGGGCCCTTGAGGGTGGCCGCGGCGACGCCGAGGCCGACGAGTACGACGAGCCAGGCGACGGCGACGAGTCGCCGCCGGCGCAGTGATGCCCGGCCGAGCCGGTACAGCAGGGTCGCCATGGACCTTCCTTTGTCCTCGGGGTCGGAACTGGGATCAGGCGGTGGGTTCGAGCGCGCGGCGCGCCACGGCGAGCAGCGCGGGCCGCAGCTCCTCGTCGGGAATGTCGAGGAACTCGCCGCAGGTCTCGGCGATGCCGGCGAGGACGACCAGCGCGGCGATCCGCGCCGCCGGGCGGTCGGAGTGGCCGGCGAACGCCGCGATGAGCCGTTCGGAGATCTGCTGGATGTGCGCGAACGCCGGCTGCTGGAGCAGGTCGGGGAACTCGCCGCGGAGCAGCGCGATCTCCCGGCGGAAGCGGACCGCCAGGTCGACGAAGCCCTCGGCGGCGACCCGCTGGGCGCCCGCGCCGCCGTGCCCGGCGAGCCGCGCGTCGAGCGCCTCGAGCATCGCGATGGCGGGTGCCATCAGCTCGCAGAGCAGGGCTTCCTTGTTGGCGAAGTGATAGAGCACGGTGGCCTTGGAGACGCCCACTTCGCGGGCGATGTCCTGGAGCGAGGTGCCCTTGTAGCCGGTGACGGCGAAGCGTCGCGCCGCCGCGGCGAGGATCTCGTCGTGGGTCTCCGGTACCGCTCGTGCCATGCCCTCCAGCATGCCTGACCGATCGGTCAGTGCCTGACCGATCGGTCAGACGGATTGCGTGGCGTTCGCCACAGCGGTGCTCAGCCGACCGCTGCGCCGTGCTCCCGGTCGTACGCGGCCCGGGCCGTGCTGATCGACTGCCGGTGCCGCTCCGCCCACGCGGTCAGCGCGACCAGCGACTCGTAGAGCTCGAGCGCCATCGGGGTGGCGGTGTACTCGACCTTGGGTGGGACGGTCGGATGGACGTGCCGGTGCAGCAGGCCGTCCCGCTCCAGGTTGCGCAGGGTCAGCGTCAGCATTCGGCGGCTGATCCCCTCCACCTGCCGCTCCAGTTCGGTGAAGCGGATAGGCCCCTGCGAGGCGGCGATCAGGATGCCGATGCTCCACTTGCCACCGACCCGGTCCAGCGCCTCCCGGACCGTGCAGGCGCGCGCCTGCTGGGCCGTCACGGTCACACAGTTGTTCCCCTGGGACACCAAAGTGCCTCCTTCCGCTCCGCTTGATGGTCACAGACGATGGCCTCGGTAACAAATCGTGCACCAAGGAGGCACTCCCATGACGGGGACCAACCGCTGGCCCGCGCTGCTGGTGCTCTGCGCCGGCAGCCTGATGATCATCCTGGACGGCAGCATCGTCGCCGTGGCGCTGCCCGCTGTCCAGGCCGACCTCGGCTTCTCGGCCGCCGGGCTGGCCTGGGTGGTGAACGCCTATCTGGTGGCCTTCGGCGGCCTGCTCCTGCTCGCCGGTCGCCTCGGTGACCTGCTCGGCCGGCGGCAGGTCTTCCTGGTCGGGGTCACCCTGTTCACCCTCGCCTCGCTGCTCTGCACCGTGGCCGCCGGACCGGCCACCCTGGTCGCCGCCCGGTTCGCGCAGGGCGTCGGGGGCGCGTTCAGCACCGCGGTCAGCCTCGGCATGATCGTGCGGCTCTTCCCCGAGGCGGCCGAGCGGGCCCGGGCGATCGCCGTGTTCAGCTTCACCGGGGCGGCCGGCGCGTCGATCGGCCTGCTGGTCGGGGGAGTCCTCACCGACCTGGCCGGCTGGCGGTCGATCTTCCTGATCAACCTGCCGATCGGTGCGGTGATCCTGGCCGCGACCGTACGGCTGATCGCACCGGATTCCGGCGTCGGCCTGCGGGCCGGCCTGGACCTGCTCGGCGCGGTGCTGGCGACCGCCGGGCTGATGGCCACCGTGCTGGCCATCGTCGGCGCCGGGGAGCACGGCTGGACCTCGCCGCGCACCCTCGGCGCGGCCGGGCTCGCCGCGGCGCTGCTGGCCGGCTTCGCGGCCCGGCAGCGGGCCACCACCACCCCGCTGCTGCCGCCCCGGATGCTGCGGGCGCCCGGCCTGGTCGCCGCCAACGCCGTGCAGTTCCTCATGGTGGCCGCGTACTTCGGCTTCCAGTTCCTGCTCGCGCTGTACCTGCAGCTCGTCCTCGGCCTGGACCCGGCCGCCACCGGCTTCGCCTTCCTGCCCACTCCGCTGGTGATCGCGGCGGTGTCCCTGGGCGTGGCCGGCCGGCTGGTGGCCCGGTTCGGTGCCCGGACGGTGCTGGCCGGCGGTCTGGTGCTCGCCGCGGCCGGGTTCCTGCTGCTGACCCGCCTCCCGGTGGACGCCGACTACGCCCGGGACGTGCTCCCGGCGCTGGTGGTCTTCGGGGTCGCCGGCGGGCTGAGCCTGCCGGCGGTCACCACCCTGGCGATGGCCGGCGCGGACCCGGCCGACGCCGGGCTCGCCTCGGGGCTGGCCAACACCACCCAGCAGGTGGGCGGGGCGCTCGGCCTGGCCGTCCTCGCCACCCTGGCGGCGAGCCGCACCGCGGCGTTGCGCGCCGCCGGCACGGACCCGGCCGCCGCCCTCGCCGCCGGCTACCGGTCCGCGTTCGCGGTGGCCGCCGCCCTGGTCACCGCCGCCCTGCTGGTCGCCCTGATCACCGCCCGTCCGCTCCGCCGCCCCGCCCCCGCGCCGGTGCCCGCCACCCGCGCCACCCGCTGACCCGACCCGGGACGTTGCGCGGGTCTCGCGCCTTCGTCAGCGGGGCTGGTCGTGCAGCAGTTCGGCCAGCAGGTCCACCGCCGCCGGGTACGCGTGCGACGGCGGGCGGGCGTAGCCGACCACCAGGCCGGGGGGACCGCCCGCCGGCCGGTGGCGGTGCGCGGCCAGGCCGCCCAGGGCCAGGCCCCGCGCGGCGGCCGTCGCCAGCACCTCCGCCTCACTCGGCCCGCCCGGCGGCAGGTGCACGGTGGCGTGCAGGCCGGCCGAGATCCCGCCCAGGGCCGACGACCCGCCCAGCCGGGCCAGCAGCAGGTCCCGGCGCTGCCGGTAGCGCCGCCGGACGGTCCGGACCTGCCGGTCGTAGCCGTGCGTGGTGATCAGGTCGGCGAGGGCGAGCTGGCCGACGGTCTCGGTGTGCACGTCGAGGTGGCGTTTGGCGTCCACCACCGGATCCACCAGCCGGGCGGGGAGCACCAGCCAGGCCAGGCGCAGCGCCGGACCGAGCGTCTTCGCCGCCGTGCCCACGTACGCGACCTGCTCCGGGGCGGTGCCCTGGAGCGCGCCGACGGGCTGCCGGTCGTAACGGAACTCGCCGTCGTAGTCGTCCTCGACGACCAGGCCGGCGGTGGCCCGGGCCCAGTCGGTCAGCGCGTGCCGACGGGACGGGTGCAGGGTCACCCCGGTGGGATACTGGTGCGCCGGGGTCACCACCGCCGCGCCCACCCCGGCCAGGGCGCCGGCGCCGAGCAGGTCGGTGCGGGCGCCCCGCTCGTCCACCGGCAGCGGCAGCACCGTCCCGCCGTGCCGGCGGACCACCTCCCGGTGGAACGCGAGCCCGGGATCCTCCATCGCCACGGTGGGCGTGCCGCCGTCGCGGAGCACGGTGGTGAGCAGCACCAATGCCTGGACGTACCCGGTGGTGACCACGATCCGCTCCGGGTCGGCGAGCACACCCCGGGCCCGCCCCAGGTAGCTGGCGAGCGCGGCGCGCAGCTCCGGCCGGCCGCGCGGGTCGCCGTAGCCGTACGCGTCGGAGCTGGCCACGGCCAGCGCCCGCCGGATGGCGCGCAGCCAGGCGGTGACCGGGAAGAGCCCGACGTCGGGGCTGCCGGGGCGCAGGTCGTACCGGAACGGGGTGGGGCCGGGCGGCGGGGCTGCCGGCGGCGGGGCGGCCCGGCGCAGCGGGCTGACCTCGGTGCCGGCGCCGATCCGGGCCACCAGCCAGCCCTCCGCGACCAGCTGGTCGTAGGCGGCGCTGACCGTGCCCCGGGACAGGCCCAGCTCGGCGGCGAGGGTGCGGGTGGCCGGCAGCCGGGTGGACGGCGGCAGCCGGCCGTCGCGGATGGCTTCCCGCAGGGCGGTTTCCAGCCCGGCCCGCCGGCCGCCGCTGGCGTCCAGCTCCAGGTGCAGGTCGACGCCGAAATCGGCCCAGTACATCGGCATGGAATTGGAGCTTACGGCGGGCCGCCGGTGCAGCGAGAATCGCCGCATGACCGAGCTGAGCCGGCGGGCCACCGCGCTGCGCGCGCTGCACCGCCCCGGAGATCCGCTGATCCTGCCCAACGCCTGGGACGCCGGGTCCGCCCGGGCCGTGGTCGCGGCCGGCTTCCCGGCCGTCGCGACCAGCAGCGGCGCGGTCGCCGACGCGCTCGGCCACGCCGACAACGAGGCCACCCCGGTGGACGAGATGTTCGCCGCGGTCGCCCGGATCGCCGCCGCCGTGGCCGTCCCGGTCACCGCCGACCTGGAACGGGGGTACGGGCTGCGCCCGGCCGAGCTGGTCGAACGGCTGCTGGCGGCCGGCGCGGTGGGCTGCAACATCGAGGACTCCGACCCGCGTACGCGCGAGCTGTCCGACATCGAGGAGCAGGCCGACCTGCTCGCCGGGATCCGGGCGGCGGCCCGGGAGGCGGGGGTGGACCTGGTGCTCAACGCCCGGGTCGACGTGCACCTGCGGGCGTACGGGCCGCCGGCGGGCCGGCTCGCCGAGGCGGTCCGCCGGGCCCGCCGCTACCGGGCGGCCGGCGTGGACAGCGTCTACCCGATCGTGCTGGCGGACCCGGAGCAGATCCGGAGCTTCGTCGCCGCGGTGGACGTCCCGGTGAACGTGCTGGCCCGACCCGGCGCGCCCGGCCCGGCCGAGTTGGCCGCCCTCGGCGTGGCCCGGGTCAGCTTCGGTGAGGGGCTGTACGCGGCCGCCCGCGCCCGTACCGTCGAGATGCTCGCCGCGATCCGGGCGGGCGCAGAGGTGTTCCCGACGGGAGAGGAGGCACGGTGACCTACCCACCGCCGCGCTACTCCGGAGACCTTGGCGAGCCGACCGCCACCTACCGTCCGGCCGACCAGCCCCCGGAGCTGGTCTATCCGAGCGGTGGTACGGCGCACTACCTGGCCACCGGTGCATCGACCAACGGGCAGTTCGGGCTCTACCGCTGGGAGATGGGACCGCAGCCGAGCGGCCCGGATCCGCACTTTCACCGGTCCATCTCGGAGTCCTTCTTCATCCTCGCCGGGACGGTGCGCATCTACGACGGCCGGCGGTGGATCGACACGGTGCCCGGCGACTTCGTGCACGTCCCGGAGGGTGCCGTCCACGCCTTCCGCAACGAGTCCGGCGAGCCGGCCTCGATGCTGCTGCACTTCGCCCCCGGCGCGCCCCGGGAGGGTTACTTCGAGGGCCTGCTGGACCTGGCGGGGAAGAGCGAGGAGGAGCGGACCGAGTTCTTCCTGCGGCACGACACGTTCTGGATCTGACCCCTGGCGGCAGCCGGCCGACCCGTCGTGGTCGCCGTGTCGGGGTTGCCGCCGCGGGCGGCACCCGGGAAGGTGAACGGATGGGCGCCGCTGACGAGACCCGGGACGGGGTGTCGCTGACCAACCTGGACCAACCGCTGTTCGACGGGGCCGGGGCGACCAAGCGGGACCTGGTCGACTATCTGGACGCCGTCCACGAGCGGATCCTGCCGGAGCTCCGGGACCGACCGCTGTCGGTGATCCGGGTGCGGCCCGGGCAGGACCCGTTCATGCAGAAGAACCTGCCGAAGTACACCCCGGACTGGGTGCGCCGCACCGAGGTCTGGGCGGAGGCGTCGCGCCGGCGCATCTCGTACGCCCTCTGCGACGACCGGCGCACCCTGCTCTGGTTCGCCAACCAGCGGGCCGTGGAGTACCACCCGACGCTGGGCCACGCCGGTGACCCGGAGCATCCGACCCACCTGGTGCTCGACCTGGACCCGCCGGAGGGCGACTCGTTCGGCATGGCGGTCCGGACCGCGCTGCTGGTCCGGCAGGCGCTGACCGACGCCGGGCTGGCCGGGGCGGTCAAGACCAGCGGCGCCAAGGGGCTGCACGTGATCGTGCCGGTGGATTCCGCGACCACCGCCGAGGAGGCGGCCGCCGCGACCCGGGCGCTCGCCGTCCACGCCGCACGCCTCGACCCGGCGCTGGCCACCACCGCCTTCATCGTCGAGGACCGGGGCGGCCGGGTCTTCGTCGACTCGACCCGGGCGTACGGGGCGACGGTGGTGGCCGCGTACAGCCCGCGGATCCGGCCCGGCACGCCGGTGTCGTACCCGGTCGGCTGGGACGACCTGGCGGCGGTGACGCCAGCCGATTTCACCGTCCGGACCGTGCCGGCGCTGGTCGCCGACCGGGACCGGTGGGCGGAGGCGCTGCCGGCGCCGCAGCGCCTCCCCGAGGACCTGGTCGCCGAGGGGCGGACCATCCCGGTGGCCCGGGTGCAGGCCATGCACGAGGGCAAGCGGCGCGCAAGGGCCCGCCGCGAGGCGGGCTGAGCGGCGGGCCGGCGTCGGCGGTCGGCGCGGCTCGGTGACGGCGGCCTGACCGGCCAGCCTGTCGTCCGGGCCGTCCGGGCCGCCTGGGACCGGAACCCGGGTGCCGGACGACCGTGCATGCGCGAAAGCCCGGACCGAACGGCCCGGGCCTTCTGCCTGTCTGTGCCCCCGGCAGGATTCGAACCTGCGCCCCCGCCTCCGGAGGGCGGTGCTCTATCCCCTGAGCTACGGGGGCTCAGCGACCCGAGAAGAGTAGCAAACGCCTTCCCAGATCACCGAATCGGCACCCCGCGCACCGATCTTCGACGGGTCATGCGGCGGCCACGGGACGGCCGCAGCTGGGCAGCGGGTGGAGGACGATCCGGCGCGGCAGGCGGCGGGGCCACTCGTTGCGGGGCCAGGAGCCGTCGACGATCAGGTGCACCGTGCGCTCCTCGGCGCCGCTGAGCCGCAGCACGAACTCGCGGGGGAGCGGCGGGTCCACCGACGGAGTGGTGATCATGAAGCGCACCCGGCCCCGGGACGAGATCGCCGAGATCACGTCCGCCGCCGGCATGGTGCCGCGCAGGCGTACCCGGCCGATCCAGTAGACCTCCGCCGCGTGCTCCTGGGCGGCCTGGGTGATCGACGGGTACTCGCTGCGTACCCAGCGCTCGACCGCGCCGACGCAGAGCCCGCAGGCCCGCTCCCGGGGCTCGCGCGGACCCAACCCCCAGGCCCGCAGGTACGCCCCGACCGTGCCGGCGTCCATCGTCAGGTCGAACCGGCGCTGGATGAGGGTGGTCAGGCTCTGTCGCGTCCAGAGCTCCTCGTCCAGGCCGAACTCGCCGGGGTGGACGCCCCGCAGCACGTCGATCAGTTCGAGTTCCTGTTCGCGGCTGAGCGTTCCCGACTCGCCCTGCCGCAGTCCGCGACGGACGGCTGCCACCGCCCCGTCACCGCCGATGGTGTGGCGCCGGCACCAACTGGTCACCGACCGCCCTGCGTCTCTGAGTGCAACCCCCACGTCCTGCGCAACGAGCCCGAATCGCAACTGGTCACGATATGTATGGAGAAAAGTCTCCAAGGCGCTCAATAGGTCGGACTGTTCAAATCGTCATAAAGCGGCATAGCGGACATAGGGGCCCGGAGATGCGAAAGGGCCCGAGTCGCGTACGACGCGGGCCCTTTCGGAGCAGGTGTTACGGAGTGCCGCCCAGGCGCTTGAGCGCGGCCCGGAGGTTGGTCAGGTCGGTCTGCTGGGTGTTCTTCATGACCTGTGCGACCGCCAGCACGTCCTTGTCGTACCCCTCGTCGAGGACGCCCTGGATCATGTGCACCCCACCGAGGTGGTGCTTGATCATCATCTGCAGGAAGAGCACGTCGAACTCGCGCCCCTTCGCGGCGCGCAGCTTCGCCATCTCCTCCGGCGTGGCCATGCCCGGCATCAGGCCGTTCTTCACCGACTGCGCGCCGTCCGGCATCCAGGCCATTGGCGGCTGGTCGCCGGTCGGGTCCAGCTGCCACGACCGCAGCCAGGTCTGCATGGTCCCGATCTCGCCCTGCTGGCCGGTGGCGATGTCGCCGCCGATCTGCCGTACCTCCGGGTCCTCGCCCTGCTGGAAGGCGGTCAGCCCCATCTCCACGGCCTGCGCGTGGTGGGTGCTCATGTCCCGGGCGAAGCCCGCTTCCGGCGAGTGGTCGCCGGGCCGGGTGAAGGTCGGGGTGAGCAGGCCGCCCGCGTATCCGAGGAGGAGGCCGACCACGACGGCGACGGCCACGGCGAGCAGACCGTAGCGCCTCGCCGGGCCCCGGCCACCGTCGGTGGCCGGCGCCTCGTCGAGGTCCGTGTCCGTGGTCACGGGAGCGGTCATCGGGGCGTCCTCACTGGGTGACCGGCTGGTCCATCTGGTTGCCCATGTCCCGCGGGGTGGTGCCGGTCGCGGTGATGCCCTGGGCGCAGTTGGCGTTCGGGCCCTCGACGGAGGCGTTCACCCGCAGCGTCTTGATGAACTCGTCGATCCGGCTGTCGTCGGCGTTGTCGACCTTGAGCTGGAAGCCCCAGGCCTGCAGGGAGATCGGCTTGTCCAGCCCGTCGAACGGGCTGAGCATCATCTTCTCCTTGCCCTCGACCTTGGCCTTGAGCTTGGCCACCTGGTCGGCCGGCAGGTCGGGGCGGTAGGTGATCCAGACCGTGCCGTGCTCCAGGCTGTGCACCGCGTGCTCGTTGGCGATCGGGGCGTCGTAGACGTCACCCATGCAGTTCTGCCAGGCCGGGTTGTGCGGGCCGGCCACCGGCGGGAGCACGTCGTACTTGATCGAGCCCTGCTGGTGCTGGCCGCCCTGGACCAGGCTCTTGTCCTTCTTGCGGAAGTCGACCACGCCGCTGATCGAGTCGGCCCGGTCCTGCCACGGCTGGGAGCCCTTGTAGGCCGCCCAGGCGCCGTACCCGATGATGCCGGCGGCCAGCACCCCGACGGCGACGAAGAGCGCGATCGGACCCCAGGACCGGCCCTGGCTGACCTTCACCGGGGCGACCGGCTTGCGGCCCTTGCCTCCGGCGGTCGGCCGCGGGGTGCCCTTGCCGGCCCCATTCTTGCCGCCGGCGGGCTTGTCGGCAGCGGCCGGCCGGCCGGCGGCCGGCTTCTTGCCGGTGCTGACCACGGTCGGGCGGCGCTCCGGGCCGCCCGGGGTGCTGATGCTCATCGTGCCTCGTCAGGTCGGTCGGTCAGGGAGCCGCGGGGGCCCGTTCACATGCTGGTCGCCGCCGCGGTGACCGAGTCTACCCCCGATAACATGGTTCGGTGACTCCCGCAGAACTCGCCGAGGTCGTCCTCGCCGCAGCCCACGCCGTCTTCGAAGACCGGGACCTGGACCGCTCCGCGCTGCCCGCGCAGACCACCGTCGAGCGACCCCGTAACCCCGAGCACGGTGACTACGCCTCGACGCTGGCGCTCCAGCTCAGCAAGAAGGTGGGCGTACCCCCGCGGGAGCTGGCCGCGGCGCTGGCCGAGCAGCTCGGCAAGGCGCTCGGGATCAAGTCGGTGGAGATCGCCGGTCCGGGCTTCCTGAACATCCGGCTCGACGCGGCCGCCGCCGGCCAGCTCGCCAAGGTCATCGTCGAGGCCGGCCCGGAGTACGGCCGCAGCGCCGCCCTCGCCGGCCAGAAGATCAACCTGGAGTTCGTCTCGGCGAACCCGACCGGCCCGGTGCACATCGGCGGCGTCCGCTGGGCGGCCGTCGGCGACGCGCTCAGCCGGCTGCTCCGCGCCACCGGCGCCGACGTCGGCACCGAGTACTACTTCAACGACGCCGGCTCCCAGATCGACCGGTTCGCCCGATCGCTGCTGGCCGGCGCCCGGGGCGAGGCGGCCCCGGAGGACGGCTACGGCGGCGCGTACATCGCGGAGATCGCGGCCGAGGTGGTCAAGCGCCGGCCGGACGTGCTGGAGCTGGACGACACCGCCGCCCAGGAGGTGTTCCGGGTCGAGGGCGTCCAGCTGATGTTCGCCGAGATCAAGTCGTCGCTGCGCGACTTCGGCGTGGAGTTCGACACCTACTTCAACGAGAAGGACCTGCACGACCGGGGCGAGCTGGACCAGGCCCTCGCCCGGCTGCGCGAGCAGGGGCACGTCTTCGAGTCCGAGGGCGCCACCTGGCTGCGCACCACCGACTTCGGTGACGACAAGGACCGGGTGCTGCGCAAGTCCAACGGCGAGTGGACCTACTTCGCCGCCGACTGCGCCTACTACCTGGACAAGCGCGAGCGCGGCTTCGAGCGCGTGGTGATCATGCTGGGCGCCGACCACCACGGCTACATCGGCCGGATGAAGGCCATGGCCGCCTGCTTCGGCGACGACCCGGCCCGCAACCTGGAGATCCTCATCGGCCAGCTGGTCAATCTGGTCCGCGACGGCGCCCCGGTGCGCATGAGCAAGCGGGCCGGCACCGTGGTCACCCTGGAGGACCTGGTCGACGCGATCGGCGTGGACGCCTCCCGGTACGCGCTGGCCCGCTACTCCAGCGACTCGCCGATCGACATCGACGTGGAGCTGTGGACCCGGGCCACCCGTGACAATCCGGTCTACTACGTGCAGTACGTAGCCGCCCGGACGGCCAGCGTCGGGCGCAACGCCGCCGAGGTGGGGCTGACCCGGGGCGACGCCGCCGGCTTCCACGCCGAGCTGCTCTCCCACGAGAAGGAGAACGAGCTGCTCAAGGCGCTCGCCGAGTTCCCCGCCGTGGTCTCCTCGGCGGCCGAGCTGCGCGGGCCGCACCTGGTCGCCCGCTATCTGGAGCGGCTGGCCGGGGCGTACCACCGGTTCTACGACAACTGCCGGATCCTGCCGCGCGGCGACGAGGAGGTCACCGACCTGCACCGGGCCCGGCTCTGGCTCAACGACGCGACCCGGGTGGTCATCGCCAACGGCCTGCACCTGCTCGGCGTCTCCGCGCCGGAAAGGATGTAATCCCGATGCGAGCGCACGAGGCCGGTGCCCTGCACGGCGAGATCGGCACCCGGGGGCCCGCCTGGCTGCGGACTCCGGTCGACGTCAACGCCCTGGTGCCGCAGCTCTGGCCGCGCAACGTCGCGCGCGCCGAGGGTGGCGCGCTGACGGTCGCGGGCCTGGACGTCCGCGACCTGGCCGCGGAGTTCGGCACCCCGGTGTACGTGCTGGACGAGGACGACCTGCGCTCGCGCTGCCGCGAGTTCCGGGCCGCCTTCCCCGACGCCGACGTCTACTACGCCGGCAAGGCGTTCCTCTGCCGCGCGGTGGTCCGCATGATCGCCGAGGAGGGGATGTTCCTCGACGTCTGCACCGGGGGCGAGCTGGCCACCGCGCTGTCGGCCGGGATGCCGCCGGAGCGGATCGGCTTCCACGGCAACAACAAGTCGGTGGCCGAGCTGACCCGGGCGGTGGACGCCGGGGTGGGCCGGATCATCGTCGACTCGATCGTCGAGATCGACCGGCTCACCGCGATCGCCCGCGAGCGCGGGGTACGCCCCAAGGTGCTGATCCGGGTCACCGTCGGCGTGGAGGCGCACACCCACGAGTTCATCGCCACCGCGCACGAGGACCAGAAGTTCGGCTTCTCCCTGGCCGGCGGGGCGGCCGCCACGGCCGCCTTCAAGATTCTCGACGAGGACGTGCTGGAGCTGCGTGGGCTGCACTCGCACATCGGCTCGCAGATCTTCGACGCCAGCGGCTTCGAGGTCTCCGCCCGCCGGGTGCTCAGCCTTCAGGCGCAGATCCGTGACGCCCGCGGGGTGGAGCTGCCCGAGCTGGACCTCGGCGGCGGCTTCGGCATCGCGTACACCACCCAGGACGACCCGGCCACGCCGAGCGACCTGGCCAAGCGGCTGCGCAAGATCGTCGACGCGGAGTGCTTCGTCGAGAAGTTGGCGGTGCCGCACCTGTCCATCGAGCCGGGCCGGGCCATCGTCGGGCCGGCCGTGTTCACCCTCTACGAGGTCGGCACGGTCAAGGACGTGGACGGCCTGCGCACGTACGTGAGTGTGGACGGCGGGATGAGCGACAACATCCGTACCGCGCTCTACGACGCGTCGTACTCGGCGACGGTGGCCAACCGCACCTCGGCGGCGGAACCGCTGCTCGCCCGCGTGGTGGGAAAGCACTGTGAGTCCGGGGACATCGTGGTGAAGGATGAATTCCTGCCCGCCGACGTGCAGCCCGGAGATCTTGTCGCGGTGCCCGGCACCGGGGCGTACTGCCGGAGCATGGCCAGCAACTACAACCATGTCCCGCGGCCCCCGGTCGTTGCCGTCCGCGACGGTCGCGCCCGGCTGATCGTCCGCCGGGAGACCGAAGCGGACCTGCTCGCATTGGATGTGGGATGACCTCACCCGTTCGCTTGGCGCTGCTCGGCTGCGGCACGGTCGGCAGCGACGTGGTGCGGCTGCTGCACGAGCAGTCGGCCGACCTCGCCGCCCGGATCGGCGCCCCGCTGCAGATCGCCGGGATCGCCGTGCGCCGGCTCGGCCGGGACCGCGGCGACCTGCCGGTCGACCCCGCCCTGTTCACCACCGACCCGCTCGGGCTGATCAAGCGGGACGACGTGGACATCGTGGTGGAGGTCGTCGGGGGCATCGAGCCGGCCCGCAGTTGGCTGGTCGAGGCGCTGCGCGCGGGCAAGAGCGTCGTCACCGCCAACAAGGCGCTGCTCGCCGAGGACGGCGCGACGCTGCACGACGCCGCCGCCGAGGGCGGCGCGGACCTCTACTACGAGGCCAGCGTCGCGGGCGCCATCCCGCTGCTGCGCCCGCTGCGCGAGTCGCTGCACGGTGACCGGATCAACCGCGTCACCGGCATCGTCAACGGCACCACCAACTTCATCCTCTCCGCCATGGACGCCACCGGCGCCGGGTTCGCCGAGGCCCTGGAGGAGGCGACCGAGCTGGGGTACGCCGAGGCGGACCCGACGGCCGACGTGGAGGGCTTCGACGCCGCCGCCAAGGCCGCCATCCTCGCCTCGCTGGCGTTCCACACCCGGGTCACCGCCGCCGACGTCCACCGCGAGGGCATCACCGAGGTGACCGCCGCCGACGTGGCCAGCGCCAAGGCGATGGGCTGCACCATCAAGCTGCTCTGCATCGCCGCCCGGGGCGCAGACGCGGCGGGCCGCGAGACGGTCAGCGTCCGGGTGCACCCGGCGATGATTCCGCTGACCCACCCGCTGGCCAGCGTGGGCGACGCGTTCAACGCGGTCTTCGTGGAGGCCGAGGCGGCCGGGCAGCTGATGTTCTACGGCCGGGGCGCCGGCGGCGCGCCGACCGCCAGCGCGGTCCTCGGCGACGTGGTGGCGGTGGCCCGCAACCGCCTCGCCGGGGTGCACGCGCCCAGCGAGTCGGCGTACGCGGACCTGCCGGTCCGGCCGATGGGGGAGGCCCTCACCCGCTACCACATCAGCCTCGACGTGACCGACCGGCCGGGTGTGCTGGAGGCGGTGGCCGGGGTCTTCGCCCGGCACGAGGTCTCCATCGCCACCGTGCGGCAGGGCCCGGCGGGCGGCGGTCCGGCCGGCCGGGGCGAGGACGCCGAGCTGGTCATCGTCACCCACGTGGCGCCCGACGCCGCGCTCGCGGCCACCGTCCGGGAGCTGCGCGGGCTGGGGATCGTCCGCTCGGTCACGAGTGTGCTCCGGGTCGAGGGCGGGGCGTAGCCAACCGTCCCGCCTGATGGTTAAGGGGAGGTGTGCCGGCGGTCGGTCCTGGAGGCTGGTCCACGCTGGTAGGGGCCCCGACGCGGCCGGGGCGGCAGAGGCGAGGAGAGCGGCATGTGGCGGGGTCTGATCGAGACGTACCGGGACCGGCTGCCGGTCACCGACGCCACTCCGGTCGTCACCCTGCACGAGGGGAACACCCCGCTGCTGCCCGCGCCGGTGCTCTCCGCGCGGGTCGGGGCCGACGTCTGGCTCAAGGTGGAGGGCGCCAACCCGACCGGCTCGTTCAAGGACCGGGGGATGACGCTCGCCGTCTCCAAAGCCGTCGAGGCCGGTGACAAGGCGATCATCTGCGCCTCCACCGGCAACACCAGCGCCTCCGCCGCCGCGTACGCGGCCCGGGCCGGGATCACCTGTGCGGTGCTCGTCCCGCAGGGCAAGATCGCGCTGGGCAAGCTGGCCCAGGCGCTGGTGCACGGCGCCAAGCTGCTGCAGGTGCAGGGCAACTTCGACGACTGCCTGGCGCTGGCCGGCAAGCTCGCCCAGGACTACCCGGTCGCCCTGGTCAACTCGGTGAACGTCGACCGGCTGCACGGCCAGAAGACCGCCGCGTTCGAGATCGTCGAGGCGCTGGGCGACGCGCCGGACATCCACTGCCTGCCGGTCGGCAACGCCGGCAACATCTCTGCCTACTGGATGGGCTACTCGGAGGACCGGGATGCCGGCCGGGCCACGAGGGCCCCGAAGATGTACGGCTTCCAGGCGGCCGGCGCGGCCCCCATCGTCACCGGGCAGGTGGTGCCGGAGCCGTCGACCATCGCCACCGCCATCCGGATCGGCAACCCGGCGAGCTGGACCAAGGCGATCGACGCCCGGGACGCCTCCGACGGGCTGATCTCGGCGGTCACCGACCGGGAGATCCTGACGGCGTACCGGCTGCTGGCCCGCGAGGTGGGCGTCTTCGTGGAGTTGGGCAGCGCGGCCAGCGTGGCCGGACTGCTCCAGCAGGCCGCCGCCGGTCGGGTGCCGGCCGGGTCGACCGTCGTCTGCACGGTGACCGGCCACGGCCTCAAGGACCCCGAGTGGGCCATCTCCACCGCGCCCGCGCCGGTGACGATCGCCAACGACGCCCTCGCCGCCGCCCGCTCGCTCGACCTGGTCTGACCCCGGTCGCCACGCGACTTCAGCGGGCCCGGGTCGGCCCAGGCCGGGGTGGTGCAGGGGAGCGTGACCGGGTGCGGCAGACTTTGTGGACCCCGCAGACCCCTTTCCAGGAGTGAGTAACGCCGATGTCGCTGCTCGCCAGATTCAGCCTTGCCAACCGGGGGCTGATCGCCCTCATCGCACTGGTGACCGCGGCGTTCGGGGCGTTCGCCGTGCCGTCGCTGAAGCAGCAGCTGCTGCCGTCGCTGGAGTTCCCGGCCGCGTTCATCGTGGCGCCCTACCCGGGCGCCGCGCCGGAGATAGTCGAGTCCCAGGTCGCCGAGCCGATCGAGAACAGCCTCCAGGGCATCCCAGGACTGGAGAAGGTCACCTCCACCTCCCGTGAGGGCTCCGCCACCGTCCAGGTGCAGTACGCGTTCGGCACCGACCTGGACGACGTGGTCAACAAGATGCAGACCGCGCTGAGCCGGATCGACGGGCAGCTGCCCGAGGGGGTGGACCCGCAGGTCGTCGCCGGCAGCACGGACGACCTCCCGGCGGTGGTGGTCGCCGCGACCGGCGGCGGCGACGAGCAGGCCCTGGCCGACAAGCTGCGCGCGACCGTCGTACCCGAGCTGGAGGGACTGGACGGGGTCCGCACGGTCGCGGTGACCGGCACCCGCGACCAGGTCCTGCTGATCACCCCCGACCCGGCGAAGCTGGCTGCGGCCCGGCTCGCGCCGACCGCCATCGCCCAGGCGCTCAAGAGCAACGGCGTCGCGCTGCCCGCCGGCGCGGTGGCCGACGGCAGCCGGTCGCTTCCGGTGCAGGTCGGCACCCCGATCCGGACCGTGGACGACCTGCGCGGCATCGTGCTCGCCACCGCCCCCGCCGCCCCGGTGCGCCTCGGCGACGTGGCCCGGGTGGCGGAGCAGCTCGCCCCGGCCAGCGGGTTCACCCGGACCGACGGCAAGCCGAGCCTGGGCATCGCGGTCACCGCCACCCCGGACGGCAACGCGGTCCGCATCTCGCACGAGATCCGGGACCGGCTGGACGCGCTGAAGGCCGCCTCCGGCGCCGACCTGACAGTGGTCTTCGACCAGGCTCCGTTCGTCGAGCGGTCCATCGAGAGCCTCACCACCGAGGGCCTGCTCGGCCTGCTGATGGCGGTCGTGGTGATCCTGGTCTTCCTGCTCTCGGTCCGCTCGACCGTGGTCACCGCGGTCTCCATCCCGCTGTCGGTGCTGGTCGCGCTGATCGTGCTCTGGGCCGGTGACCACTCCCTCAACCTGCTCACCCTCGGCGCGCTGACCATCGCGGTCGGCCGGGTCGTCGACGACTCCATCGTGGTGCTGGAGAACATCAAGCGGCACCTGGAGTACGGCGAGCCGAAGCGGGCGGCGATCCTCGGCGCGGTCCGCGAGGTGGCCGGGGCGGTGACCGCCTCCACGCTCACCACGGTGGCCGTCTTCGCGCCGATCGCGCTGGTGGGCGGCTTCGTCGGGCAGCTCTTCGCGCCGTTCGCGATCACCGTGACGGTGGCCCTGCTCGCCTCTCTGCTGGTCTCGCTGACCGTGATCCCGGTGCTCGCGTACTGGTTCCTGAAGCCACGTGGCGCGGACGACGCCGCGGCCCGGCGCGCTGCCGAGGAGAAGGAGCTGCGCAGCCCGTTGCAGCGGGCGTACCTGCCGGCCATCGGCTTCGCCACCCGGTCCCGGGGCAGCCGCTGGGCGACCGTCGGGCTGGGCCTGCTGGTGCTGGTCGGCACCTTCGGCCTGGCGCAGAGGCTGGAGACCAACTTCCTCGACGACTCCGGTCAGCTCACCCTGTCCATTCGGCAGGAGTTGCCGGCGGGCACCGGACTGACCGGCACCGACCAGGCCGCCGCCCGGGTCGAGGAGGTGCTCCGGCGTACGCCGGGGGTGAAGTCGTACCAGGTCTCCGGGGGCGGCAACGACAACCCGTGGCTGGCCGGCGGCAACAACATCGCCTCCTACTCGGTGGCGCTCACCGACGACGCCGACGTGGCGAAGATCCGCAAGAGCCTGCGCGGGGAGTTCGACGCCCTCGGGCCGGAGGCCGGGGAGCTGAGCTTCGGGGCCGGGGAGAACGGCGCCTCCGCCAACCAGCTCGAGGTGGTCGCGAAGGCCGCCGACCAGGACACGCTGACCCGGGCCGCCGAGGCCGCCCGCGACGCCATGGCCGGTACGCCGGGCGTCGAGGACGTGTCCACCAGCCTGGCCACCCGGGTGCCGCGGGTCGAGGTGGCCGTCGACCGGGCCGCCGCGGCCCGGGCCGGGCTCACCGAGGCGGCCGTCGGGCAGCTCGTCGCGCAGGCGTACCGGGGTGCCCCACTGGGCCAGGTCATCCTCGACGGCACGCCGCGGGACGTGGTGCTCAGCACCGGGGCGCGGCCGCCGCTGACCGTCGACGAGCTGCGGGCCCTGCGGGTGGGCCGGGTCAAGCTGGACGACATCGCCGACATCAACCAGGTCGACGGCCCGCAGCAGGTGACCCGGATCGACGGGGAGCGCAGCGTCTCGATCACCGGTACGGCCACCGGCTCCAACCTCGGTGCCACCACCCAGGAGCTGCAGAAGCGACTGGACGCGCTGGACGTGCCGGGGGCGACGTTCACCATCGGCGGAGTCAGCGCCGACCAGAAGGACGCCTTCGCCGACCTGGGGCTGGCCGTGCTGGCCGCGATCGCGATCGTCTTCCTGATCATGGTCGGTACGTTCCGCAGCCTGACCCAGGCGCTGATCCTGCTGATCTCCGTCCCGTTCGCGGCCACCGGCGCGATCGCGCTGCTGCTGGCCACCGGCACGCCGCTGGGTGTGCCGGCGCTGATCGGCGTGCTCATGCTGGTCGGCATCGTGGTGACCAACGCGATCGTGCTGCTCGACCTGATCAACCAGTACCGGGCCCGGGGCATGGGCGTCACCGAAGCGGTGGTCGAGGGCGGCCGGCGGCGGCTGCGACCGATCCTGATGACCGCGGTCGCCACCGTGTTCGCCCTGCTGCCGATGGCCCTCGGCCTGACCGGCGAGGGCGGCTTCATCTCCCGGCCGCTGGCGATCGTGGTGATCGGCGGTCTGATCAGCTCGACGCTGCTGACGCTGATCCTGGTGCCGACCCTCTACACGATGGTCGAGCGCACCAAGGAGTCGCTGCGGGCGCGCCGGGCCCGCCGCCGGGGCGCGCCGGTGCCGGCGGAGATGCCGGAGCCGGAGCGGGTCCTGGCGGCCGTCGGCGCCCGCGAGGCGGGGGCCGAAACTGCCGAGCCGTCCGCCCGCCCGGTCCCGTCGCCCGCGCTGGTCGACGGAACGGACCAGTTCGAGGTGCTCCGCCTCCCGAAGGGCCGCCGCTCCCCGCTGCCG
The DNA here is from genome assembly GCF_042871425.1 of Micromonospora sp. NPDC005806. NCBI lineage: Bacteria > Bacillati > Actinomycetota > Actinomycetes > Micromonosporales > Micromonosporaceae > Micromonospora > Micromonospora sp. NPDC005806. Next base: position 29,280 of record NZ_JBIAIL010000001.1, on the reverse strand, counting down.
CCTTCGGAGTGATCCACCCGCGCCCGCCAGGGTGGGCGCGGACGCACGGAAAGAGTGGCCATCCCGCCGGGGACGGCCACTCTTTCGGTGCCCGGAGGGCACCATCCGGCGGCGCGCGGGTGGGGTGGCAAGGGGACGGTGGACGGGATGCCGAAGCGGTACCGTGAGTGAGTCGACACCCACTCCGAGTGTCGGCACCTCCCCGTTCATGGGGCGGCCGGAGTGGGAGCGGGGGCCATGGCGGACGGCGCGGGCCGGTGGGGCAGGCGCACCGTGCTGCGCCGCGCCGCCCTGCTGGCGGGCGGTGCGGCGTTGGGGGCCGCCGCCACCTCGCAGACCACGTGGATCGCCGATCGTCGGCTCCCGCTCGCCGGCGGTCCGGCCAGCGCCACCGTGGGCAACGGCCACCAGCAGGTCGGCGCCGGCTCCGTCGAGGTCGCCTGGGGAGTACGCACCAGCGAGCGCCTGGTCGCGCTCACCTTCGACGACGGCCCGCGCCCACAGTGGACCCCGATGGTGCTGGACACCCTGGAGCAGCACGCCGTCCCGGCCACCTTCTTCCTGGTCGGGGAGCGGGCCCGGCAGCACGCCGTCCTGGTGCGCGGCCGGCTGGGCCGGCACGAGGTCGGCAACCACAGCTGGGCCCACCACGACCTGGCCCGGATGGACGCCCACACCGCGTACGACGACTTGAGGCGTAGCCACGACGCGATCGCCGAGGCGACCGGCACGGCGCCCCGGCTGCTCCGCCCGCCCTGGGGGCACCTGGGCGGCGCGGTGCTGCACGCCGCCGCCCGGCTGGACTACCGGCTGGTGCTGTGGACGTTGCAGATGGTCGAGGGCGAGTACCCGCACGACCCGGTCGGTCACGCCCGGCGGATCGTCGCCGACGTCCAGCCCGGCACGATCCTGCTCGGCCACGACGTCGGCACCGAGCAGCGCCTGGTGGCGCTCCGCGGCCTGCCGGACATGATCATCGGCCTGCGGGACCGCGGCTACACCTTCGTCACCGTCTCCCAACTGCTCCGGCACGCCGTCGTCGTCTGACCGGCCCGGTAGGGTTCCCGCGTGTCACCCACCCTCTCCGTCCTGGTCCGCAACCGCGACTTCCGCAACCTCTTCCTCGCCGAGCTGGTGGTGTTCGGCGCCGACTGGTTCGTCATGGTGCCGCTGCTGGTGCTCCTGCCGGAGCTGACCGGCAGCGGGGTGTGGGGGGCGCTGGTGCTCGCCGTGGACACCGGCACGACGGCGCTGCTGCTGCCGTACACCGGCACCATCGCCGACCGGTTCGACCGGCGGAAGATCATGATGGCGGCGAACCTCGCCGCCCTGGCGGGCATCCTGTTGCTGCTCGGCGTCCAGGGCGCCGGTACGGCCTGGCTGGCCCTGGTGTCGATCGCGATGGTGGCGGTGGCGAAGGCGTTCTACTCGCCGGCCGCCCAGGCCGCCCTGCCGAACGTGCTCGACCCGGCGGACCTGGCCGCCGGCAACGCCGTCGCCGGCTCCGCCTGGGGCACCATGACCGTGGTCGGCGCCTCGCTCGGCGGCCTGCTCAGCGCCGCCGCCGGCCCGTACGTCAGCTTCTGGGTGGCGGCGGGCGGTCTGGCGGGAGCCGCCGGCCTGGCCGCGCTGATCCGCCGGCCGTTGCAGGCGCCCCGGGACCCGGCGCTGGCCGCCCCGCGCACCTGGCCGGCGATCCGCGAGGCGCTGCATTACATCGCGCACCGGCCGCGGGTGCTCGCCCTGGTCACCGTGAAGTCGGCGGTCGGCCTGGGCAACGGCGTGCTGACCGTGTTCCCGCTGCTCGCGGCGGTGTACGGGGCCGGGCCGGTCGGCACCGGCCTGCTCTTCGCCAGCCGGGGCCTGGGCGCGCTGGTCGGCCCGATCCTGATGCGGCGGGTGCTGAGCAACCGGGCCTGGCTGCTGACCGGCCTGGCGCTGTCCATGTCCCTCTACGGCCTGGCCTACCTCGGCACGTCGGCGGTCGACTGGTTCCCACTGGTGCTGGTGCTGGTCTTCCTGGCCCACCTCGGCGGCGGCAGCAACTGGGTGATGTCCAACTACGCCCTGCAGGGCGAGGTGCCGGACCGGCTGCGGGGTCGGGTCTTCGCCACCGACATGATGCTGGCGACGCTGGCCATCTCGGTCAGCCAGCTGGTGGTGGCGCTGGTGGTGGACACGGTGAACGAGCGGACCGTGCTGGCCGGCTGCGGCCTGGTCACCGTGGTCTACGCGGTGGGCTGGCGGCTGGCCACCCGGCGGCTCTCGCTGACCGACCCGGCGGAGCAGCCGGAGCCGACCCGGACCGCGTGACCCGGCCGGCCAGCACGGCGGCGATGATCAGGGCCAGCCCCAGCGGGCGCAGCAGGAGCTGTCCCACGGTCCGGGCGGTCCGGCGCGCTGTCGGTCCGGAGCCCTAGCATGAGCCGGTGCCGATGACTTTCGCCTCCGGCCCCGTACGGGTCCGGGTGCCCGCGACCAGCGCGAACCTGGGCCCGGGCTTCGACGCGCTCGGGCTGGCCCTCGGGCTCCACGACGACGTGGCGGCCGAGGTGATCCCGGAGGGCGTCCGGGTGGCGGTGAGCGGCGAGGGCGCCGGTGAGCTGCCGGACGACGACCGACACCTGGTGGTGACGTCCATGTGGGCCGCCTTCGACGTGCTGGGCGGGCACCCGCCGGGGCTGGCCCTGGAATGCGTCAACCGGATCCCGCAGGCCCGGGGCCTCGGCTCCTCCTCGGCGGCCATCGTCGCCGGGGTGCTGCTGGCCCGCGCACTGGTCGAGGACGGCCCCGCGCGGCTGGACGACGCCGCCGCGCTCCGGCTGGCCGCCGAGATCGAGGGGCACCCCGACAACGTCGCACCCTGCCTGTTCGGCGGTTTCACGGTCGCCTGGACCGAGTCGTCCGGCGCCCGGGCGGTTTCCCTGCCGGTCGCGGAGACCGTCCGCCCGACCGTCTTCGTGCCCGGCGAGCGCGGCCTGACCGCCGTCGCGCGGGCCGCGCTCCCGACCACCGTGCCGCACGCCGACGCGGCGCTGACCGCCGGGCGCGCGGCGCTGCTGGTGCACGCGCTGACCAGCGATCCGGCGCTGCTGCTGCCGGCCACCGTCGACCGGCTGCACCAGGACTACCGGGCGGCGGGGATGCCGGGCACGGCCGCCCTGGTGGCGGCCCTGCGTGAGGCGGGTGTGGCGGCTGTGGTCAGTGGGGCGGGTCCCACCGTGCTGGCGTTGACCGAGGTCCCGGCGGGATTCGACGCGGGAACAAACTGGCTGCGGTGGGAGTTGCCGATAGACGTCAGCGGTGCCCGGGTCGCCCGGGGTAGACTGAGACACGCCGAGCGGGACCCTGTTGCCGCAGGTCGGAAGAGTTGATTACGCTCTAGACTCAGCACAGCCGCGAAGCATGCGATCTTCCTGCGGTTCGGCGCACCCCCGAAGCTCTCGGCGGTCAGCCCGTCACCCCTGCCAAAGGCCCACGCCGCACCGCAGTTTCCACAGGTCGCCGCAGACGGCGAGACCTGCTCACCGAGGTCGGTGAGTCGGGAAACCGACCGGCTGCTGTGTCACAGACTCCCGCGCCGCGTCCCTGCGAAGCGGGTGCACCGAGGCCGCCCGGCCACCTTGGTTTCGACTCCGGGCAGTCCCGGCCTATCGAGGGAAGGAATCCATTGAGCGACACCACCGACGTGACGTCGGATGTTTCCAACGTCGCTGGCGATGCCACCACCGCCGCCCCCACGCGCCGTCGGCGCAGCGGTACCGGCCTCTCGGCGATGCTGCTGCCTGAGCTTCAGAGCCTGGCCGCGTCGCTCGGTATCTCCGGTACGGCTCGCATGCGCAAGGGCGAGCTGATCAGCGCGATCACCGAGCGGCAGGGCGGCGCCGCCGCCGGGACCCCTCGACCACGGGCCGAGGTCGCGGCCGCGACCGCTCCTGCCCGGGAAGAGGTGCACGCCGAGGTGCGCGAGGAGCGCGCCGAGGCCGAGCGTCGCCCGGCGGAGCAGGCCGCCGAGCCGACCGAGGGTCGCACCCGGGCCCGCCGTGGCCGGGCCGCGAACGCCGAGGCGCGGCCGGCGGAGACCCGGACCGAGGAGGCCACCGCCGAGACCGGCGAGCGGGCCGAGCGCGGCGAGGGCCGTGGCCGGGAGCGCGGCGGCGAGCGGGCCGAGCGCGGCGAGCGGGCCGAGCGGGCCGAGCGCGGCGAGCGGGCCGAGCGCGGCGAGCGGGCCGAGCGCGGCGAGCGGGCCGAGCGCGGCGGCGACCGCGCCGAGCGCAACGAGCGGGGTGACCGCGGCGAGCGCGCCGAGCGCAACGAGCGCGGTGAGCGCGGTGACCGGGGCGAGCGCAACGAGCGCAACGACCGTGGTCAGCGGGCCGAGCGCGACCACGATGGTGACGAGGACGGCGAGGGCGGCGGCCGGCGCGGCCGGCGCAGCCGGTTCCGCGACCGTCGGCGCGGCCGCGCCGAGCGGGCCGAGGGCGGCGACGGTGGCGGCCGCGAGCCGCAGGTCGGCGAGGACGACGTGCTCGTCCCGGTCGCCGGCATCATCGACGTGCTCGACAACTACGCGTTCGTGCGGACCACCGGCTACCTGGCCGGCCCGAACGACGTCTACGTCTCGATGTCCCAGATCAAGAAGTACGGCCTGCGCCGCGGTGACGCCATCACCGGCGCCGTGCGGGCGGCCCGGGACGGCGAGCAGCGGCGCGACAAGTACAACCCGCTGGTCCGGCTCGACACCATCAACGGGATGGAGCCGGAGGAGGCGAAGCGCCGGCCGGAGTTCTACAAGCTCACTCCGCTGTACCCGCAGGAGCGGCTGCGGCTGGAGACCGAGCCGCACATCCTGACCACCCGGGTCATCGACCTGGTCATGCCGATCGGCAAGGGCCAGCGGGCGCTGATCGTCTCGCCGCCGAAGGCCGGTAAGACGATGGTGCTGCAGGCGATCGCGAACGCGATCACCCGCAACAACCCGGAGTGCCACCTGATGGTGGTGCTGGTCGACGAGCGGCCGGAAGAGGTCACCGACATGCAGCGGTCGGTGAAGGGCGAGGTCATCGCGGCCACGTTCGACCGTCCGCCGCAGGACCACACCACGGTGGCGGAGCTGGCGATCGAGCGGGCGAAGCGCCTGGTCGAGCTGGGGCACGACGTGGTCGTGCTGCTCGACTCGGTGACCCGACTCGGTCGGTCGTACAACCTGGCGGCGCCGGCCAGCGGCCGGATCATGTCGGGTGGTATCGACTCCACCGCGCTCTACCCGCCGAAGCGCTTCCTGGGCGCGGCGCGCAACATCGAGAACGGCGGCTCGCTGACCATCCTCGCCACCGCGCTGGTGGAGACCGGGTCCATGGCGGACACGGTCATCTTCGAGGAGTTCAAGGGCACCGGTAACGCCGAGCTCAAGCTGGACCGGAAGATCGCCGACAAGCGCGTCTTCCCGGCGATCGACATCAACCCCTCCGGTACGCGCAAGGAGGAGGTCCTGCTCGCGCCGGAGGAGCTGGCGATCGTCCACAAGCTCCGGAAGGTGCTGCACTCGCTGGACTCGCAGGCGGCGCTCGACCTCCTGCTGGACCGGCTCAAGCAGTCCCGGACGAACATCGAGTTCCTGATGCAGATCGCGAAGTCCACGCCGGGCGAGTGACCTGACAGGAGCGACACGAGGAAGGGCACGGCCTTCGGGCCGTGCCCTTCTCGCGTACCGGGACGACGGGTGAAGTTTTTCTTCGGTTCAGCCCGGGGGTATTGAAACTTCTGTTCAGTATCGGTTGACTGTCGTCCATGCGTATCCGCAGTCGATCCGCCCGTCTCGCCGGCGTCCTGCTGCTGACGCCGATGCTCACCCTGGTCGGACCCGTCCCGGCCGGCGTCGCGGCGCCCGCCGAGCCGAGTACGCCCGCCGAGGACGCCCCGGCCGCCTCGTCCCGTCCCGACTCCGCGGTGGCCCTGGCCGGCCAGGCCGCCGGCGGTCTCGAGCCGACCGGGGGCCTGGAGACCGCGAAGACCACCCGTCCGGTCGCCCCCGGACTCGACCTGACCTCCTTCGACCGGTACGACGCCGACGGCTGGCTGCGCGCGGACGCGCTCACCGCCGACCTCTCCGGCGGCGTCACCGTGGACTACGTCAACTCCGGCGCGGTCACCAGAGACGAGCCGCTGCGCGCCGCGGTGGACCGCTCCCGGGCGGTGGCCGCCGTCAACGGCGACTTCTTCGACATCAACAACTCCGGCGCCGCGCAGGGCATCGGCATCCGCTCCGGCGAGCTGATCCAGTCGCCGGTCGCCGGACACACCAACGCCGCCGCGATCAGCGCGGAAGGGCTGGGCCGGGTCATCCAGGTCGGCTTCGAGGGCAGCGCCGCGCTGCCGGCCGGGCCGGTCCCGCTGACCCAGTTCAACAACATGGTGCAGCCGAACGGCATCGGCGTCTTCACCCCGCTCTGGGGCTCGTACACCCGGCAGCGCGCGGTGAGCGGCGCCGCGCGGGTGGTCGAGGTGACGGTGGCCGGCGGGAAGGTCGCGACCGTGGCCACCACGGCGGGTGAGGGACCGATCCCGGCCGGAACCACCGTCCTGCTCGGGCGGGAGGCGGGGGCGGACGCCCTGACGGCACTGCGGCCCGGCGACCCGGTCGACCTGACCTGGCGGCCGAAGGCCCCCGACGGGAGCAGCCCGCGGGCGGCGGTCGGCGGCGGCAGCGTGCTGGTCCGCGACGGCGTCGTGCAGAACATCGCCGACCAGAGCCTGGCCCCGCGCACCTCGGTCGGCTTCTCCGCCGACGGGCGCAAGATGATCATGCTGACCGTGGACGGCCGGCAGGTGGACAGCCGCGGCGTCACCCAGACCGAGATGGGCCGGATGATGCGCGAGCTGGGCGCATGGAACGCGCTCAACCTCGACGGTGGCGGCTCCTCGACCCTGCTGGCCCGGGAGCCCGGCGCGGCCGCGGTCCAGGTGGAGAACAGCCCCTCGGACGGCAGCGAGCGGCCGGTGCCGAACGGCCTGGCCATCTACGCCCCCGAGGGCAGCGGCCGGCTCACCGGGTACTGGCTGGAGACCGCCAGCGACCCGACCGCCGCACCCGGCGTCGCCCCGGTCCGCGGCGGCCGACCCGACCGGGTCTTCCCCGGCCTCACCCGGCGGCTCACCGCCGCGGGTTACGACGAGACGTACGGGCCGGCCGCCGGCGCGCCGTACTGGCGGGCCAACCCGGCCGCCCAGGGCACCGTGGACGACGAGGGCGTGTTCCGGGCCATCCGGCCCGGTCGCAGCACCGTCACCGCGTGGCGGGAGGAAGCGCGGGGCACCCTCGACCTGACCGTGCTCGGCCCGCTGGAGCGGATCGACTCCACCGTCGACCGCCTCGGCCTGAACAAGGCGGGCGACACCGCCCTGTTCGGGGTGGTGGGCTATGACGCCGAGGGCAACACCGCGCCGATCGAGCCCGCCGACCTGAAGCTGACGTACGACCACGACCTGCTCGCCGTCACCCCCAGGGCGGACGGCAACCTGGACGTCGAGGCCCTCGGCGACACCGGCTCCGCCCTGGTCACCGTGACCGTCCGGGAGACCAGCACGGTGCTGCCGGTGACCATCGGGCTGGCCGACGTGCCGGTGGCCGGCTTCGACGACGCGGCGTCGTGGAAATTCAGCCAGGCCCGGGCCAGCGGTTCGGTCACCCCCGCCCCGGGGCACACCGGCACCGGCCTGAAGCTGTCCTACGACTTCAGCCAGTCCACCGGCACCCGGGCCGCGTACGCCGACCCGCCGGCCTGGATCGACGTACCCGGCCAGCCACAGGCGTTCGGCATGTGGATCAAGGGCAATGGCACGGGGGAGTGGCCCAGCCTGCACCTGCACGACGCCCAGGACACCCAGTTCGTGCTGCGTGGCCCGTACGTCACCTGGACCGGCTGGCGCTACGTGGAGTTCGTCGTCCCGCCCGGGGTGCAGTACCCGGTCCGGGTGCGCCGGTTCTACGTGGCCGAGACCGACCCGGCCAAGCAGTACAAGAGTGAGGTCGTCATCGACGACCTGGTGGCCCGCGTGCCGCCGACGGTGCAGGCTCCGGCCGAGGAGAACCGCACCGACCGGGTGGTGCTGCGCGACGGCACGGTGGACGGTGCGCCCTGGCGGTTCGCGGTGATGTCCGACGCCCAGTTCGTCGCCGCCGACCCGGACAGCGACCTGGTCGCCCAGGCCCGCCGTACGCTCCGCGAGATCCGGGCGGCGAAGCCGGACTTCCTGGTCATCGACGGGGACTTCGTGGACACCGCGTACCCGGCGGACTTCGCGCTGGCCAAGCGGATCCTGGACGAGGAGCTGGGCGGCGAGCTGCCGTACTACTACGTCCCGGGCAACCACGAGATCATGGGCGCCCCGATCGGCAACTTCCGGAGCGTCTTCGGCGACACCTCGCGGGTCTTCGACCACCAGGGCACCCGGTTCGTCACGCTGAGCACGGCCACCGGCTCGCTGCGCGGCGGCGGCTTCGACCAGGTGGAGCTGCTGCGGGACACCCTCGACGCGGCCGCCGCCGACCCGGCCGTCGGCTCGGTGGCGGTGCTCTTCCACCACCCGCCCCGCGACCCCAGCCCGGCCAAGGCCAGCCAGCTCCTCGACCGCAAGGAGGCGGCCCTGGTGGAGCAGTGGTTGGCCGACTTCCAGCACCGCACCGGCAAGGGCGCGCTGATGGTCAACGGGCACGTCGGCACCTTCCACGCCGACCGGGTGGACGGCGTCCCCTACGTGATCAACGGCAACTCGGGCAAGAACCCGTCCACCCCGCCGCAGCTCGGTGGCTTCACCGGCTGGACCGAGTTCGGCGTCGATCCGGTGACCCCGCAGGAGGCCGAGCAGGCGCGGCGCGACCGGATCGCCGAGGGGCCGGACTGGGTCGAGGCGGAGTTCCACGCCCACGTCGACCGGCTCAGCCTGGCCGCGCCGGCCAGCGTCGTGGTCGGCGCCCCGGCGTCGGTCACCGCCACGCTCACCCAGCCCGGCGGCCGTACCGTCCCGGTGGCCGCGCCGGTCAGCGCGGACTGGTCCGGCTCGCCGAACCTGCTCGTCGGCGCCGCCGACGGGGTGAAGCCCTGGCACGTGGCCCGGTTCGACCCGGCGACCGGGCAGCTGACCGCGCTGCGTCCCGGCGCCCAGGTGGTGCTCGCGGTGACCGTCAACGGCGTCCGCGCCGAGGCGACGGTGACCCTGACGGCGGCGGAGGCGCCTGCCGCCTGACCCCGGCTCCGGGGACGCGGACGCTGCCGCGCACGTCCCCGGGACCGGTCCCAGCCGCTGGCGGGCTCCTTCCTAGGGGAGGAGCCCGCCAGCGGCGCACGTTTCTGGCGGAACGGCCCCCGTGGGCCGGAGGGCGGCGTCAAAAGTCGCCGTCGGCGACCTGAAACACGGTCAGCCCGAGCGAACGCCACATCCGGACCACCTGCTGCCGGTCGTCGAACACGCCGACGACCCGGTACCGGTCCCGGATCTCCCGCTCGTAGATCTCCTGCTTGACCACGGCGTCCTTCCGTTGGTCACCGATCGCTCGCAGGTGCAGCGCCAGGTAGGGCACCTGCACGTGCCGGGCCAGCCAGGCCACCGTGTCGGCCCGCGCCGAGGCGTCCCGGCCCGAGCAGAAGACCACGCCGTACCCGGCGGCGTGCATCGCCCGCACCGCCGCGATCACCGCCTCGTTCGGTGCGTCCTCGCCGACCCGGGTCATGTCGTACGGGCTGCGCGAGACGTTCAGCGCGACCGTGCCGTCGATGTCGACCAGCACGATGTCGGGGGGTCCGGTCCGCCCCTCCGCCACCCGGGCGGGGCCGCCGGTCCGGGCGGTCGGCACCGGCAACGGCAGCTGCCGGTTCGCCAGGTAGCGCTCGTGCAGCCGGCGGATCGCCGCCTCGCCGACCCGATCCTCCTCGGGACGGGCGGCGTCCCGGCGCAGGCACTCCTCCAGCGGCACGTCGGTGAAGTCGTGCACCTCGAACGCGGCCCCGAACCGTTCGGCCAGCTCCGCCCAGTCCCGCAGGGTGCGCGAGCGCAGGTTGGTGTCGTCCACGCAGACGCTCACCCGGGCGGCCAGCAGCGCCTCCACCTGCGCCCGCTGGACCAGGGTGACCTGCCCCTCGGCCCGCTGGGTGAAGAGCCGTTCGCCGTGCAGCATCCGGCGCAGGTCGTCGCGGTTGACCCGGACCACCTCGGGTTGGAGTTCGCGGGCGAAGGTGGTCTTGCCGGAGGCGGGCAGCCCACGGGTCGCGATCAGGCGGAACATGCCGGTTCACCCCCGTCCGTCCGGTCCCGGTGCCGCCCCGGGTGCCACGGTACGACCCGTGGAATGCCCCCGGACCGGGCGGGAATGCGTACGGCGAGGCGAGCGTTGCGCCTGCCGGACCTGGTGTCCGGCCCGCTCGCCGACTCGGCGGGCGCCCATGGCACACTGGTCAATCGGCCACCGGTTCCGGTTCACGCCCGAGCCCGTCCTGGACGACGGGGAACACGACGGCGACCCGGCGACCACCGACGAAAGGACCGAGGCGACATGAAGCCCAACATCCACCCGGAGTACGTGACCACCGAGGTCCGCTGCTCCTGCGGCAACACCTTCACGACCCGCAGCACCGCCAAGGGCGGTCAGATCAGCGTCGAGACCTGCAGCGCCTGCCACCCGTTCTACACCGGCAAGCAGCGCGTCCTGGACACCGCCGGTCGGGTCGCGAAGTTCCAGCAGAAGTACGCCAAGGTTCAGGCCAAGAAGGCCAAGTAGCTCCGTCGACGACGCCCGTGTCCGGCTCCGTGCCGGGCGCGGGCGTTCGTCCGTTTCCACCCGTTTATTCCCGTCCCTGTCCGGTCGTCGTCGAAGGAGCACCCGCAGCATGAGCAGTGAGCGTCTGGCCGCCCTCCTCGGCGAATACGGCGAGCTGGAGCAGCGGCTGGCCGACCCGGCCATCCACGCCGACCAGGGCACCGCCCGGCGGGTCGGCCGGCGCTACGCCGAGCTGGTCCCGCTGCACAAGGCCGCCGGCGAGCTGGAGCAGGCCCGGGCCGACCTGGCCGCCGCCCGCGAGCTGGCCGCCGAGGATTCGGCCTTCGCCGCCGAGGCGGAGGCGATCGCCGCCTCCCTGCCGGCACTCGAGGAGAAGCTGGCGGAGCTGCTGATCCCGCGCGACCCGCACGACGCCAAGGACGTCATCGTCGAGATCAAGGCCGGGGAAGGCGGCGAGGAGTCGGCCCTCTTCGCCGGCGACCTGCTCCGGATGTACACCCGGTACGCCGAGCGGCGCGGCTGGCTCACCGAGGTGATCGACTCCCAGGACTCCGACCTCGGCGGCGTCAAGGACGTCTCCCTGGCGATCAAGACCAAGGGCGTCCCGGAGGGCGGCAACGGGGTCTGGTCCCGGCTCAAGTGGGAGGGCGGCGTGCACCGCGTGCAGCGCGTCCCGGTCACCGAGTCGCAGGGCCGGATCCACACCAGCGCCGCCGGCGTGCTGGTGCTGCCGGAGGCCGAGGACGTCGATGTCACCATCGACCCGAACGACCTGCGGATCGACGTGTTCCGCTCGTCCGGGCCCGGCGGGCAGTCGGTCAACACGACCGACTCGGCGGTCCGGATCACCCACGTGCCGACCGGGATCGTGGTCTCCTGCCAGAACGAGAAGTCGCAGCTGCAGAACCGGGAACAGGCCATGCGCATCCTGCGGGCCCGGCTGCTCGCGGCGGCCCAGGAGCAGGCCGACGCGGCCGCCTCGGACGCCCGCAAGGCGCAGGTCCGCACGGTGGACCGGTCGGAGCGCATCCGCACGTACAACTTCCCGCAGAACCGGATCACCGACCACCGGATCGGCTACACGGCGTACAACCTCGACCTGGCCGTGGCCGGGGAGCTGGACGGTGTGCTGGACGCCCTCGCCGAGGCCGACCGCGCCGCCCGTCTGGCAGGAGAGACGGATCTCGGCCGCCGCTGACGCCCCGGCCCGGCGCCGCCGGCCGGGTCAGGAGGCTCGGGCGCGGTCCTTGGCGCGGAGCATCTCCCGGTCGGCCAGCTCGAACGCCGCGCCCAGGGCTTCCCGGACGCTCGCCCCGGCGCCCCCGTGCACCTCGGCGAAGCCGATGCTCACCCCGACCGGGGTGCCGGGCACCAGGGACTCCCAGTCCTCGGTGCGGACGGCCGCCTGGATCCGGCGGGCCACCTCCGCCGCCTCGGTCATCTCCGTCTCGGGCAGCACCACCACGAACTCGTCCCCGCCGTAGCGGGCCACGAAGTCGCCGCGCCGCATCACCCGGTTGATCACCCCGGCGATCCGTTGCAGCACCAGGTCGCCCGAGTGGTGGCCGTGCCGGGTGTTCACCGCCTTGAAGCCGTCCAGGTCGCAGACGCCGATCACCACCCGGTCACCCCGGGCCACCACCGCGCCGATGTAGCGCTCCAGCCGGCGCCGGTTGGGCAGCCCGGTCAGCGGGTCGGTGAGCGCCTCGCCCTCGTACCGGGCGGCCTCGCGGCGCATCTCCTCGTGATCGATCCGGGCGGCGATGCCGTCGATGTAGACGTCCCGCAGCCGGTCGCTGCGCTGCGCCGCCAGTCGGAAGGCGTGCCGGTCGGCCCGGTGCGCGGCGGCGTGGTCCCCGGCCCGGGTCAGCGCGACGCTGCGCAGCCGGGGCGCCTCGGCCGCGCCGAGCGTCTCGGTGGAGACGCGGATGGTGTCCAGCCGGGTGACCGCCTCGATCGGCCGGCCGTCGGCGATGGCCAGGCAGACTTGGCCGAGTTGGCGCAGGTCACGGGCGCGGGCGCTGTCGCCGCCGTGCCCGAGCAGTCGGGCGGGGTCGGCGTCGGTGCCGCTGTCCACCCGGTCGCCGAGGGCGGCCCGCCGGGCGGCGGCGTAGCCGTACGCGGCCAGGCTGCTCGGCCGGAGGTTGCCGGCCCGGCCGCTGCGCAGGAACCGGCCGAGGTCGCCCGCCACGTCCCGCAGCACCCGCAGGCAGCCGTCGCTGTCGCCGTTGTGGTCCAGGGCGACCGCGTTGCGCAGCCGGATGCCCGGAGCGGCGAAGGTCTCCTCGGGGATGCCCGCGGTGAGCCCCACCTGGCGGGCGCGCTCGATCGCGCCGAGGGCGTGCCCGTGGAAGCTGAGGTACGAGTACGCCATCGCCAGGTCGTGCCAGCCCCAGGCGGTGTCCCGGTCCGGGTCGTCGTCGGCGGTCAGCGCGCGGGCGGCCTTCACCAGGTGGGTGACGCAGCGGTCCAGCGCTCCCTGGTGGTGCGCGGCGAGCGCGGCGAGGGCGTTGAGGTGCCCGTGCAGGTACGGCTCGGCCAGGTCCCGGACGGCGGCGGACGCCTCCTCGATGGCCCGGGTGAACTCGGCCGTGCGACCGAGATTGATCAGGGCGGAGAGGCGCTGGACGAGCGCGTCGGCCCGGGCGTACGGGTCCTGGGTGGTGCGGATGACCTGGTCGAGCAGGACGCACGCCTCCGCGGAGCGGCTCGCCTCCTGCAGCGCCCGCCCGCGCCGAAGGGCGTCAACCTGGTCTTCGACCCGGTCGAGCCAACCCACTCCGCGACCTCCTTGTCGGTGTGCCGCTGGACGCACCCGCTCGTGATGTGACCCGCGACGTTTCATGATTATGTCGTGACCTCCCTCCCGCAACACCCGTCCGAAGGGACAGACCGCGAGCGTCCCGCACTGGTGGTCGCCCGGGCTGCCCGGGCGCTCGCCGCGGCGGGCGTCGAGGCGCCCCGGGCGGAGGCCGAGATGCTGGCCGCGTACGTGCTGGACGTGCCGCGCAGCCGACTGGCGCTGGCCGACGGTTTCACCCCGGGCCAGCGCGACCGCCTCGACGCGCTGGTGGAGCGGCGGGGCGCCCGGGAACCCCTGCAGCACCTCACCGGCGTCGCCGGCTTCCGGCACCTGGAGCTGGCGGTCGGGCCCGGGGTGTTCGTGCCCCGTCCGGAGACCGAGCTGCTCGCCGGCTGGGCGGTGGAGCAGGGGCAGCGGTACGAGTGTCCGCTGGTGGTGGACCTGTGCAGCGGTTCCGGCGCGATCGCCCTGGCCGTCGCCCAGGAGCTGCCGGCGGCCCGGGTGGTGGCGGTGGAGCGGTCCCCGGCGGCGCTGGCCTGGCTGCGCCGCAACGCCGCCGAGCGGGCCGCCGCCGGGGACACCCCGATCGAGGTGGTCGCCGCCGACGTCACCGACCCGGATCTGCTCGCCGGCCTGGTCGGCCGGGTCGACCTGCTGCTCTGCAACCCGCCGTACGTGCCGCGCTCGGTGGTCGTGGCGCCGGAGGTGGCCGGGCACGACCCGGACGAGGCGGTCTTCGGCGGGGCGGACGGGCTGGACGTGATCCGGCCGGTGGTGGCGCGGGCGGCCGAGCTGCTCCGCCCGGGTGGCGCGCTGGGCGTCGAGCACGACGACACCCACGGCACCGCGGTGCCGGCGCTGCTCGCCGCCGACGGCCGCTACGAGTGCGTCGAGGAGCACCGTGACCTGGTCGGCCGGCCCCGGTTCGCCACCGCGTCCCGCCGGACGGACGGCCAGCACGCCGACCCCGCCGCGGCGTGGCAGACTGGCTCCTCGTGATGCTCTACGACTGTCGGTCGCTCGCTGATCGGGACCGCGGCATCGCCGCTGCCATCGAGGCGGTCAAGAACGGGGAACTCGTCGTCCTGCCGACCGACACGGTCTACGGCATCGGCGCCGACGCCTTCACCCCGTACGCGGTGAAGGCGCTCGCGGACGCCAAGGGTGGCACGCGGCAGGCGCCGCCGGTGCTGATCGGCTCCCGGCACACCCTCGACGGCCTGGTCTTCTCGCTGCCCCGCGCGGCCCGGGACCTGGTCGAGGCGTTCTGGCCGGGTGCGCTGACGATCGTGGTGGAGCACTCCCCGAGTCTGGCGTGGGACCTGGGCGACTCCAGCGGCACGGTGGCGGTACGGATGCCGCTGCACCCGGTGGCGCTGGAGGTGCTCCGGGAGACCGGCCCGATGGCGGTGGCCTCGGCCAACAAGGTCGGCCAGCCGGCCGCGCTCACCGCCGAGGAGGCCCGCGAGCAGCTCGGTTACGGCGTCCGGGCGTACCTGGAGGCCGGCCCGGCCCTGGACCCGGTGCCGAGCACCGTCGTCGACCTCACCGGCGAGGCGCCTCGGGTGCTGCGCCAGGGCGCGGTGTCGCTGGAGAAGCTGCGGGACGTGGTGCCGGACATCCTCGACGAGCGGGGGGTCTGAGTGCCGCCGTTCACCGTCCTGCACGTCTGCATGGGCAACATCTGCCGGTCGCCGATGGCCGAGCGGCTGCTGGTGCTCGCCGTTCGCGAGCGGCTGGGCCGCCTCGGGGTCGATCCGGACTGCTCCGACGAGCTGGTGCACAGCCACAGCGCCGGCACCGGCGGCTGGCACGCCGGCGAGGAGATGAACCCGCCGGCGGCCCGGCAGGTGACCTCGCGCGGCGGTGACGTGGCCGGGTTCGCCGCCCGCAAGCTCCGCTCCGACCTCATCGACGCCGCCGACCTGGTCCTCACCGCCACCGCCGACCAGCAGGAGTACGTGGTGGCGCTGCGCCCGGACGCCGCCGCGCGCACCTTCGTGCTCGGTGAGTTCGGCCGGCTGCTGGGCGCGGTGGAGACGGCCGGCCTGCCCCCGGTCGAGGCCACCCCAGACGCGGTGTACGCCCGGGGCGTGGCCCTGGTGGCGGCGGCGGACGCGGCCCGGCAGGGCGGCTCCGCGCTGCCCACCGACGACCTCGACGACCCGTGGGGCCGGGGCGACCAGTGCTTCAGTCGGGTGGCCGACGAGATCGAGGAGACGGTCCACCCGCTGGCCGCCGCGCTGCTGCCCTGAGGTTCATCCTTTCTCGCGAACTTCCTGCGCGTTTTGTCGAAGATAGCGGCGAAACCACCGATTCAGGTCATTCTGGACGGGTCCGTAAGGCCGGCTCCTGCGGGGAGAGCTGATGAACCGCGCCCGTCTCGACAAGCTGTTCACCGTCATGCTCGCCGGCGTGCTCGCCGGACTGGCCCTGGCCGCGGCAGCGCTGCCGGCCGCGCTGGTGTTCGGGCTCGGCTTCAAGAACCTGATGCCCTACGCGGAGCTGCCGGAGTCGCTGCGCGCGCCGCAGCCGGCCCAGCGCTCCAACCTGTACGCCAACGACGGCCGCACCCTGATCACCTCGTTCTACGTGGAGGACCGGGTGGACGTGCCGGTCAACGAGGTGGCGCCGGTCATGCGGCAGGCCATGGTGGCCGCCGAGGACGTCCGGTTCTACCAGCACCACGGCGTCGACGTCCGTGGTGTGGTGCGGGCCTTCGCGGTCAACGGGCGGGAGGGCACCCGGCAGGGCGCCTCCACGCTGACCATGCAGTACGTCCGCAACGCGCTGGCCAGTGACCCCCGGCTGACCGCGGAGCAGCGGGCCAGGGCCACCGAGATCACCCTGGGTCGCAAGATCCGCGAGGCGCGGTACGCGCTGGCGCTGGAGCGCGAGGTGAGCAAGGACGAGATCCTCAGCCGCTACCTGAACATCGCCTACTTCGGGGCCGGGGCGTACGGCATCGCGGCGGCCAGCAAGCGTTACTTCTCCACCACGCCGGCGCAGCTGACCCTGGCCCAGGCCGCGCTGCTGGCCGGGCTGGTCCGCGCGCCGGCCGCCGACGACCCGATCAACGGCAACGCCGACACCGCCCTGAGCCGCCGCGCGTACGTGCTGGACCGGATGGTGGAGACCGGGCAGGTGGACGCGGCGACGGCGGCACAGGCCAAGGCCGAGCAGCTCGACCTCGAGCCCAGCGCCACGCCGAACGACTGCACCGCGGTGCCCGCCGCGCACAACGACTGGGGCTTCTTCTGCGACTGGTTCACCCAGTGGTGGAACGCCCAGCCCGCCTTCGGCAAGTCCGCGGACGAGCGGCAGCGGACGCTGCGCCGCGGCGGTTGGAAGATCGTCTCCTCGCTCGACCCGGACGTGCAGGGCAAGGCCATGGAGCAGGTGCTGGCGGTCTACGCCAAGACCAACCAGCGCGCCGCACCGACCGCGGTGGTGCAGCCCGGCACCGGCCGGGTGCTGGCCATGGCGGTGAACCGGAACTACAGCGTGGCCGGGAACCCGAACGGGCAGCAGAACTACCCGAACACCGTCAACCAGCTCATCGCCGGGGGCGGCGGGATCGTCGGCTATCAGGCCGGTTCGACCTTCAAGCTCTTCGCGCTGCTGGCCGCGTTGGAGTCCGGCCTGCCCTTGGACACCCGGTTCGACGCGCCGAGCAAGTACGTCACCAGGTACCCGATCGACGGCGGCACGGCGAACTGCGGCGGCCACTGGTGCCCGGCCAACGCCAACCCGCTCTGGATGGACGGGGAGCACACCATGTGGAGCGCGTTCGGCCGGTCGGTCAACAGCTACTTCGCCTGGCTGACCGAGCGGGTCGGCGCGGACCGGGTGGTGGAGATGGCCGAGCGGCTGGGCATCGTGTTCCGCGCGCCCGACGACGCCAAGCTGGCCCGGGACGGCGCCAAGAACTGGGGCGCGTTCACCCTCGGCGTCTCCGCCAGCACCCCGCTCGACCTGGCCAACGCGTACGCCACGGTGGCGGCCGAGGGGGTCTGGTGCCGGCCCACCCCGGTCAGCTCCATCACCGACAGCTCGGGTCGGAAAGTGGCCGCCGGGAGCGCGGACTGTCGCCAGGTGCTCGACACCGACGTGGCCCGGGCGGCCGTGGACGCGGCCCGCTGCCCGGTCGGCGACCAGTCCATGTACCGCCGCTGCAACGGCGGCACCGCCGAGGAGCTCCGGCCCGGGCTGCGTCGGCCACTCGCCGGCAAGACCGGCAGCTCGGAGCGGAACGCGACGGAAACCGTGGTCGCCTTCACCCCGCAGCTCGCCGTCGCCACCATCGCCGCGAACCCGGACGACCCCCGGGACGCCGTCGGCGGCGGGGTGCAGGTCCGGCAGATCGCGGCCGTGGGCCAGCTGCTGGTGTACGCGCTGCGCGCCCAGCCGGTGCTCGACTTCGTCCCGCCCAGCCAGACCGTCGCCTACCGCCGCACCGCCCCCCGCGCCGGCAACTGATGGTCAGGCCGGCTGGGCAACGGTCGTGGCTCACGGTACGTCCCGCAGCCGAGGTGCGGCTCCGTAGACTCCTACGCTGTGGAGAACGCGAGGGAGCCCTTCTGGGGGCCGGACTTCCAGCAGCTGAGCGCCGCCGACCCGGAGATCGCGGGGGTGTTGCTGGGGGAGCTGGAACGGCTGCGTAGCGGCCTGCAACTGATCGCCAGCGAGAACCTCACCTCGCCGGCGGTGCTGGCCGCGCTCGGCTCCACGCTGACCAACAAGTACGCCGAGGGCTATCCGGGCCGGCGCTACTACGGCGGCTGCGCCGAGGTGGACCGGGCCGAGGAGATCGGCATAGCCCGGGCCACGGAGCTGTTCGGCGCCGAGCACGCCAACCTCCAGCCGCACTCCGGCGCCAGCGCCAACCTGGCCGCGTACGCCGCCCTCGTGCAGCCCGGCGACACCGTGCTGGCGATGGACCTGCCGCACGGCGGGCACCTCACCCACGGCAGCCGGGTGAACTTCTCCGGCAAGTGGTTCCACACCATCGGCTACACCGTCCGGCGGGACACCGAGCTGATCGACTACGACGAGGTACGCGACCTGGCCCTCGCGCACCGGCCCAAAATGATCATCTGTGGCGCGACGGCGTACCCGCGGCTGATCGACTTCGCCCGGTTCCGGGAGATCGCCGACGAGGTCGACGCGTACCTGATGGTGGACGCGGCGCACTTCATCGGGCTGGTCGCCGGCCGGGCCATCCCGTCCCCGGTGCCGTACGCCGACGTCGTCTGCTTCACCACCCACAAGGTGCTGCGCGGCCCGCGCGGCGGCATGATCCTCTGCCGGGAGTCGCTGGCGTCCCGGATCGACAAGGCGGTCTTCCCGTTCACCCAGGGTGGCCCGCTGATGCACGCCGTCGCGGCCAAGGCGGTCGCCCTGCGCGAGGCCGCCCAGCCCGAGTTCCGGGCGTACGCCTCCCAGGTGATCAGCAACGCCCAGGCGCTCGCCGACGGGCTGGCCGCCGAGGGGATGCGCCCGGTCTCCGGCGGCACGGACACCCACCTGACCCTGATCGACCTGCGCGAGCTGGGGGTCACCGGCGCGGACGCGGAGGCGCGCTGCGACGCGGCGAGCATCACCCTGAACAAGAACGCCATCCCGTACGACCCGCAGAAGCCGATGGTCGCCTCCGGCATCCGGGTGGGCACCCCGAGCGTCACCACGCAGGGCATGCGGGAGGGGGAGATGCGCCGGATCGCCGCGCTGATCGCCCGGGCGGTGCGGACCGACCCGGAGTCGCCGGGGGGCGCCGACGACCTGACCCGGATCGCCGCCGACGTGACCGAGCTGGTCACCGCCTTCCCGGCGTACCCCCGTGGCTGAGCCGGGGACGCGAGCGGCGGAGGCGGCCGCGGACCGGGGCTGGCGGCTGCGCCACCTGCCGGTGCTGCTGATCGCGACGGCGGCGCTGGCCGCGCCGGCGGCGGTGGTGGGTGGGGTGACCCGCGGCGCGGACGGCGCGCTCGGCGCGGCGGCCGGGGTGGCCGTCACCGCGCTCAGCTACACGCTCACCACCGTCGTGCTGGCCTGGGCCGACGCCCGCGACCCGCAGCTGGTGCTGCCCTTCGGGCTCGGCCTCTACTTCGCCAAGTTCTCCCTGCTCGGTGGGGTGATGGTGCTGGTGGCGTCGACCGGCTGGCCGGGACTGATCCCGTTCTGCCTGGGCATCGCGGCCGGCGTGGTGGTCTGGACCGGCGTGCACATCCGGTGGCTGGCCACGGTGCACGCCCGCCGGGTGTCTCGCTGAGTACACCGCGCGGACATCTGCGGAGTCGATCGACGGCGCTGTCCCATCCTTCGGGCGGCACGCCGATGTGTCCGTGATCGGTCATTCTCTCAGTGGCGAGGGAGGAGTAGCGTGCCTCCAGACGACTTCGCCCACCCGTGTCCCACACAACCAGGTTGTGCGGGGGGTGAGGCACAGCCTCGTCTCCTCGACTGATATCGTTCGCCCCGTCATGGCCGGTGACCAGAAACCCCCCAGCGCTGGCGGCCCGGGCGACTCTCCGTCCGGTGCCGGTCAGGGTTGGACCGCGCTCTCATACCTCATCGGGGGCATGCTCGTCTGGGGTTTCATCGGCTGGCTGGTCGACCGTTGGCTCGACACCGGCGGCATCGCCACCGGGGTCGGGGTCGTGCTCGGCATGGCCGGGGGGATCATCCTGGTCGTCCGCCGCCTGGGCACGCCTACTTAGGAAGGGACGCGGTGTTCGGACAGGCGAACGTCCTGGCTCAGGGCCAGGCGGAATTCCCACCCAGCGTGGAGGACTTCTACCTGCCCAGCATCCTGCCCTGGGGTGCGCACGACAACTACTGGTTCACGAAGATCACGGCCATGGTCTGGCTCGCCGTCGGCGTCCTGATCATCTTCTTCCTGGCCAGCTACCGGAACCCGAAGCTGGTGCCGACGAAGAAGCAGTGGTTCGCCGAGTCGATCTACGGCTTCGTGCGGAACAACATCGCCGTCGACATGATCGGGCACGCGGGGGTGCGGTTCGCGCCGTACTTCACCACGCTCTTCTGCTTCATCCTGCTGACGAACGCGTTCGCGATCATCCCGTTCTTCCAGATCTCGCCGAACTCGCACATCGCCTTCCCGGCGTTCCTCGCCGTGATCAGCTACGTGATGTTCAACTGGATCGGCATCCGGCACCACGGCTTCGTCAAGTACTTCAAGAACTCTCTGATCCCGCCGGCGCCCTGGTACATCCTGCCGCTGCTGATCCCGATCGAGTTCTTCTCGACGTTCCTGGTCCGGCCGTTCTCGCTCGCCGTCCGTCTCTTCGCGAACATGTTCGCCGGCCACATGCTCCTGCTGGTCTTCACGCTCGGTGGCTTCGCCATGATCAGCGCCAACGCCTGGCTGGCGCCGGTCTCGGTGCTGTCCTGGGTGATGACGATCGCGCTCACCTTCCTCGAGTTCCTGGTGATCGTCCTGCAGGCCTACGTCTTCACCGTGCTGACCGCCAGCTACGTACAGGGCGCGCTCGCCGAAGAGCACTGATCCACCGCACCAACCGTTGTCGTCTCGCGTGATCGTCACGCGTGATATCCAGGAGGAACCAACCAATGGACGTTCTCGCCGCGCAAGGTGTAGTTGGCAGCACCGCCGCCATCGGCTACGGCCTCGCCGCCATCGGCCCGGGTATCGGCGTCGGCCTGGTCTTCTCGGCCTACATCCAGTCCACCGCCCGGCAGCCGGAGTCGTCCCGGATGACCCTGCCGTACGTCTGGATCGGCTTTGCCGTCATCGAGGCGCTCGCGCTGCTCGGCATCGCGTTCGGCTTCATCTGGCAGGGCACGCTTTCCTGATCCCGCCCTTTGACCGGGAGGTCTTCCATGTACTTCCTCGCCGCTGAGGGCGGTGGGGCGACCCACAACCCGATCATCCCTGCCTGGCAGGAGATCGTG
Organism: Micromonospora sp. NPDC005806; assembly: GCF_042871425.1. NCBI lineage: Bacteria > Bacillati > Actinomycetota > Actinomycetes > Micromonosporales > Micromonosporaceae > Micromonospora > Micromonospora sp. NPDC005806. The sequence goes on along the minus strand of NZ_JBIAIL010000001.1, from coordinate 7,768 downwards.
GTCGGTGGGATCGCCTTCATCCTGCTCTGCGTCGTGCTCATGAAGTTCGTCTTCCCGCGCATGGAGCAGACGTTCCAGGCCCGGGTCGACGCGATCGAGGGCGGCATCAAGCGCGCCGAGGCCGCCCAGGCCGAGGCCAACAAGCTGCTCGAGCAGTACCGGGCCCAGCTCGCGGAGGCGCGTACCGACGCCGCCAAGATCCGCGACGACGCCCGGGCCGACGCCGAGGGCATCCGGCAGGACATCCTCGCCAAGGCGCGTGAGGAGTCCGACCGGATCATCGCCGCCGGCAAGGAGCAGCTCGCCGCCGAGCGGGCCACCATCGTGCGCGAGCTGCGCACCGAGGTCGGCACCATCGCGGTGGACCTGGCCAGCAAGATCGTCGGTGAGTCGCTCGCCGACGAGGCGCGTCGCAAGGGCACCGTGGACCGGTTCCTGAGCGGTCTCGAGAGCACGGGGGCCCGCTGATGCAGGCCGCCAGCCGGGAGTCGTACAAGGTCGCGGCCGAGCGCCTCGACGCGTACGCCCGCGGCGCGGAGCCGTCGGCGGTGGCCTCCACCGCCGACGACATCCTCTCCGTCGCCGCCCTGCTGCGGCGCGAGCCGCGGCTGCGCCGGGCGCTGTCGGACCCGGCGCGCTCGGGCGAGGACCGCACCGGACTGCTCACGGGCATCCTGAGCGGCAAGGTCGGCGCCGACGCGCTCGACCTGCTCGCCGCGCTGGTCTCCGGCCGCTGGTCGGCCCCGTCGCAACTGCTCGACGGCGCCGAGCGGCTGGGCGTCGAGGCGCTCCTGGCGAGCGCCGAGAAGGCCGGCGAGCTGGGTGAGGTCGAGGACGAGCTGTTCCGCTTCGGGCAGGTCGTCTCCGGTTCGCCCGAGCTGTCCAACGCGCTCTCCGACCCGATGGCCCCGGCCGAGCAGCGGGCCACCCTGGCCGACCAGCTGCTCGCCGGCAAGGCCCGGCCGGTCACCGTCCGCCTCGTCGAGGCCGCGCTCGCCGGCTTCGGGGGACGCTCCTTCATCGGGGCGCTCACCCGGCTGGTCGAGCTGGCCGCCGACCGGCGGGACCGTCAGGTCGCGTACGTGACCGTGGCGGCCCCGCTGAGTGACGAGGAGGAGCGACGCCTCGGGGCCCGCCTCTCCGAGATGTACGGTCGGGAGGTCTCCGTCAAGCAGACGGTGAACCCTGACGTGCTCGGTGGGGTGAGTGTGCGGGTCGGCTCCGACCTGTACGACGGCACCGTCCTGCGCCGCCTCAACGAGACCCGCAACGCGCTCGCGAAGCGCTGACCAGCGTCTTAGCAGCCCTGATTCGACGCCATCGGACCGGTCGGTACTAGGTATCCCGGGCCCCTGATACTTAAGGAAGCAGAGGATGGCCGAGCTGACCATCTCGACGGAGGAGATCCGCGGCGCCCTGGAGCGCTACGTCTCCTCCTACACGGCCGACGTCTCCCGCGAGGAGGTCGGCACCGTCTCCGACGCCGGCGACGGCATCGCCCACGTCGAGGGTCTCCCCTCGACCATGACCAACGAGCTGCTGGAGTTCGAGGACGGCACGCTGGGCGTGGCGCTGAACCTCGACGTCCGGGAGATCGGTGTCGTCGTCCTCGGTGACTACGGCGGCATCGAGGAGGGGCAGCGCGTCAAGCGCACCGAGCGGGTGCTCTCCGTGCCGGTCGGCGACGCCTTCCTGGGCCGCGTGGTCAACGCGCTCGGCCAGCCGATCGACGGCCTCGGCGACATCGCGAACGAGGGCTACCGCGAGCTGGAGCTGCAGGCGCCGAACGTGATGTCCCGGCAGTCGGTGTTCGAGCCGATGCAGACCGGCATCAAGGCGGTCGACGCGATGACCCCGATCGGCCGGGGCCAGCGGCAGCTGATCATCGGTGACCGGAAGACCGGCAAGACCACGGTCGCCCTGGACACCATCCTCAACCAGCGGGACAACTGGCGCTCCGGCGACCCGAAGAAGCAGGTCCGCTGCATCTACGTCGCCGTCGGCCAGAAGGCCTCCACCATCGCCTCCATCAAGGGGACGCTGGAGGAGGCCGGCGCGATGGAGTACACCACCATCGTCGCCTCCCCGGCCTCCGACCCGGCCGGCTTCAAGTACCTCGCCCCGTACACCGGCTCGTCCATCGGCCAGCACTGGATGTACGGCGGCAAGCACGTCCTGATCGTCTTCGACGACCTGAGCAAGCAGGCCGAGGCGTACCGGGCCGTGTCGCTGCTGCTGCGCCGCCCGCCGGGCCGCGAGGCGTACCCGGGTGACGTCTTCTACCTGCACTCCCGGCTGCTGGAGCGCTGCGCCAAGCTCTCCGACGAGCTGGGCGGCGGCTCGATGACCGGTCTGCCGATCATCGAGACCAAGGCGAACGACATCTCGGCGTTCATCCCGACCAACGTCATCTCCATCACCGACGGCCAGATCTTCCTGGAGACCGACCTGTTCAACCAGGGCGTCCGGCCGGCCATCAACGTCGGCACCTCGGTCTCCCGGGTCGGTGGCGCCGCGCAGGTGAAGCCGATGAAGAAGGTCGCCGGTTCGCTCCGGCTCAACCTGGCCCAGTTCCGCGAGCTGGAGGCGTTCGCCGCCTTCGCCTCCGACCTGGACAAGGCCTCCCGCGCCCAGCTGGAGCGCGGCTCCCGCCTGGTCGAGCTGCTCAAGCAGCCGAACTACTCGCCGTACCCGGTGCAGGAGCAGGTCGTCTCGGTCTGGGCCGGCACCGAGGGCAAGCTCGACGACATCCCGGTCGGCGAGATCAAGCGCTTCGAGTCGGAGTTCCTGCAGTACCTCCGGCACAAGCACGAGGGCGTCCTGGCCGCCATCGCGGACAACAAGTGGGACGACGAGATCATCGGCTCCCTCGACTCGGCGATCACCGATTTCAAGAAGCTCTTCCTCGGTAAGGAGGAGGAGCCGCGGATCAACGAGGCCCCGGCCAAGGCGCTGGAGGGCGAGGAGGCCCGCGAGACGGTGACCCGCTTCCGCGAGGGCACGACCGACCGCCCGGCTGAGAGCTGATCATGGCCGCCCAGGTACGCGTTCTTCGTCAACGGATCCGCTCGGCGAAGTCGATGAAGAAGATCACCAAGGCGATGGAGCTCGTGGCGACGAGCCGCATCGCCAAGGCCCAGGCCCGGGTGGCGGCGTCGCTGCCGTACGCCAAGGCGATCACCGACGTGCTCACGGCGCTGGCGTCCAACTCCCGGATCGACCACCCGCTGCTCACCCCGCGCGAGCAGGTGCGGCGGGCCGGCGTCCTGCTGGTCACCGCAGACCGGGGTCTGGCCGGCGGTTACAGCACGAGCGCGATCAAGACGGCGGAGTCGCTGATCGCCCGGCTGAAGGCCGACGGCAAGGAGCCGGTGCTCTACGTCATCGGCCGCAAGGGCGTCACGTTCTACCGGTTCCGCAACCGGGACATCGCGGCGAACTGGACCGGCTTCTCGGAGCAGCCGGACTTCGCCGACGCCCGTGAGGTGGGCGAGACGCTGATCAAGGCGTTCACCGCGGGCGCGGACGACGTGAACGGCCAGGCCGGGGCGGACGGGATCGTCGGCATCGACGAGCTGCACATCGTCTACACCGAGTTCAAGTCGCTGATGACCCAGACGCCGGTCGCGAGGATCATCGGTCCGATGCAGGTCGAGGACCGGCCCCGGTCCGAGGGTCTGCTGCCGGCGTACGAGTTCGAGCCGGAGGCGGACGCGCTGCTCGACGCGCTGCTGCCGAGGTACATCAACACGCGGATCTACGCGGCGTTGCTGGAGTCGGCGGCCAGCGAGTCGGCGGCCCGGCGGCGGGCGATGAAGAGCGCCACCGACAACGCCGAAGAGATGATCGACAAGTACACGCGTGAGATGAACTCGGCCCGCCAGGCCGGGATCACCCAGGAGATCAGTGAGATCGTCGGCGGCGCGAACGCGCTGGCCGCGGCGGGAAGTGAAGTGTGATGACTGCCCCAGTAGAGACCAAGACGGCCACGGGTCGCGTGGTCCGGGTCATCGGCCCGGTCGTCGACGCCGAGTTCCCGCGCGACGCCATGCCGGACCTGTTCAACGCCCTGCACGTGAACGTGACGCTCTCCGGCGGCGAGAAGACGCTGACCCTCGAGGTCGCCCAGCACCTGGGTGACAACGTGGTCCGCGCCATCTCCATGCAGCCGACCGACGGCCTGGTCCGCGGCACCGAGGTGCGCGACACCGGCTCGCCGATCACTGTGCCGGTGGGCGACGCGGTCAAGGGTCACGTGTTCAACGCCATCGGCGAGGTCCTCAACCTCCGCGAGGGCGAGACGCTCACCCCCGACGACCACTGGCAGATCCACCGCAAGGCCCCGGCCTTCGCGGACCTGGAGCCGAAGACCGAGATGCTGGAGACCGGCATCAAGGTCATCGACCTGCTCGCCCCGTACGTCAAGGGCGGCAAGATCGGCCTGTTCGGCGGCGCCGGCGTGGGCAAGACGGTGCTCATCCAGGAGATGATCACCCGCGTGGCCCGGAACTTCGGTGGTACGTCGGTCTTCGCCGGCGTGGGTGAGCGCACCCGTGAGGGCAACGACCTCATCGCCGAGATGACCGAGTCCGGCGTCATCGAGAAGACCGCGCTGGTCTACGGCCAGATGGACGAGCCGCCGGGCACCCGGCTGCGGGTCGCCCTCTCCGCGCTCACCATGGCGGAGTACTTCCGCGACGTGCAGAAGCAGGAGGTGCTGCTCTTCATCGACAACATCTTCCGCTTCACCCAGGCCGGTTCCGAGGTCTCCACGCTGCTCGGCCGGATGCCGAGCGCCGTGGGTTACCAGCCGACCCTGGCCGACGAGATGGGCGAGCTCCAGGAGCGGATCACCTCCGTCCGGGGCCAGGCCATCACCTCGATGCAGGCGATCTACGTGCCCGCCGACGACTACACCGACCCGGCGCCGGCCACCACGTTCGCCCACCTGGACGCGACCACCAACCTGGAGCGGTCGATCTCCGACAAGGGCATCTACCCGGCCGTGGACCCGCTGGCGTCCTCGTCCCGGATCCTCGCCGCGGATTTCGTCGGCCAGGAGCACTTCCAGGTCGCCACCGAGGTGAAGCGGATCCTGCAGCGCTACAAGGACCTGCAGGACATCATCGCCATCCTCGGCATCGAGGAGCTCTCCGAGGAAGACAAGATCACCGTGGGCCGGGCCCGGCGGATCGAGCGCTTCCTGTCGCAGAACACCTACGCCGCCGAGCAGTTCACCGGCGTGCCGGGCTCGACGGTCCCGATCAAGGAGACCATCGAGGCGTTCAAGAAGATCAGCGAGGGCGAGTACGACCACTTCCCTGAGCAGGCCTTCTTCATGTGCGGCGGTCTCGAGGACCTGGAGCGCAAGGCCAAGGAGCTGATGGAGAGCTGAGGCTCTCGTCACACTCCACGAAGGCCGCCCCGACGAATGTCGGGGCGGCCTTCGCCTGTTCGGGGCGGTGCAGTAGCAGATGTCCGGTTCTGCGGCAAGCGGTTCGGCAGACCGCGCGGTACCGTTTCGTGACACGACGTCCACGTCATGGGCGTTGATCTCTTGCAACCGAACGGATCCGTGCGCCCGTCTACCAATCGTGGGCGTGACGATTGGAGATGCTCGTGGCTAAGGCCGGCAAGGACGGCGGCAAGCAGTCCATCTGGCGGGGTGTCCCCCGGTGGGCCCGGGTGTGCACCGTCTTCGGCGTGGTCCTCATGGTGCTGAGCGGCGCCACTCTGGTGGGCTACCACACGCTGGTCAACCGCTACGAGGGCGCGGTGGGCAAGGGGGACCTCTTCGGCGACCAGGCGGCCGGCGCCACGGAGAAGAAGAGCAACATCAAGGGCCCGCTGAACATCCTGCTGGTAGGTATCGACCCCCGCAAGCCGGAGACCCCGCCGCTGGCCGACTCGATCATGATCCTGCACGTGCCCGCGAGCCTGGACCGCGGCTACCTCCTCTCGTTGCCCCGGGACCTGCGGGTGGACATCCCCGAGTTCCCCAAGGCCAACTTCTCCGGGCGCACCGACAAGCTCAACGCCGCCATGTCGTTCGGCAGCCGGGTGCCCGGGCAGAACCCGGACGCCGCGCGCGGCTTCGAGCTGCTCGCCAAGACCGTGCAGCAGGTCACGGGGATCGAGCGTTTCGACGCCGGCGCGATCATCAACTTCACCGGCTTCAAGAAGATCGTCGACGCGATGGGCGGCGTCGACATGTACATCGAGCGGGATGTGAAGTCCGAGCACCGGAAGCCCGACGGCACCATGCGCGAGCTGAAGCCGGGCGGTGGGGGCTACCTCGGCCCGCAGGCCGAGTACAAGAAGGGCGACGCCCACCTCAACGGCTGGCAGGCGCTGGACTACGTGCGGCAGCGCTATCCGAAGAACGGCGTTCCGGACGCCGACTACGGCCGGCAGCGGCACCAGCAGCAGTTCATCAAGGCGATGGTCGACCAGGCGTTCAGCGCCGACGTGGCGACCAACCCGGTCAAGCTCGACCGGGTGCTCCGCGCGGCCGGGCAGTCGCTGATCTTCAACGGCCGGGGCAACAGCGTGGTCGACTTCGCCCTCGCCCTCAAGAACATCCGCTCCGACTCGATCGAGACGATCAAGCTGCCGGGCGGCCCCGTCCCCAGCACCGGCGCGTACAAGGGGGAGCGACTGCTGCCTCCGGCCGAGGACTTCTTCGCGGCGCTGCGCAACGAGCAGCTCGACGCGTTCATGCTCGAGCACCCCGACTTCAAGCAGAAGAACAAGTAGCCTGAGCGCCAACGGTCCCCGGCGGGCGTCGGGGCCCGTTGACGTGACGTGGCGCAGCTCTCGCCACCCGCGTTGGGTGACCATCAGGGCCGCGACTAGACTTTCGGCAATCCGCCGCCGCAGCAAGGAGACAGCGTGGCACAGCAGCTTCACGTCGAGCTCGTAGCCGTCGAGGAGAAGGTCTGGTCCGGCGAGGCCGAGATGGTCGTCGCCCGGACGACCGAGGGTGAGCTGGGTGTGCTGCCGGGGCACGCGCCCCTGCTCGGCCAGCTCGCAGAGCCCAGCCAGGTACGCATCAAGCAGGCCGGCGGCCAGCAGCTCGCCTACGACATCGCGGGCGGCTTCCTGTCGGTGACCGGTGAGGGCGTCACCGTCCTCGCCGAGAGCGCCACCCCCGCCACCCCGGCGCGCTGAGCCGACCCGCCGATGGAGATCGTGGAAGGGATCGGAATCGGCGTCGCGGTCGTGCTCGCCGCGCTTCTGATCCTCTTCATCCGGCGGGCTCTGTTCACCCGCAACGGAGGCATCATCCGACTCAGCGTCCGGGTCTCCACGATCCTCGACGGGCGAGGCTGGTCACCCGGCTTCGCCCGTTTCGTCGGCGACGAACTCCGCTGGTATCGCATGTTCAGCTTCGCCCTGCGTCCCAAGCGGGTGCTTTCCCGCAAGGTGCTCGCCGTGGAGCGCCGCCGGCTGCCGGAGGGGCAGGAACAGCTCTCCATGCCGACCGACTGGGTGATCCTCCGCTGTACCAGTAACCACGCGCCGGTCGAGATCGCCATGGCACGGTCCACGGTCACCGGCTTCCTCTCCTGGCTCGAGGCCGCCCCGCCCGGGGCGGTCTCGCCACGTCTGGCCTCCCAGGACTGGCCTGCTGCCTGACCGGTCGTCTGTGGTTCCGTTTGTCTCGGTGGTTGGGGTTGGCGGGTGTGGCCCGCCGTGCCCGGCTCCGGGCGGGCGGGGGGGGTCAGGGGGGGGGGCACGGGGGGGGGGGCGGCGGTGGGGGGGCCGC